>NZ_JBISBW010000008.1:0-188041 GCF_044392165.1 Cellulomonas sp. P22
CAGGTGCAGCAGCGGGGTGAACCCGCCGCAGTCGGGCAGCGGGACGTACCCGTCGGTCGCCGCACAGGGCCCGTTCTCGGCCGGGTAGACGCTCCCGTTCGATGTCTCGCACTGCTCCATCCGCCGGTACTCGACCAACAACGCCGCCGGATCACTCGCAGCCTTGGCCGCCGCCCAGGCCGACTCCTGCTTCACACCGAGAGTCGCACCAACTGAGACTGCATCGTCGCTGGCAATCGGCGTGCTGAGTCCGTCGGCGGCGGCAGGCGAACACACGCCCGTCATTGCAAGAAGTGCGACGCCAACGCTGACGAAGCTCCTCCTAGTCATCGGTCGCTTCATACTGAACCGCGCGCATGCGCCACACAGCCTCGTCGTGCACGACCACCAGCAGCATGCGGTACGGATGCGCCTGAACGTCCTCACGCACGGTCACTCCCGATGAATCGACCACGCTCCAGGGGCCCTGTGTGACATCGAGTTCCACCGAGTACGAAGTGGGATCAATCTCGACGCCCTGCGACGCCGAGACGGAAGTCGCCGCTCCGGTTTGGCTCTCCCCCCTTGCCTGCATCTCGACGACGCTGTCTTTGACGCTGGCGCAGAAGATGCACTCGGGGTGGCTGAGGGTGTTCCACTCGGTGAGGTCGCCGGTGTTGTAGACGTACGGGTACAGCGAGATGAAGTAGGTCGCGGCGGCGATCGCGCCCTCGACGGTGACGTCGTTCATCGCGGCGGGGCGTTCGGGCTTCGGGCTCGCGGTCGAGGTGGGCGTCGGCGTCGGGGTGGGGGTCGCGACGGCCTCGGTGACGGTCGGGCTCGGCGACGGATCTGTCGACGAGGTGCACCCGGTCACCAGCGTGAGGGCCAGGGCCGCGGCGACGGCGAGGCGCGGGGTCGTCGGCGCGGTCCGGGCAGCATCGGGCACACGCGACGTGGAGACCATGCCCGCGAACCTAGCGAAAGGCGGGCATCCCGGTCACCGGTTCACCCTGTCTGTGGACATGGGTTGCCGCGGGTGGTGAGTCCACCGGCCCCACCTTCGCCTTCACTCGAACCGATGATCGTTCGTCTAGTCGTCGGTCAGTTCGACCTGAACTGCGCGAACGAGCCACGTGTCCCAATGAGGAATGACTGCGAGTTCCATGTGGAGGGTCGTCGTCGCGACGTCCTCGCGAATTGTGGCTCCCGCCGAATCGACGATCACCCAGGGACCTTGCTTCAGATCGAGCTTGACCGAGTACCACCATGGATCGATCTGCACGCCTTGCGTCGAGGTGACCGCGACTTCCGGGCCGCGCTGACTCTCACCGGCCACGTGCATCTCGGTGACGTCGTCGCGAACGCTCGAGCAGTACTCGCATTCGGGATGACTCAGCGCGTTCCACTCGGCGAGCTCGCCGGTGCTGTAGACGTACGGGAACAGCGACACGAAGTAGGTTGCTGCGGCGATGGCGCCGTCGACGCCGGGGTCGTTCATCGCGGCGGGTCGTTCGGGCTTCGGGCTGTGGGTCGAGGTGGGCGTCGGCGGCGGGGTGGGTGTCGCGACGGCCTCGGTGACGGTCGGGCTCGGCGAAGGATCCGGCGTCGAGGTGCACCCGGTCACCGGCGTGAGGGCCAGGGCCGCAAGGATCGCGACGCGAGCGACCGCCGTCGGGCGACGCACGGACCCGGTCACCGGCACGGTCCGGGCGGCATCGGGCGCGCGCGACGGGAAGACCATGCCCGCGAAACTAGCGAGAGGCGGGCATCCCAGTGATCGGTTCTGCCAACTCTCTGGACGGCGGGACGTTTGTGTCCGCTACGAGGCTGCCGTGAACTCCGCGAAGCGTCGGGCGAGGCGGTCGCGATCGGGCCGGTCCTTCGGGCGCTCGGGCAGGCCGATCGTGAGGCCGTGCATCTCCTGCAGGCCGTGCTTGAGCATCGGGCCGTCGACCTCGGCGAGCAGGGCGGTGTTGATCCCCACGGTGTAGTCGGGGGAGATGCCCATGAAGTTCTTGTCGTACGCGGTGTGGTGGATCTTGCACAGCGACATGCCGTTGGTCACGACCGCCTCGCCCAGCGCCGCCCGGTCGCCGTCGATGTGCGCGGCGTCGAGCAGCTCGGGGTGCTTGAGCGCGCACACCGCGCACCGGCTGCGGTAGGCGCGCAGCACGATCCCGCGGAACATCGGCTGGTGCAGCCGCTGCTGGACGACGCGTTCGGCGTAGCGCCGCTCGGCGCTCGTCGGGTGCGCGGGGTCACGCAGCAGGTCCAGATCGCTGAGCGCGATCGTGAAGTTCCGTCGGGTCGTGTCCTCGGCGATGACGGACACGGGGAAGACCGGCAGGTAGACGCCCGTCCGGATCTTCCGCAGCAGGATCACGGGCAGGTCGAGCTGGTGCGCGCGGCGCAGCTTGGTGTTGTCGCCCTCGACGGACCCGGCGCGGTAGTCGTAGCGCCAGACGCCGGGCGCGAGCTCCTGGTCGGCGTAGGGGCCGGTGGGGGACGAGACGATCGACAGGGTCGCGGCCAGGCTGCGCGGGTTCCAGATGCCCCTCGACTGGTCGATCAGCCGCCACGTCGTGTCGCCGTGCGGGAACGCGGTGAGCTCGGCGCGCGTCATCGTGCCGTCGCCTCGCGAGGTGTGCTCACGCAGGGCGTCCATGAGTGCCCGCCGGAACTCGCGCTCGACGACGGTCTCCATGCCGGCGAAGCTTGCCACGCCCGACGCGGGGCGCGTGGCGGCGACGGGCGACGCGCCGGCCGTCGTCGCCCGGTCGGCCGTACCGCCGGGTCAGACGGGGACGAGGGCCTCGTGGGCGCCGACGGGCAGCTCGATGCCGATCGGGTCGTCGGCGCGGACCAGGCCGCTGACCAGCACGATGCTCATCACGCCGGCCTTGCGGACGATCGTGCCGTCCGCCGCCCGCCCGACCAGCAGCCGCATGAGCCCGTCCTGGAAGCCGTCGATCTGCTTGCATGGATTCCGCAGGCCGGTGAGCTCGACGACGGCGCGCCCGCCCAGGTGGAGGCGGGTGCCGCGCGGCAGGGCCAGCAGGTCCACGCCGCGGGTCGTGACGTTCTCCCCGAGCTCGCCCGGGTTCACGGTGAACCCCGCGCGGGCGACCTCGTCGAACAGCTCGGCGTGGATGAGGTGGACCTGGCGGAGGTTCGGCGGCGGCGCGGGCCTCCGATGCGAGAGGTGCTGGACCGCGGCGCCCGAGTGCGCGTCGCCCTCGACCCCGACGCCCACGGCGATCCGGACCTCGGGCTGGTTGACCTTGCTGAACGCGTGCCGGGCGCTGCGGCTCACGGCGACGACGGACCCGGACGCGTCGAGCGGTGCGGTCATGGGCCGGACGCTATCGCGGGGAGTTGTCGCGACGAAGCGCCGATTTCGGGTGGCGGATCTAGCGGGGCTGCGGGCCTCACGCAGCCGTGGATCCGCTCGTGCCGGCTCCGCCGAAGTGCGCGTGCCGGAACGTGGAGGTCCGGGCACGCACCGCGGGTGTCGCCAGCACGGCGACGGGCCCGGCGGCGAGCACCAGCAGGTGGTGCAGCAGGCCCGACAGGTTGGACCACGGTGACCACAACCCCGTGAGCCTCAGCGCGACGAGCATGACGAGCGAGTGGGCGACGAGGAGGGTGAGGGCGACGACGGCCCAGGGACGCAGGTGCCGGGCCGGCAGTGCTGCCGCGAGCAGTCCGGTCGAGACGATGACGACGGCGATGGCGACCTGGACGGCGAGCGAGTACCTCGTGGACGTCGAGCTCGTCGACGACACCGCGTCCCAGAGGAGACCACCCGCGGCGATGATCGCGGCGGCCACCCCGGACCGGCGCAGCGCCGTACCGGTCGAGATCCGCCGACGGGGTGCGGGGCTCTGTTCGGGCCCACCGGATGCGACGAGCGGGGCGACCGCGGCGAGCACGGCGGGGAGCATCAGGACCAGCCCGATCACCAGCCCGGAGCCCCATCCGGGGGTGGCGGCCCCGTCGTTCGCACCGGGCCACACCTCCATCGAGACGAAGGTCCGGCCGGCCGTGAGCGGAAGCGCGATGAGGGCCAGAGGGACGGCCAGACCCCAGGTGCGGTAGCCGACGGTGACCAGTGCCAGTCCGAGCAGAGCGACTGCGGCGGCGACGAGCCCGTCGAGCAGCCCGAGGGCGATCGGGAGGGTGATCGGGACCTCGCCCTGCCGCGCCTGCGACTGGACCGAAGACAGCACCGTCATGGCCAGGGCGAGGGTGGCGGCGAACCCGAGGGCCCATGGCGACCCCACACCTCGAACGCGTCCTACCTCAGACGACATGGGTCCAGTCTCGGCACCAGGTATCCCGACCTTGAGGGCGTCATGGGTGTTTCACCCGAATGGTCGACCGACCCAGGCGCCATCGCGTGCCCGACACCGACGTCCGACGCCGTCACGCGGGTGTCGGACCGGCCGCCGCGTCGCGTCGCGTGCCAGGCCCCCGGCGGAACGCGGACCGCCACGCGCGCCCTGCGGCGGGGGCGGCCAGGACGGCGAGCGGCCCGATCGCGAGCGTCGCGACCTGGAGGAGCGGCTCCGACACGTCGAACCAGTAGCCGTCCCCGGGTGCCAGCACACCGCTCGCGACGATGGTCTCGAGGACCACGAGGACGGCTGCCACGATGGCCCAGCGGCGAAGGCGCATCACGGGCAGCGCCGCGGCGAGCAAGCCCGTCGAGACGATGACCACCGCTGTGCCGCCGCGCTGCGCGAGTTCTCCGCTCCAGTCCCACCACGGTTGCAGGCTCCATGCCCAGAGCAGGGTGCCGCCGAGCACGATCACGGCGACGGTGCCCGCCCGGCGCAGTGCCGTGCGGGTCGGGATGCGTGCCGTCGAGGTGCTGGACCGACCGCGTACGGCGAGGGCTGCGGGCAGGGTCATCGCGATCCCGATCAGCAGCGCGTTGCCGTACCAGGGCAGCGGGCCGGCGGCGACGTCGACGCTGCCAGGAATCACCACGACGTCGGTGAGCGTCCAGCCGACGACGAGCGGCGGGACGTTGAGCAGCAGCGGGACGACGATCCCCCAGACGCGAAGTCCCGCGGTGACGAGGGCGACGCCGAGCAGTACGACCGCTGCCACCATCAGACCGTCGGACATCCCGTAGACGGTCGACGTCCACAGGTCGGGTGGCGTGGGGGTGTACGACGCGTCGAGCCCCGGGAGGCCCAGCTCGGCAGCGCGCGCCTGCATCGTGGTGAACATCTTGATGTTGAAGCGGTAGTCCTCCCACAGGAGGGCGTGCCATCGCGCCGCGGACAGCGCTGCCCCCGTGACGGCGAGCACGGCTACCGAGGCGAGCGGGAGTCGTCCGGCGGCACCAGGGATCGTCGCGCCCTCACTGCTCATGGGAGGGCATCGGTGGCACGCGAGCCGACCTTGATCGCGTTCCGGCACGAACCACCCGAACGGCCCTGCCCCCCCGCGGAGGCGTCCAGCTGGCAACGTCCAGTTCACACGTCGCCCGTAGTCTCCGAGCATGGACGTAGCGGTGCTGGGAGCAGCGGGTGATGTCGGACGACAGGTGTGCACGCAGCTCGTCGAGCGGCGGGTGCTGCCGACGTCGTCGCGGCTTCAGCTGGTGGGTCGCGCCGATGGTGCGTCGGCCCGGGCGACGCACGGGCTGCGCGCCGACCTGATCGACGCCTATGACGAGCACGCGCCGCTGCTCGACGTCGCGCTGAGCCCGGACGAGGTGGTGGCCGACGTGGTCGTCGTCGCGGCGGGCCGCACGACCCCGGCGGTCGCGGGCGCCTCGACGACCCGGGCGGAGCTCGCGGCGACGAACCTGCCGGTGTTCGAGTCGTACGCGCGGGCGCTCGCGGAGCACGGGTCGGGGCACGAGGTCGTGATCGTCGTGTCCAACCCGGTCGAGCTGGGCGTGGCCGTCATGGCGCGGGTGCTGGGCCGGCACCGGGTGATCGGCATGGGCGCGTGGCTCGACACGTTGCGGTTCCGCCGCGAGCTCGCGGTGTCGCTGGGGCTGCGCCGTCACCGCATCGGCGGCTTCGTGGCAGGGCAGCACGGGGAGGACCTGGTGCCGCTGTGGTCGACGGTGCGGATCAGCGGCCTCGACGTGGACGAGCGCCGTGCGGCGCTGGCCGGGCTGCGCCGGGATCGGACCCTCGACACGTTCGGCGCCGAGATCGTGGACGCGCAGCGCCTGCTCACGCAGGTCGCGGCCGACGACACCGGCGCGGCCTTCGACCTGATCGACTCCTGGCCACCGGACCTGCGGGTGGTCACGCGGCCCTGGATGACGCACACGAGCGGCGCGAAGACGGCGAACGGCACCGCGAACGCGACGGTGGGGCTGCTCGCCACGCTGCTCGACGGCCGCGACACGGTCGTCGCGGGGCAGGTCGCGCTCGACGGTGAGGTGCAGCTCGGCGGTGAGCCGTTGCGCGGGGTGCTGGGCGTGCCCGTGGTCCTCGGCCCCGAAGGGTGGACGCGCGTGATGCTCGACGACCTCGCTCCCGACGAGGAACGGTTGCTGCTCGCGAGCCGCGACCGGATCGACGCGTTGCTCGCGGCCGTCGGTCACGGGCACGCGAGGCCCGAACCGGCGAGGCCAGCCGTGGTGCTCGACGCGGAGCCGGTCGCATGAGCGCCGCCACGGAACGCTGGGTGGCCCTGGTGCGCGGCGCCGACCGCCCGGGCACCCTCATGGCCCTGACCGGGGTGTTCTCGACACGCGGGGTGAGCTTCGACTCGCTCGCGACGGGGGCGGTCGACGGCGGGTCGGGCAGCATCGCGGTGACCTTCCACGCGTCGTTGCGCCGCCAGCAGCACCTGGTGCGCACCGTCGAACGGCTCGCCGCCGTGCAGTCGGTGGTGGTGCGTCCGGCGTCGGACCCGCGGGTGCGGGCCATGGGCGTGGTGCAGATGCCACCGGGGGTGCCGTTCGCCCCGCCGCCGACCGTCGCTGTGCGCTGGTCGGGTGACGCGGCCATCGGTCAGCCCGTGCTGGTCGAGGGTTCGCTGGCCGACGTCGGCACCGTCGTGTCCCGGGCCCGTGAGCAGGGCGCCACCGCGACCGCGACGGTCGTGCTGAGCGCCTGACGACCAGCGCAGACGCGTCGTCCACCCCGTGGTCGCGACGTGCGTGCGGTGGGCCGCATGCCCGTAGGCTGACGTGAGGACCACAACTGAACACGCTGCTCGAACTGCGGCGGGAGAGTCCTCCCCGCACGTGCGTCGAGGCGCCGAAGGAGCAAGCCCTCCCCGGGAAACTCTCAGGCCCCCGTACCGCCGCGGCGAGGCAACTCTGGAAAGCAGTCGCCCGTGAGGGCGGCTCACCGACGGTGCAAGTCGGCGCGCCCCGGGGTCCTGCTCGTCCCCAGGGACCGGCACGGCCCGCTGGCGGACCGGCAAAACTCTCAGGTCGGCGACCCCATCTCCGGGTGGTTCGCGTCTGATGACAGAGCGGGGAGGCCACCCGTCCGTCCCGGCATCGCCGGGCGCCCCCGGAGGAGCCACCGTGACCGATCTCCACGACGCTGCGACCGCGCAGCAGACCGCGCAGACGTCCCTGACCCGCGACGACCTCGCGCACCGCACCGATGCCGCCCGCGACTTCGCGGACCGGCACGTGGGCCCGCGGTCCTCGGCGGTCGCCTCGATGCTCCGGACGCTCGGCTACGACTCGCTCGACGCGCTGGTCGATGCCGCGGTCCCGGCCGCGATCCGCACGGACCGGCCGCTCGACCTGCCGGTGGCCCGCGGCGAGGAGGAGGTCCTCGCGGACCTGCGGGCGATCGCGGCGAAGAACACCGTGCTGACGCAGATGATCGGCCAGGGGTACTCGGACACGGTCACGCCGGCGGTGATCCGGCGCAACGTGCTCGAGTCGCCGGCCTGGTACACCGCGTACACGCCGTACCAGCCGGAGATCTCGCAGGGCCGGCTCGAGGCGCTGCTCAACTTCCAGACGGTCGTCTCGGACCTGACCGCGCTGCCCACGGCCAACGCGTCGCTGCTCGACGAGGCGACGGCGGTCGCCGAGGCCGTGGCGCTGATGCGCCGGGCGGTGCGCGGCAAGGACGACGGCGTGGTGGTGCTCGACGCCGAGTGCTTCCCGCAGACGGTCGCCGTGACGCGGGGCCGTGCGGACGCGATGGGCCTGCCGGTCGTGGTCGCGGACCTGAGCGACGGGCTGCCCGACCTGGGCGGCGCCGAGCTGGTCGGCGTGGTGCTGCAGGCGCCGGGCGCGTCGGGCGTGGTGCGTGACCTGACGCCGCTGATCGCCGCGGCGAAGGAGGCGGGGGCGCTCGTGACGGTCGCCGCCGACCTGCTCTCGCTCACGCTCCTGACCCCGCCCGGCGAGCTCGGCGCGGACATCGCCGTCGGCTCGTCGCAGCGGTTCGGGGTGCCGCTGTTCTACGGCGGCCCGCACGCCGCGTACATGGCGGTGCGCGCGGGTCTCGAGCGGATGCTGCCCGGCCGGCTGGTCGGGGTCTCGGTCGACGCGGACGGCGCCCCGGCGTACCGGCTCGCGCTGCAGACCCGTGAGCAGCACATCCGCCGCGAGAAGGCCACGAGCAACATCTGCACCGCGCAGGCGCTGCTGGCGATCGTCGCGTCGATGTACGCGGTCTACCACGGGCCCGACGGGCTGCGGGAGATCGCCGAACGGGTGCACACGCGGGCGCTGACGGTCGCGGGGAACCTGCGGGCCGTGGGTGTCGAGGTGGTGCACGACGCGTTCTTCGACACCGTCCGCACCCGCGTCCCGGGCCGCGCCGCGGCAGTGGTCGCCGCCGCGGCCGAGCGTGGCGTGAACCTGTGGGCGACCGACGCCGACCACGTGCAGGTCGCGTGCGACGAGCGGACCACGCTCGACCACGTGCACACCGTGGTCGGCGCGTTCGTGGACGCGGGGGCGACGACCGTCGATCCCGAGCCCGCAAGCCCCGGCGGCTTCATGACGCTCGACGCCCACCCGGAGGCTCTTCCCGCCGCGCTGCGCCGCACGAGCGACTACCTGACCCACCCGGTGTTCCACGCGCACCGCTCCGAGACGGCGATGCTGCGCTACCTGCGCCGCCTGTCCGACAAGGACCTGGCGCTGGACCGCACGATGATCCCGCTGGGCTCGTGCACCATGAAGCTCAACGCGACGGTCGAGATGGAGCCCATCTCGTGGCCCGAGTTCGCCGGGCTGCACCCGTTCGTGCCGCGTGAGCAGGCCGCCGGGTACACCGAGCTCATCGACACGTTGTCGACGTGGCTCGCCGAGGTCACCGGCTACGCGGGCGTCTCGGTGCAGCCGAACGCCGGGTCGCAGGGCGAGCTCGCGGGGCTGCTGGCCATCCGCGACTTCCACGCGAGCCGCCGCACCGCGGGCGACCCGGTGCGCGACGTCTGCCTGATCCCGGCCTCGGCGCACGGCACGAACGCGGCGTCGGCGGCGCTCGCGGGCATGCGCGTGGTGGTCGTGGCCACGGCCGAGGACGGTTCGGTGAACCTCGAGGACCTGCGCGCGAAGCTCGCGACGCACGGCCCGCAGGTCGCGGCGATCATGATCACCTACCCCTCGACGCACGGCGTCTACGAGGAGCAGGTGCGCACCGTGTGCGACCTGGTGCACGGGGCCGGCGGCCAGGTGTACATCGACGGCGCGAACCTCAACGCGCTGGTCGGGCTCGCACGCCCGGGGGAGTTCGGCGGCGACGTCTCGCACCTCAACCTGCACAAGACCTTCTGCATCCCGCACGGCGGCGGCGGTCCCGGCGTCGGCCCGATCGGCGTGGGCGAGCACCTGCTGCCGTTCCTGCCGGGCGACCCGACCGACCCGCGGCTGAGCGTGGGCAGCGGCCCGTCGGGCGCCGAGCACGTGACGGCCCCGGTCGCCGCGGCGCAGTTCGGGTCGGCGGGCATCCTGCCGATCTCGTGGGCGTACGTCGCGCTCATGGGCGGCGAGGGGCTGCGCCGGGCGACCGAGACCGCGGTGCTCAGCGCGAACTACCTGGCCGCACGCCTCACGGAGCACTTCCCGGTGCTCTACACGGGCCCCGCGGGGCTCGTCGCGCACGAGTGCATCCTCGACCTGCGCGAGCTCACCAAGCAGACGGGCGTCACGGCCGAGGACGTGGCCAAGCGGCTGCAGGACTACGGCTTCCACGCACCGACGCTGTCGTTCCCGGTCGCGGGCACGCTCATGGTCGAGCCGACCGAGAGCGAGGACCTGGCTGAGCTCGACCGGTTCGTCGACGCGATGGTCGCGATCCGCCACGAGATCGACGAGGTCGCGGCCGGCACCTGGCCGCTCGCTGACTCGCCGCTGCGCCGCGCCCCGCACACCGCGGCCTCGGTCACGGCCGACACGTGGGACCTGCCCTACGGTCGCGAGCGGGCCGCCTACCCGCTGCCGAGCCTGCGATCCGACAAGTACTGGCCGCCGGTGCGCCGCATCGACAACGCGCACGGTGACCGCAACCTGGTCTGCTCGTGCCCGCCGCCCGAGGCGTTCGACGACACGTTCACCCCCACGGAAGGTGCCCTCTGATGGCCGACGACGTCCTGTCCCCGCTGCACGACGAGCACGTCGCGCTCGGCGCCGCCCTCACGTCCTTCGCGGGCTGGCAGATGCCGCTGCGCTACACGTCCGACCTGGCCGAGCACCAGGCGGTGCGCTCGGCCGCGGGGCTGTTCGACCTGTCGCACATGGGTGAGCTCGAGGTCACCGGCCCCCAGGCCGCGACCGCGCTCGACCACGCGCTGGTCGGCGACCTGACCGCGCTCGCGGTGGGCCGCGCCCGGTACACGATGCTCACGGCCGAGGACGGCGGCGTGCTCGACGACCTGGTCGTCTACCGCCTCGCCGACGAGCGGTTCCTCGTGGTCGCGAACGCCTCGAACCTCGCCGTGGTGCGCGACGCGCTGGTCCAGCGGTTCGACGGCTTCGACGCCCAGCTGACCGACGCGTCGCTCACGACGGCCCTCGTCGCGGTCCAGGGCCCGGCGGCCGAGAAGATCGTCAGCTCGCTCACGGCGCCCGACGACGTGGACGGCGTGGTCGGCCTGAAGTACTACGCGTCGGTCGACGCGACGGTCGCCGGGCTGCCCGCGCTCGTCGCGCGCACGGGCTACACGGGCGAGGACGGCTTCGAGCTGTTCGTGCCCGCGGACGACGCCCCCGCGCTGTGGCGCGCGCTGCTCGAGGCGGGGGCCCCGCACGGGCTCGTGCCTGCGGGGCTCTCGGCGCGTGACAGCCTGCGCCTCGAGGCCGGGATGCCGCTCTACGGCAACGAGCTCGACGTGACGACCACGCCGTACGAGGCGGGGCTCGGCCGCGTGGTCAAGCTCGACAAGACCCTGCCCGACGGGACGCCGCTGCCGTTCGTGGGCCGCGAGGCGCTCGCCGCCCGCAAGGTGTCGCCGCCCGCGCGCGTGCTCGTGGGGCTGGTCGCGGAGGGGCGCCGGGCAGCGCGCCACGGCTACGAGGTGCTTGCGAGCACCGCGCCCGACAGCCCCGCGGTCGGGTTCGTGACGTCCGGCGCGCCGTCGCCGACGCTCGGGCACCCGGTCGCGATGGCCTACGTCACCCCTGAGCTGAGCGCCGAGGGCACCGAGCTCGCGGTCGACGTGCGCGGTCGGCGTGAGCCGGTGCGGGTCGTCGCCCTTCCCTTCTACCGTCGAGCACGGTAGACCGAGCCTCACCACCCACCACCCGCTGGCTGCGACCGACCGCGACGCAGCCGGAACGACCGACCGACCTGGAGAGACCGATGACGAGCATCCCCGAGAACCTCATGTACACCGCCGAGCACGAGTGGGTCCTGGAGGGCGACCCGTCGACGGTGGGCATCACGGCGACGGCGGCCGACGCGCTGGGTGACGTCGTGTACCTCGAGCTGCCGGCTGTCGGCGACGTGCTCACCGCGGGCAGCGTGGTGGGCGAGATCGAGTCGACCAAGTCGGTCTCCGAGCTGTACTCACCCGTCTCGGGCACCGTGATCGCGGTCAACGACGCCGCTGTCGCCGACCCGTCGGTGGTCAACTCCGAGCCCTACGGCGCGGGCTGGCTGCTCAAGGTGGAGGTCACCTCGGCCGGACCGCTCCTGACCGCTGCTGAGTACACGGCGCTCGTCGGAGAGTAGAAGTTACTGATTGGTAATCGGCCGAACGGGTGAACCCTTTCGGATGAATGCGATCGTCCGACCTCGGACCGTTACTCGTGTGACCTGCGGTTTCGCGACTTTTGAGGCGGAGTGCCGGGTCTGGGGGTGGATCGGAGGGTGATTGGTGGGTGATTTCTGCGTCATAGGCCGTCCAGCTGCCGATCTCATGTGGTGAGGGATCGCACCACACGGTCCGGCTGGGGCCGGGACGCAGTACACCTGGAGGACACCATGAGCACGCTGCAGATCACCCGCGAGACCACACAGCTCACCGAGCCGCTGACACGGCGCGAGCGCGTGGTGCTCGGCGAGCTGGCGGAGGACGTCACGCTCGAGGAGATCGCCACGCGCCTGTTCGTCACCCGCAACACGGTGAAGTCCCAGGTGCGCAGCGTCTACCGCAAGATCGGCGTCTCGACGCGCGCCGAGGCCGTCGCCTGGGCCGAGGCCGCCGGGCTCCGCTGACGACCCCTGCGGCCGCTCGCAGCGGCCGCACACGTGGTCCACGAGAGGTGGACCGGGGTGCGGGACCGGAGGCGAATTTCGCTCTGGCCGCACAGCAGGGCACGGTGGCACCGTGAACCCCCTGCACGTCCCCACCCCCGACAGCCCTCCGCCGGCCGACCGGCTCGAGGTGGCGCCCACCACCGGCACCGCTTCTCCTGCGCGCCCGTCTCCTGCGCGTCCGAGCCCTGTCCCCGGTGTCGTCGTCGCACTGCTCGTCGCGGGCACCTGCGTCCTGCTCACCACCTGGCTGCCCACCTTCCCGGTGCTGCTCGTGACCATCGCGGTCGGTGTGCTCGCGCGTGCGGTCCGCGCGGTGCCCACGTCGCTCGTCCCGGGCCTCGCGTGGACCTCCCGGTACGTGCTGCGGGCGGGGGTCGTGCTGCTCGGCCTGCAGCTGTCCGCGCGGGACGTGCTCGCCCTCGGACCGGCCGAGCTCGGGGTCCTCGCGGTCACGGTGGCTGCGACGTTCTCGGTGACGCTGTGGGTGGGTCGTCGGCTCCGGGTTGGACGGGCGCTCACGCTGCTGGTCGCGACGGGCTTCTCGATCTGCGGTGCCGCTGCGGTCGCGGCCATGAGCCCGGTGGCCGACGCCGATGACGACGACGTGGCGACCGCCGTCGCGCTCGTGACCCTCTACGGCAGCCTGGCGATCCTGCTGGTGCCGGTCCTGTCCGGGCTCATGGGCCTCGACGACCGGACCGCGGGGCTGTGGGCGGGCCTCTCGGTGCACGAGGTCGCCCAGGTGGTCGCTGCCGCAGGAGCCATCTCGACCGTCGCGCTCGCCGTGGCTGTGGTCGCGAAGCTGGCCCGCGTCGTGCTGCTCGCCCCGCTCGTGACGGGCGTCGGGATCGCGCGTCGTCGTCGGCAGGGCAGGTCCGCGGCGAGCACCACCACGCGGCCGCCCATCGTGCCGGTCTTCGTGGTCGGGTTCCTGGTCGCGGTCGCTGTGCGCACGCTCGGCGTGGTGCCCGACGCGGCCGCCCCGGGCATCAAGGCCGCGACGACCGTGGCCCTCGGTGCCGCGATGGTCGCGCTCGGGACGCAGGTGCACGTCGGCGGCCTGGTGCGCTCGGGTGGACGGGCGGCAGCCCTCGGCGGTGTCGCGACGATGGTCGCGATGTCCGTGAGCCTGGGTGGGCTGCTCCTGGTCGGTTGACGGCGCTCGGGGCGCGGGTGTCCAGCGGCCGCTGAGACACTTCGACCATGACCCCACCCGCCCTCGTCGTGGCCGCGGCGATCGTCGACGACCTCGACGCACCGCGCCACCTTCTCGCCGCGCGCCGCTCGGTACCCACGAACCTCGCCGGACGCTGGGAGTTCCCCGGTGGCAAGGTCGAACCGGGGGAGTCGCCCGAGGAGGGCCTGCACCGCGAGCTGTCCGAGGAGCTCGGGGTGGGTGTCGCCCTCGGTCGGGAGCTCGTGGGGCCCGACGACGGTGCCTGGCAGCTGTCCGAGCGGTACGAGATGCGCCTGTGGCTCGCCCGGGTCACCACGGGGACCCCCCAGCCCCTGATCGAGCACGACGAGCTGCGCTGGCTGCCTCTCGGCCGGTGGCTGACCGTCCCGTGGCTGGACGCGGACGTCCGCATCGTGGAAGCCCTGTCGGAGCACGTCGCACGCGTCTGACCTCCCCGCGGGCTGCTGTCCCTGCGCGAGACCCCACCCCTGCCGTGGCGCCGTGACGCGCACGGGGTCACTGTCGAAGGGTGCCCGCCTGGTCACCCGCAGGACGCGACCGGCCCGGGCTGAGGCCCCGGGGGGTCCAGGGTCTCGTGACGAGGAGGTGTTGGCAGTGGTGAGTGCATACGACCCGTTCCAGGAGATGGACCGGCTCGTCGGCCAGATGTTCGGCAGCGCACGCGCGGCCGCGACCATGCCGATGGACCTGTACCGCTCCGGGGACCACTACGTGCTGCTCGTCGACCTTCCCGGAGCGGATCCGGGCACGATCGACGTGAGCGTCGAGGACCGGACGCTGACGATCCGTGCCCAGCGCACCCCGCGCACCGACACCGATGTGCAGTGGCTCGCGCGGGAGCGACCGAGCGGCACCTACGCCCGCCAGCTCACCGTCAGCCGCGGGCTCGACCTGCAGGACATCTCGGCGACCTACGCGGACGGCGTGCTCGCGCTGACCATCCCGGTGGCCGAGTCGGCCAAGCCGCACCGCGTCGAGGTGCAGCGCGGGGTGCGTGAGTCGCACCCGACCATCGAGCGGAACGAAGGCGCGTCGGTGGGCTCGGGTCAGCGCGTCGAGGGCTCGGGCACCAGCGGCTCGGCCTGACACCGACGGGCGTCCGGAGTCCGGTCCCCTCGGGCCGCGGCCGGCCACCCCTCGCACGAGGACCCCCGGTCACCCGACCGGGGGTCCTCGTGCGTGCGGTGCAGCGGTGCATCGGGTCAGAGCGTCGCGCGGACCGTCCGGGTCGCGGCGAGGATCGCCTCGAGCGAGGGCGTGACCTCCTCGTAGCGGCGGGTCTTGAGGCCGCAGTCGGGGTTGACCCACAGCTGGTCGAGGGCGATGGCCTTGACGGCCTCGGTGAGCAGCTCGGTGACCTCCTCCTCCGAGGGCACGCGCGGGGAGTGGATGTCGTAGACGCCCGGGCCGATCGCTCGCGGGTAGCCCGCCGCGGCGATGTCCCCGAGGATCTCCATCTTCGAGCGGGCCGCCTCGATCGACGTCACGTCGGCGTCGAGCCCGTCGATCGCACCGATGACCTCACCGAACTCCGAGTAGCACAGGTGGGTGTGGATCTGGGTGTCGTCGCGCACCCCGGACGTGGCCAGCCGGAACGAACGCACCGACCAGTCGAGGTATGCGGCGTGGTCGGCCTCGCGCAGCGGCAGCAGCTCGCGCAGGGCCGGCTCGTCGACCTGCACGATCGCGATGCCCGCGGCCTCGAGGTCGGCGATCTCGTCGCGCAGCGCGAGGGCCACCTGGTTCGCCGTCTCTCCCAGCGGCTGGTCGTCGCGCACGAACGACCACGCCAGGATCGTGACCGGACCCGTGAGCATGCCCTTGACCGGCTTGCTCGTGAGCGACTGCGTGTACGACGTCCAGCTCACCGTGATGGGGGCCGGGCGCGAGACGTCGCCCCACAGGATCGACGGGCGCGTGCAGCGCGAGCCGTAGGACTGCACCCAGCCGTTCTGCGTCACGGCGAACCCGTCGAGGTTCTCGGCGAAGTACTGCACCATGTCGTTGCGCTCGGGCTCGCCGTGCACCAGCACGTCCAGCCCGATCTCCTCCTGCAGCTCGACGACCCGGCGGATCTCGGCCCGCATCTCGTCCTCGTACTGCGCGGTGGTCAGCTCGCCCTTGGCGTGGGCCGCTCGGGCCTTGCGGATGTCGGTGGTCTGCGGGAACGAGCCGATCGTGGTGGTCGGCAGCGGCGGCAGCTCGAGACGGGCGGCCTGCTGGACCTTGCGCTCCTCGAACGAGCCACGCGTGAACGCGTCGGCCGTGAGCGCGGCCGTGCGCTCGCGCACCTCGGGGCGTCGCACCCCCGGCGCCGTGGCGCGCGAGCGGAGCGCCTCGGCGGCCGCGAGGAGCTGGTCGTGGACGGCCTCGCGCCCCTCGGTCAGACCCTCGGCGAGCGTGACGACCTCGCTGACCTTCTGGTCGGCGAACGCGAGCCAGCTCGTCAGGGTCGGGTCGAGCGCAGGCTCGTCGGCCGTGTCGTGCGGCACGTGGAACAGCGACGTCGAGGTGCCGACCGTCACGGCCGCGGCACCCAGGCCCTCGAGCTGCTCGAGCACCGTGAGCTTCGCGTCGAGGTCGGCGCGCCAGATGTTGTGGCCGTCGACCACGCCGGCGACCAGCGTCGTGGTCCCGAGCCCCGGCACAGCCTCGGGGACCGAGCCGCGCACCAGGTCGATGCCGATCGCGTCGACGTCGGTCGCGGCGAGCACGGGCCACGCGGCACCGAGGTCGCCGTAGGGGGCGGCCACGAGGATCGCGGGGCGCTCGTCGGCGGGGATCTCGGTGGCCAGCGCACGGTAGGCCTCGATGACCGCGGCGTACAGGCGCTCGGCGGGCACGTCGACCGAGTCCGAGACGAGCGCGGGCTCGTCGAGCTGGACCCACGTGGCCCCGGCCGCGCGCAGGTCGCGCAGCAGCGCCGCGTACACGGGCAGCACGTCCGGCAGCCGGTCGATCGGGGAGAAGTCAGCGGGTGAGCCCTCGGTCGCCTTGGCGAGCGCCAGGTACGTGACGGGGCCGACCACGACGGGCCGCGTCAGCACGCCGTCCGCGAGGCCCTCGGCGAGCTCGCGCACGGGGCGGTCGCTCGCGTACCGGAAGGTCGTCTCGGGGCCGATCTCAGGGACCAGGTAGTGGTAGTTGGTGTCGAACCACTTGGTCATCTCGAGGGGCAGGTCGTCGCCGCGCCCGCGGGCGAGCGTCGAGTAGCCCGCGAGGTCGAGCCGGCCGTCGGCGTCGGCCAGGTCGGCGAAGCGCTCGGGCACCGCGCCCAGCAGCGCGGTCGCGTCGAGCACCTGGTCGTAGAACGAGAACGCGCTGGGGATGGCCGGCACGTCGGTGCGCAGGCCCAGCTCGGCCAGGCGGGTGCGGGTGCGGCGGCGCAGGTCGGCGGCGACGGTCTCGACGTCCGCGGCCTCGGTGCGTCCGGCCCAGAAGGACTCGAGGGCCTTCTTGAGCTCGCGGCGCGGACCGATGCGCGGGTAGCCCAGGACGGAGCCGGTGGGGAACGCGGGGGTGGTGGTCTCGGTCATGCTCAGTCCCTCGGGGTCGGGTTGTCGGATGTCGTGGTGACCTGCGGCCCGACGGCCCGGTCGGGGGCCAGCGGGCCTCCGCCGACGAGGTGTGCGCCCTCGAGCAGGTCCAGTGCGGCGTGGTGCGTGTTGAACGTGTAGAGGTGGACGCCGGGCGCCCCGCCGTCGAGCACGGCGTTGACCAGGTCGACGCCGGCGCGGATGCCGATGCGGTGGCGTTCGGCCTCGTCGTCGACCGCGCCCAGGCGGTCCAGCAGGTCGCGCGGGACCGGGACGCCGGTGAGCGCCTCGACGCGGAGCAGCCGGGCCGGGTCGGTGGTCGGGATGATGCCCGGGATGATCGGGATCGTGACCCCGGCCCGCCGGGCGCCCGCGACCATGTCGAGGTAGGCCGCCGGGTCGTAGAAGACCTGCGAGATCGCGAAGTCGGCCCCCGAGCACTGCTTGTCGAGCAGCGCCGCGATGTCCTGCTCGCGCGTGCTGCCCACCGGGGCGTTGCCGCGCGGGAACGCCGCGACCGCGATCGACAGCGGCCGCACCGTGGCCCGCACCGCCTGGGCGGGGCTCGTCGCGCAGCGCCGCGCCTCGATCTGTCGCAGCAGCGCCACGAGCTCGGCGGCGGTGCGCAGGCCGTCGGGGTGCGGGTGCCACGCGGACTGGTCGGCGGGCGGGTCCCCGCGCAGCGCGAGGAACGAGCGCACGCCCTCGTCGAGGAACTCCTCGACCACCTCCACCACCTCGGCGCGCGAGGTCCCCACGCAGGTCAGGTGAGCGATCGGGTTGAGCGAGGTCTCGCGCAGCAGCCGTCGCACGAGCCGACGCGTGGTGTCGCGCGTCTTGCCCTCGACCCCGTAGGTGACCGAGACGAAGTCGGGTCGCGCGGACCCGAGCGCCTGGATGGTCTCCCACAGCCGCGGTGCGGCCTCGGGGTTGCGCGGCGGGTAGAGCTCGAACGAGATCGTGGGCCGGTCGACGACGGCGAGGTGGTCGCGCGAGCCGGCTCCCGTGGGGGCCGTGCGCCAGGCGTCCGGGGCGCTCACCGGGGGCTCCGGGCGGGCGCACAGGGCGGTGCGGCGGGACGACAACGATCCATGCAGGTCATGGCAGCTCCATCGACCCTGGCGGAAGCACCCACACCCGCGCGGAACGAGGGGGGTTGCTGCGGCGTCGTCGAGCCAGGTCTCTCGGCCGCTCTGGATGGTGGCGCGAGCCTATGCCCATACCGACATGTGGGCAACCACTCTCAGCTGGCGAGATTCCTGGTCCGGACGGTGAACGCGCCCGGAGACCCGTTCACGACCAGTGGATCAGGCGCTGCGGGCGAGCACCACCGGGCACGTCGCCAGGTGGTCGTCGACCAGCCCGCACGCCTGCATCGCGGCGTACGCCGTCGTGGGACCGATGAAGCGGAAGCCCAGCGACTTCAGCTCACGGGCCAGCGCCCGCGACTCGGCGGTCACCGGCGGCACGTCGGCCCACGTCGCGGGGCGCACGTGCGCCGACCGGTCGGGCGCGTGCGACCAGAACACCTCGTCGAGCGAGCGGCCCTGCTCCTCGAGCGCGAGCACCGCGCGGGCGTTCGCGATGGTCGCCTCGATCTTTGCCCGGTTGCGCACGATGCCGACGTCGGCGAGCAGGCGGGCGACGTCGTCGTCGCCGAAGCGCGCGACCGTTGCCGGGTCGAAGTCCGCGAACGCCGACCGGAACGCCGGGCGCTTGCGCAGCACGGTGATCCACGCGAGCCCGGACTGGAAGCCCTCGAGCGCGACCCGTTCGAGCAGCTCACGCTCGCCGTGCACCGGCACGCCCCACTCGGTGTCGTGGTACGCCTCGTACAGCGGGTCGCCGTCGCCGAAGCAGCGGGTGGCGACCGGGGCCGCGAACGGGACCGCGGGGGCGTCGGAGGTCATGGGCCCAGTGTGCCGGGCGGCGCTGACAGCCGACGCGAGAGGTCCAGCTCAGAGCGTGCGGCGACGGTCCATCGTGGTGCCGGGGGACGGCGTGCGCTGCCGCGGGACCTCGAACCAGGACGTCGGCGAGCCCGCCGGGACCTTGGCCAGCCCGTCGTGGACGGCCGCCAGGATCTCCTCGCTCGGCGGTGCAGCACCCGGTCCCGCGAAGGAACCGAATGCTGCGCGGTCCGCATCGTCGCGGTCGGGCCGGGTCGTCATGCGGGCACTGTAGTCGGCGTCCCGTCCGCGGGCAGCCGCGCCACGCAACCTCACCCGGGCTGCCGACGGCTTTTCGCCCGGTCGTGGGAGCGCAGGTCAGGCCTCCGCGAGGGCCTTGCGGATGCGCTTCTCGCTGACCGGGCCGTCGGTGCCGAGCTGCTGCGCGAACAGCGAGACGCGCAGCTCCTCGATCATCCAGCGGACGGCGTCGAACGCGGCCCGGCGATCGGGGTCGACGGCCTGCGTGCGGCTCGCGGTCGCCTCGGCCCGGGCGCGGGCGGTCGTGTACTCGCGGGTCAGCTCCGCGACGGTCCACGCGAGCGACGCGTCCCGGTCGGGGTTCGCGGCGGCCTTGGTGAGCCGGTGCCGGGCGGCGCGCAGGTACCGGGCCAGGTGCGGCAGCCGGGTGATGCCGACCTCCGAGACGAACCCGACGTGCACCAGCCGTGCCGCCTGCTCCCGGACGTCCTGCAACGTGGCCAGCAGCGCGAGGCTCGTCGAGGCGCGCACCTCGGCGTCGAGCTCGCGGGCCGCCCCCAGCACGGCCACCAGGTCCGTGACGGTGCGGTGCACGGTGTCCTCGAGCCGGTCACGGACCGCCGCGCGCAGCTGCGCGTACGCGGCCGCGGTCCGCACCTCGGTGGCCGGGCGTCCCTGCAGGTGCTCGGTGAGCAGGTGGTCGATCGCCGCGAGCTGCACGTCCGCCACCAGCGCGTCGGTGCTCGGGTACGGGCTGGCCGCGAGGGTCAGGGCCTGCTGGCCCGACCATCGCGTGGTCACGCGCGGGGTCGCGAGCCCGACGTCGCGCAGCAGCAGCCGCAGCAGGCCCCGCCGGTGCTCGACGACCTGGGTCGCCGGGTCGGCCAGCACGCGCAGCGCGACGGTGCCGCCGTCCTCCTCGACCAGGGCGGGGTAGCCGCGCACGCGCAGGCCACCCCGGCCGGACGTCTCGACCGTCAGCGGCACGGTGCCGTCGTCGGGCAGGTCCGCAGGCCACTGCGTCAGGCCCGTGCGCTCGGCGATGCCGGGGGAGAGCCGCTCGGTGGCGGGGACCGCGCGGTCCGGCGCGGGGGCGGTGGCGGGGTCAGCGGACGGCTCGGCGACGGGCAGCGTGCCCCCGCCGCGTCCGCGTCGGTCGCCGCGTCCCCCCGCGACCTCGCGCATCGCGTCCCGCACCGCCGTCCGGACAGCTGTGCTCACCGCGTCCTGCGTGCGGTGCGCGAGCCGGCGCTGCAGGCCGATCAGGTCCTTGCCCTCCTCGACCACCCGCCCGTCGTCCTCGACGCGGAACGTGACGCGCAGGTGCGGGGGCAGCTTCTCGTCGTCGAACGCGTCGGGCGGCACCTCGACGTCACGCAGCGCGCGCACGGCCTGCGCGAACGCCTCATGGAAGGACGGGGCCAGCTCACCGGCCCGCACCGTGTCCTCCCAGCTCGCGAGGTGCTCGTCGAACCACGCGACGACGCCGCGCGCCACGTCGGGGGCGGGCACGAGCTGCACGCGCACCGGCTTGGGCAGGGCCCGGATGGTCGCGGTGACGAGCTCCTCGCGCAGGCCGGGCACCATCCAGCCGAAGCCGTCGGGCCGCACCCGCGCGAGCAGCACGAGCGGGACGTGCACGGTGACGCCGTCCGCGTCGGCCCCCGGCTCGAACTGGTACGTCAGCGGCAGCTCGAGGTCGCCCTGCGGCCAGGTCGACGGGAAGTCGGCGTCGCTCACCGTCGCGCCCTCGTCGGCCACGAGCAGCTCGCGCGTGAAGCTCAGCAGATCGGGGTCGGTGCGTCGGGCCGTCTTCCACCACTGGTCGAAGTGCCGCGCCGAGACGACGTCCGCCGGGATGCGCTCGTCGTAGAACGCGAACAGCACCTCGTCGTCCACGACCAGGTCGCGGCGTCGGGCGCGGGCCTCGAGACTCTCCGCCTCGGCGAGCAGGCGACGGTTCTCGTGGAAGAACTCGTGGTGCGTGGTCCACTCGCCCTCGACGAGCGCGTGCCGGATGAACAGCTCGCGCGCGTGCTCGGGGTCGTGCTTGGCGTAGAGCACCCGGCGCTGGGCCACGATCGGCACCCCGTAGAGCAGCACCCGCTCGAGGGCCATCGCCGCACCCTGCTTGGTGGACCACGACGGCTCTGAGTACGTCCTCTTGACCAGGTGCTGCGCGAGCTCCTCGGCCCACTCCGGCTGGATGCGCGCCGCGTCGCGCGCCCACAGCCGCGACGTCTCGACGAGCTCGCCCGCCATGATCCACGCCGGGGGACGCTTCGCCAGCGCCGAGCCCGGGAAGATCGCGAACCGGGCGCCGCGCGCGCCGACATATTCGTTGCGGCCCCGCCGGTCGGGCCGTCCCGTCACCGGCTTCTTGCCCCGGCCGGCCGCAGGAGGCGTGACCTCGGTGGCCTCCTGCATGCCGATCTGGCTCAGCAGACCCGCGAGCAGACTCATGTGGATGCGGTCCGCGTCCCAGTCGAGGCGCAGCGTGCCCGGACCCTCGGCCGTGTCCGAGGCGAGCACGGTCTGGGCCGCGCCGGGGGCGGTGCGGCGGCGGGGTCCGGCGGGGGCGGTCGTACCCGACGGCGTGGTGCCCGACGTCGCGGCGGCCGGCGGGGGGGTGCGCTGCGGCGGCGGGTTCACCACGATGCCGAGCGGCTTGGCGAGCTCGCGCAGCTGCGTGACGACGTCCTGCCACTCGCGGATGCGCAGGTGGTTGAGGTGCTCCGCCTTGCACATGCGGCGGAACGCCGAGCCCGACAGCTCGCGCTGCTGCTCCTTGAGGTACTGCCACAGGTTCAGGTACGTGAGGAAGTCCGACGTGGGGTCCGCGAACCGCGCGTGCTGCTGGTCGGCCTGCGCGCGCTGCTCCATCGGGCGCTCGCGCGGGTCCTGGATGGACAGGGCGGCGGCGATGATCATGACCTCGCGGGCGACCCCGCGGCGTCCGGCCTCGACGATCATCCGGCCGAGGCGCGGGTCCATGGGCAGCTGGGCCAGGTCGCGGCCCACCTTCGTCAGGCCGGCGCCGGCGTCGTCCCCGGCACCGAGGGCCCCGAGCTCGGTGAGCAGCTGCGTGCCGTCGCGCACCGCGCGCGTGTCCGGCGGGTCCACGAACGGGAACTTCGCGATGTCGTCGGGCGTGGTCGCGACGCCCACCGCGATCATCTGCAGGATCACCGACGCGAGCGACGTGCGCAGGATCTCCGGCTCGGTGAACTCGGGCCGCGACTCGAAGTCCTGATGCGAGTACAGCCGGATCGCGATGCCGTCCGCGACGCGCCCGCACCGGCCCGAGCGCTGGTTGGCCGACGCCTGCGAGATCGGCTCGATCGGCAGCCGCTGCACCTTCGTGGCCTTCGAGTACCGCGAGATGCGCGCCGTGCCCGGGTCGATCACGTACCGGATGCCCGGCACGGTCAGCGACGTCTCGGCGACGTTCGTGGCCAGCACCACGCGGCGGTTGCCGTGCTGCTGGAACACCCGGTGCTGCTCGGCCGCCGACAGCCGCCCGTACAGCGGCAGGATCTCCACGGCGTCGGGCCGGCGCAGGTCGTTCGCCCGCTCACCCAGGTGCGAGCGCAGCGCCTCCTCGGCGTCGCGGATCTCCCGCTCGCCCGAGAAGAACACGAGGATGTCGCCCGGCCCCTCGGCGGCGAGCTCGTCGAAGGCCTCGCAGATCGCCGTCAGCGGGTCGCGGTCCTCGACCTCACGCTGTTTCTTCCCGCCGCGCGGCGCGGCCTTGAGCGCGCCCTGCTCCCCGGGCTCAGGTTCGGGCTCCGGGTCGGGGGTCAGCGGGCGGTAGCGGACCTCGACCGGGTACGTGCGGCCCGTGACCTCGATGACGGGGGCCGGGACACCGTCCGGGTGCTCGGGGGTGGGCGGTCCGGAGAAGTGCCGCGCGAACCGCTCCGAGTCGATCGTCGCGGACGTGATGACGACCTTCAGGTCCGGGCGCTGCGGCAGCAGCCGCGTCAGGTACCCCAGCAGGAAGTCGATGTTGAGCGAGCGCTCGTGCGCCTCGTCGATGATCAGCGTGTCGTAGCCGCGCAGCATCGGGTCGCGCTGGATCTGCGCGAGCAGGATGCCGTCGGTCATCACCTTGACGAGCGTCCGCTCGCTCGACTCGTCGGTGAACCGCACCTGGTAGCCCACGAGCTCGCCGATCGACGTGCCCAGCTCCTCGGCGATGCGCTCCGCGACCGTGCGCGCCGCGATGCGCCGGGGCTGCGTGTGCCCGATCTGCCCCTCGCGACCCCGGCCCAGGTCGAGCGCGATCTTGGGCAGCTGCGTGGTCTTCCCCGAGCCGGTCTCGCCCGCGACGATCACCACCTGGTGGTCACGGATCGCCGCCGCGATGTCCTCGCGGCGGGCCGACACCGGCAGCTGCTCGGGATACGTGATGGGCGGGACGACCACGTCGCGGCGGGCCTGCGCGCGGCGCTCGCGGCGGTGACCACCGTCCGACTGGTCGGGGCGCGAGGAGTCGCGGGCCGGTGGCGTGGTCGCTGAGGTCGCAGAGGTCGCGGGCGGGTCGGTGCGTGGGCGACGACGGGGAGGACGGCGTCGCCGAGCCGGGCGGGAACCGGGGTCGGTCCCCTCCGGTCTGGGCTGATGGTCTCCGGCGGTGCTCACGACGGCCCATTCTCCCTGGTGAACCTGCGAGCCGTCGCCCACAATCTCCGGCGCGGGTCGCCGCGGCGGTTGGCCGCCGTGGACACTCGGTCCGCTGACCCACCGGGCCGAGCCCTCTTCCTGCCTCGTCCGGCCGGGGCGGCCCACCGTTCGTCCGGATCGTCCGGAGCACTTGTGGCAAGTGGGTGAGTGCGTGCGTGAAACACCTTCGTGCGGGCCCAAAATGCGTGGCCAGGCGAGCGCCCGATCAGTATTGTTTGCTGCGTGAACATCAACACCTCGCGAAAGTCGGACGCCACCCCTGTCCGCCGCGCACGCCGCCGCCCCATGATCCTCTCGAGCCGTGCTCTCACCGCAGCCGAACGCCGCGACATGGCCCATCTGATCGGCCTGTCGGGGATGACGCCGTTCGTTCGCTGACCTGCACCGGACCCGATGACGGGCCCGAACTGACCACATGCCCAGCCGCCCTCGGGGTCTGCTGGGCATCGTGCTGTCGGGGCGGTGCCGGGGCGCTGCAGAATGCGTGACCGTGACAGCTTTCTCCGCTCGAGCAAATCAAGGGATGATTTTCGGGCTCGGGCCCTCGGAGAATTCGACCCATGAATTCGTTGCCCGCCTGACCGCTCGCGCGAGCACGTCGACCCGTGCGTCGCGGCCCACGCCATACGCCAGGTCGACGACGACCTCGCCGAGCTGGATACGATCGGGCTTTAGTGGGTGAAACCCCCCAGATGCGACATCGACCCTCCCGGGCCACTGTGGTTCTGCGCCCTCGTCGTCAGGCGGGGTGATGACTCAGCGCGGAGGAGACAGCTATGTACCTGCACGTGCAGAGGTTGATCAACGAGATCGTCGCCGACGAGCCGGATCCGGCCGCCGCGAACGCCTTGCAGGAGGGGCTGGGCGGTCAGTTCGGCGAGATGCGCACGATGATGCAGTACCTGTTCCAAAGCATCAACTTCCGAGGTCCGGACGCGAAGCCGTACCGGGACCTGCTGCAGGGCGTCGGCACGGAGGAGATCAGCCATGTGGAGCTGATCGGCACCACGATCGCCCGGCTCCTGGACGGTTCGCCCCGCTACCAGGGCAGCCCGACCGACCCGCTGGACACCCCCGGAGCCGGGGGCGCCACGCCGTTGGCCATCGCGCTGGACCAGAGCAACATCCATCACTACCTGGTCGCAGCCCAGGGTGCGCGGCCGGTGGACGCCGCGGGCAACCCGTGGAGCGGCTCCTACGTCTACAACTCGGGCAACCTCGTCCTGGACCTGCTGTACAACCTGATGCTGGAGTCCACCGGGCGGCTGCAGAAGTGCCGCATCTACGAGATGACAGCGAACAAGACGGCGCGCTCGACCGTCGCGTACCTGATCGTGCGGGACCAGGCGCACGAGAACGCCTATGCCCGGGCGCTGGAGACCTTGGGCGTCGACTGGGCGAAGGTGCTGCCGATCCCGAAGACGAACGCCGAGAAGTTCCCCGAGGTCAAGAAGCTCCTCGACCTGGGTCTGCAGAGCAAGCAGTACACGTTCGACCTGGCCGCGCAGTCCGAGGCCGGGAAGATCTTCCAGGGGATGTCCCCGTCCAAGGACGGCACCGAGCTCGACGCCAGCGAGCAGGCGCCCGTGGGTGTCCCGTCGACCATCGCGGTCGAACGCGTCGAAGAGTTCTCGCCCGGCCTGGACCCCGAGCTGCTGGCCCTGATCCAGGCGACGGCAGACCTGGAGATGTCCGACGTCCAGCCCCTGTACGGTCCGGTCGCCCCCGCACCTCGGACGGCCCTCTGACCGATGAGAGACGTCGACCGGCAGCTCCTGCGCATCTACCTGAGCGACCACGTGGCCGGCGCGACCGCTGGTGCTGGCCGCATCGAGCGGATGGCGCGGGCGTACGCGGACACGCCGCTGGGCCCGAGCCTCGCCGACATCGCAGCCCAGATCGCCGGCGAGCGGGAGTGGCTCATCGACACCGCCGCCTCACTGGGGGTGCATCTGGCGCGGTGGAAGCAGGCCGGGCTGTGGGTGGGTGAGCGCGTCGGGCGGCTCAAGACCAACGGCAGGGTGGTGCGCACGTCACCGCTGACCGCACTGCTCGAGCTCGAGCTCATGCGGTCAGCGGTGGTCGGGAAGCGGAGCTGCTGGCAGACCCTGCTGGAGTGGTCGGGCGAGCTCGGCATCTCCCCGCAACGCCTGGACGAGCTCACCGTGGCCGCCGACCAGCAGATCGCGGAGCTGGACCGGCTCGCGACCATCGCGCGGAGGCGTGCCCTGCTCGATGACCGGACGGCGCCGCTCAGGTCCGCGGGCGGGTGACCGCCGGGACGTCCCTCGCCAGCAGCCAGACCATCGCGTCGGCACACGCGTGGAGCACCGAGATGTGACCGTCCTCGGGGTGCCGCCAGACCTCGACGTCCGGCAACGCGGACGCCAGCAGGTCGACGTGCGCGGGGGGCACCACACGGTCCCGCCCGCCCTGCACCAGCAGGGCGGGCGCACCGACCTGCGCCAGGTCGAACCCCCAGGCGCGGGCGAACGCGACGTCGTCGTCCACCAGCCCACCCGGCCACGCCTCGCCCGCGTGCGAGGCGTCGTCGCCCAACGAGGCCCAGGCTCCGGCCAGGGCCGCCCAGTCGGCGTCGGTGAACGAGGTCGGGTCGAACTCCGCGGTCTGCGCGTAGCGGGCTCGCGCTTCCCGGCCGGTGGCGGCCGCCCGAAGGCCGCCGAGGTCGGCCATGCCGGTGTACCAGTCCTCCCGCCCGGTGGGTGGGGCGATCGCGGCGAGGCACGCCACGGCCGTGACGCGATCGGGCAGCAGTGCCGCGCACGCGAGGGCGTGCGGCCCGCCGCCCGAAGCGCCCATCACCGTGAACCGCTCGATGCGCAGCGCGTCGGCTAGCTGGGCGACGTCGTCCGCCGCCCCCGCGACGTCCCGGCCCGGTGCCGCGGTGGAGCCGCCGTAGCCGGGCCGCGCGTACGAGACGAGCCGCAGCCCGGTGGCGGCCGCGGCGGCCACGAGCGGGGGGAGCAGCGTGCCGCTCTGCGGTGAGCCGTGGTGCCAGAGGACCGTCGGGCGGGCGTCGTCGGACGTGCCGACGTCGTGGGCACGCAGCGTGCGCCCGTCACGCAGGGTGATGTCGTGCACGATCCCGATCGGCTCGGCCATGACGCGAGGCTAGCGACCGGCACCCAGCCCGGCGATCGACAGGCTCGGGCTACGTCGCGAGCGTCGTCGAGTTCCCGTCGCGGGCCACGGGTCTTTCGTACGCTGGGTCGCATGAGCGAGCCTGCCACGCAGCCCGGACCCGCCGAGTCGTCAGGGGAGGAGCGCGCCGCGCAGGCGCTCGCCGCGTCGGGCATCGCGCACCGGGTCGTCCACCACGGGCGCGTGTCCTCGCTCGCGGAGGCTGCCGCGGCACGGGGCGTCGAACAGGACGCGCTGATCAAGTCGATCGTGGTGCGCCGCGGCGAGGACGACTACCTGTTCGTGCTGGTCCCCGGTGGGCGGACGATCTCGTGGCCGCGGCTGCGCGCGCTGCTGGGCGTGAACCGCCTGTCGATGCCCGACGCGGCGACCGCGAAGGACGTGACCGGCTACGAGCGCGGCACGATCACCCCGTTCGGGTCGCTGCGCGCCTGGCCCGTGGTGGCCGACGAGCGGGTCCTGGGCCGTGAGGTGTCGATCGGCGCGGGTGGCCACGGGGTCGGCGCGACGGTCGACGGGACGGCGCTGGTCGCGGTGCTCGGGGCCACGGTCGCGGACGTGACCGACCCGGAACCGGCCACCTGAGGGGAACTGCCGGACGGCCATCTGACGTTCTCCTGCTGGAGGACAGCACGCCGCGCGGGTGTCGGGGTCGGCAGGTAGCGTCGGGGGCCGGTCCTTCCGGGACCCTCGCGTCCCGACCGTGGGACGTGCCAGAACAGCAAGGCTGGAGAACGATGCACCTGATCGAGAAGAACGGTGCTGCGGGCGGCATCGGGGTGGCCGACGTCGACGACGTCACCGTCGTCACGATGCAGGGGGAGGTCGACGCGGCCCTCCGTGAGCAGGCCAGCGAGTCGATGGCCGCGGCGCTGACCAGCCCGCTCCGCGTCGTGATCGACGTGAGCGACGTGACGTTCATCGACTCGTCGGGTCTCGCGTTCGTGCTGCAGCTGCACCTCGCGGCGACCGAGACCGGCCGACGCGTGACCCTGCACGACCCGCACGGCACGGTCACCGACCTGCTGGCCATGATCGGCATGGCGGACGAGATCCAGCCCGAGGGCGACCCCGTCCGCGCCTGAGCCACCCCCAGCGCCGCGCCGTCGGGGGCGCAGACGGCCGGGCGGCGCGGCGCGGCGCGGGTCAGGGGCGTCGGCTAGGTTCACGGCATGCGGCTCCTGCACACCTCCGACTGGCACCTGGGTCGCACGTTGCACGGGGTGGACCTGCTGGACCACCAGGCCGCGCACCTCGACCACCTCGTCGAGGTCGTGCGCAGCGAGCAGGTCGACGCGGTCCTCGTGGCGGGGGACGTGTACGACCGCGCGGTGCCCCCGGTCGAGGCCGTCACCCTGCTCTCGGACACCCTCGCCCGCCTCGCCGAGGTCACCACCGTCGTCCTCACCCCCGGCAACCACGACTCGGCCGCCCGCCTCGGCTTCGGCGCCGCCCTGATGCGCGAGCGCGTCCGTGTCAGGTCCCGCGTCGCGGGGGTCGCCGACCCGGTGGTGCTGCCCGACGAGCGCGGCGACACCCTCGTGTACGGGATGCCGTACCTGGACCCCGACGTGGTGCGCCACGACCTGGCCGAGCCGGGCGCCGAGCCCCTGGCCCGCTCGCACGAGGCCGTCGTCACGGCGGCCATGGCCCGCATCCGCGCCGACCTGGCGCGCCGTGTGGCGGGCGCCGCCCACACCGGAGCCCCCCGACCCCGCGCGGTCGTCGTCGCGCACGCGTTCGTGGTGGGCGGTGAGCCCTCCGACTCCGAGCGGGACATCCGTGTAGGAGGCGTCGACGCGGTGCCGGCGGGCGTGTTCGCCGGGGTCGACTACGTCGCGCTGGGGCACCTGCACGGTGCGCAGCGCATCGGCGCCGGGCTGCCCGGTGCGCCGCTGCTGCGGTACTCCGGCTCGCCGCTCGCGTACTCGTTCTCCGAGCTGCGGCAGACGAAGTCGACGGTGCTGCTCGACCTCGACCTCGACGCCGCGCTCCGCGCGCCCGACGACGCGCCCCTCGGCGTCGGCGTGAGCCTCGTCGCGGCACCCGTGCCGCGCCGGCTCGCGGAGCTCACGGGCCCGCTCGAGCACCTGCTCGGCGCCGCGGGCGAGGCGCACGTCGAGGACTGGCTGCGGGTGACGGTGACCGATCCGCACCGCCCCGAGGACCTGTACGGCCGGGTCCGCGCCCGCTTCCCGCACGCGCTGGTGGTGCAGCACCGGCCCCCCGAACGGGTCGGCTCCGGGGTCCGCACCGGGGTGGTGACAGCGGCCCACGACGTGCTCGAGGTCGCCACGGAGTTCGTCGAGCACGTGAGCGGCGCCGAACCCACGCAGGCCGAAGCCGACGTGCTGCGCCGCGCGTACGAGCAGGTCACCGCGGCCGAGCGGAGCGCCTGATGCACCTGCGCACGCTCGAGCTGCAGGCCATCGGGCCGTTCGCCGGGTCGTTCACCATCGACTTCGCCGCGCTGGGCGCCTCGGGGCTGTTCCTGCTCGAGGGCCCCACCGGGGCCGGCAAGTCGACCATCATCGACGCGATCGTGTTCGCGCTGTACGGCAAGGTCGCCTCACCGTCCGCCAGCGAGGACCGGCTGCGCTCCGCGTTCGCCCCCGAGCACGTCGAGAGCCTGGTCGACCTGGTCTTCGAGACCGGCGCCGGTGTCTTCCGGGTGCGCCGCACCCCGGCGTACGACCGGCCCAAGAAGCGCGGCCACGGCACCGTGCGCCAGCAGTCGAGCGTCAAGCTGTGGCGGCTCCCGGCCGACCTGGACGCGGACCCGGGCGCGGACGGCGGTCCCGTGGGGGAGATCCTCTCGACCAGGCCCGACGAGGCGGGGGCCGAGCTGCAGCGCATCATCGGCCTCGACCGCACCCAGTTCGTGCAGACGATCGTGCTGCCGCAGGGCGAGTTCGCGAGCTTCCTGCGGGCCGACCCCGAGCACCGGCGCTCGCTGCTGCAGAAGATCTTCGGCACCGAGGTGTACGAGCGCGTCCAGCAGCGGCTCGAGGAGATGCGCCGCGAGGTGCAGCGCGCGGTGAGCGACGCGCGGGGCGACCTGCGCAGCGCCGCGGCCCACTTCGCGGGGGCCGCGTCGCTCGACGTCGAGGCGGCCCGGGCCCTCGAGGAGGCCGCAGACGAGGGGTCGACGCAGGCCGTCGAGCTCGCGCAGGGGCACGTCGACCACCTCGCGGAGGTCGCCGATCGGCTCGAGGTCCAGCGGGTGGCCGCCGACGCGGCGCTCGAGGAGGCCCGCCGGGAGGTCGACCGGCTCACCGGCACCGTCGCAGCCCTCGCGCGGCGCGCCGACCTGCGCGCCGAGCAGCAGCGGCTCGACGAGCTCGCCGGGACCCATCGCGAGGACGTCGAGCGGTACGAGCGGGCGCGGCGCGCGCTCGCGGTCCGCGCACTGGTGCACGGGCTCGACTCGGCCGAGGCTGCCCTCGCAGCGGCCGAGGAGGCGGTCCGCGTCGCGGTGGACGACGCCCCCGAGGACCTGCTGCCGCCCCAGACGCGCGCGTTCGGGCTGCTCGGGCACCGCCCCCAGCAGCTGCCGGGGGACGAGGACGCCGATCCCGGCCGGGTGTCTGTGCAGCTCCGCGAGACGCTCACGGCCGAGCGGTCGCGCGCCGAACGGACCGCGGCGACGCTGACCCGGCTCGTCGTGCTCGAGTCGGAGCTGCCCGATCGGCACCGTGCGGTGCGCGACCTGCGCCTGTCGGTCGACAGCGCGCGCACGGAGGCGCAGCGGCTCGCGGTCGAGCTCACCAGTCGCCCCGCCGAGCGTGCGGACCTCGTGGCCGAGCTCGCGACCGCGACCGAGCTCGTGAGCGAGCTCGGTGCCCGACGCGCCGAGCAGCGGGCGGCCGAGGCTGTGCTCGCCGCCGCGGGCGTCGCCGAGCGCACCGCCGAGGAGCTCGCGACGGCAGTCCCGGCGCGCGACGCCGCAGCCGCCGCGGCGCACCGGGCCGTCGAGCACGAGGCCCGCGCCCGTGACGCCCGGATCGCGGGGATCGCGGGTGAGCTCGCGGGCGGCCTGGCCCCCGGGGAGCCGTGCCCGGTGTGTGGCGCGCGCGAGCACCCAGCGAAGGCCGACCACGCGGAGGACCGCACGAGCCCGGAGGACGTCGACCGCGCGACCCATGAGCGGGCCCACGCCGAGGAGGTCCTGGCCGAGCGTGCCGCTGAGGTCGTGGCGCTGACCGAGCGCCTGGCGGGGGCCCGCGAGGGTGCGGGCGGCCTGAGCCTCGAGGAGGCCAGGAGCAGGGTCGCCGAGGCCCGCATCCTCGTCACGATGGCCGAGTCGGGCGAGGCCGCCCGGGCGCGCGCTCTGGACGCGCTCGCGGTCCACGACGAGGAGACCGAGATCGCGCGGGGCCGTCGCGGGGAGCTCGAGCAGCTCGCCGCGGCGGAGCAGGCCCGGCTGGCCAGCCTCGAGGCCGAGCTCGAGCGCGACAGCCAGGAGGTGGCCGAGGCCCGGGACGACCATCCGACCGTGCAGGCGCGGCAGCGGGCCCTGGCCCGGCGCACAGCCGCTGCGACCCGCGTGATCGACGCGCTCGCCGAGGTGGACCGGGCGTCCCGTGACCGCGACGTGCGGGTCGCCGAGCTGACCCGGGGTCTCGAGGAGCAGGGCTTCTTCGAGGTCGACGACGCGCGCGCCTCGCTGCTCGACCCCCCGGTCCTCGCCGAGCTCGAGGCGACGGTGCGCGCGCACCAGGCAGCGGTCGAACGGGTGCGCACCGGGCTGGCCGACCCGGCGCTCGCGGACCTGCCCGACGACGCAGAGGACGCCGACGCGCTCGGCTCTCAGCTCGCGGCGGCCCGCGCGCTGCACGTCGAGCGCCGCGAGCTGGCGGCCCGGATCACGGGCGCGGTGACCATCGCGGCCGAGCGGGTCGCGCTGGCGCGGGCGTCCCTCGCGCAGGTCGTGGCGGCGTCGACAGCGCTCGGGACGGCGCTGGCCGACGCCGCACCGGTGGTGCGCATGGCGGGGCTCGCGGCGGCTGCGGGCGGGGACAACGCGCGGGCGCTGACCCTCGCGACGTACGTGCTGGTGCGGCGCTTCGAGGACGTGGTGGCCGCGGCCAACGAACGGCTGCTGCTCATGTCCGACGGACGCTTCGAGCTCGTGCGCAGCGACGAGCGCGAGGACGTGCGCTCACGGCGCACCGGCCTGTCGATGCGGGTCGTGGACCACCGCACCGAGACGGCCCGCGACCCCCGCACCCTCTCGGGCGGGGAGACGTTCTACGTGTCGTTGTGCCTCGCGCTCGGCATGGCCGACGTGGTGACCGCCGAGGCGGGCGGCATCGACCTGGGCACGCTGTTCGTCGACGAGGGCTTCGGGTCGCTCGACCCGCACACGCTCGACGCCGTGCTCGCCGAGCTGGGCAGGCTGCGGGCCGGTGGCCGCGTGGTGGGCGTCGTCTCGCACGTCGAGGCGCTCAAGGCCTCGATCGCCGAGCGCATCGAGGTGCGCCGGCTGCCCGACGGGTCGAGCACGCTCGCGGTGCGCGCGGGCTGAGGCAGCGCCGGGCCGGGGCCGCCGGCGCAGCGTGCGGTCAGGGTCCCGGTGCCGGCGAGCCGTCGGTCCCGTCGAACTTGGCTCGGGGGCGGAGGGACGGCGGTCACGAGGCTCGACGAGGTACGGGCACCGTGCCACCCGGCCTGACGCTCGTTGTCCGGGTTCGACCGCCGGCTGATCGCGCCGGACACCTGCGTGCGTCGAGACCGAGGGTGTAGAGAGCGGCCATCGACAGGCCCAACATCAAGCCGCATTTCCGCTCCGCACCCGCGTCGATCCTGCTAGCGTCTTTGCTGCCGCCATGACGACAGTCAACAATGTGATGACGGCGTCTGACGAGATGGATTGGTCCTGTCGTCCATGTAAAGCGGTTCGCTGTCTCGCGTGAAATGTTATCTACCCAATGTGCCGCGCGCTTCGGGCGAAACACTGTCGCTGCGACGTCCGCCCAGAACCATGTACGCGTTCAATAGACCGAGTTGCTCGTGCTACAGCTTTGGGAACCCTTAATGGTGCCTGGCGAATGGAACCTGAGTGGCGAAGTGGGGAACGTGGCGTGAGGCGGCCTCGACGAATTCGACAAGGCCTCACGAGCGCTGCGTTCGTCAGTTGCCTGGGCGGCTGCCAGAGCTGATCGCAACACAGTCAGTCACTCGACCGCGGCGTATGTGCGTGGTGCATTCGCGTCGCGAAGGAGAATCTCGATGACCAAGCATGGTTCTGATGCAGTTCTCCTCCGCAGCTCCGCAGCCGGCATGGCGCTCATCGCCGTGCTCTCGGTGTCCGCCTGCTCCGGATCGGACGCCGACGCCGACGTCTCCAGCGTCGCGGGCGCCCTACCGGCCAAGGACATCGACCGATGGGTCATGCCGGTTGACCAGTACGTCCCGCAGCATCAGCTGATGCTCGACTATGCCGAGAACGTGCTCGTCAGTGAGTGCATGGCGGCCGCCGGGTACACCTGGGCGGTTCCAGCCTTCGACATCCACGCCCCGGCGTCCCCGACCAGCAACGCCGTCAACCGCCAACTCTTCGGCCAGGAGATCGCCGCGACCTGGGGTTATCTTCCCGCTCCCAGCACACAGCAGAACGCGGCGGCACAGGAGGCGGCCGTGACTCAGCCGCTCCCCGAAGGATCGGACGACCAGTTCTGGCAGTGCGTCTCCGACGTGCGTGCCGACCAGCTTCCGCCCGCGTCGAGCGAGGCCATGAACTTCGCCTCCTCCCTTGGTATGGCGGCCGACCAGGCTGTTCGTGTGGACAGCGATGTGCTGGCGGCAGCCGACCGGTGGAGTGCATGCATGGAGCCGCTGGGCATCTCGGACCTGCCAGATGTGCCATCAGAGATGCCCTCGGAGTCACTCCGGAGCCAGTTCGGCAGGGGTGAGAGGGCAGCGGAAGCAGTACCACCAGCCGAGTCCACCGCCAGCGCACGGGAGATTGAGATCGCGACGTTCGACGCCGCGTGCCGAGACTCCTCGGGCTGGAGCGAGGCTCGCTACGAGGCGGAGTGGGAGCTTCAGGTGACCGCGGTGCAGCAGAACGTCGATGTGCTCGAGCGCATCCTGGACGAGAACCGAGAGGTCGAGGAGCGCGCGCTGGCCGTCCTGGCTGAGCGTGGGCTCGGATGACCGCCCACGGTCCTCATCGTGGGGCGCGCCTTGTCATCGTGGCGCTCGTGGTCGGGATCGGCGCCGCAGGGGCGGCGGGTTGGGTGGCGGCCTCGTACTTCCAGTCGCCGGCTCAACGTGAAGCAGCGGCGTCCGCGCCACCGGCTGGCCCGGTGTCGGTCCCCGTCGTCTCGGAGGCGCTCGAGGAGACCGCTTCGGCACGCGGTGTCGTCATGCAGTCGTCGACCCAGACGATCGCCCTGGTCCCGGTGGGCACCGTGGCGGTGGTGACCGAGGCGCCCACGCTCGTGGGTTCGACGGTCCAGTCCGGCCAGGTGCTGACCGAGGTGAATGGCCGACCCGTCATGGCACTGCCAGGGCGATTCGCCTACTACCGCGACCTGGTGCCCGGCGACGAGGGTCCGGATGTGACGCAGCTCCAGTCTGCTCTCGCCGCGACCGGCTACGCGGTCCGCGCCGATGGAGTCTTCGGGTCGAGCACCGAGCGGGCTGTCAAAGAGCTCTATCGGAAGGCCGGATACACGGTACCCGACGAGGAAGTCGAGGTCCCGGCGCCATCCGTTGCAGTGGACGATCCAGCGCCCGCACCGGCAACGGCGCGACGAATGGTCGTACCCGTCAGTGAGATCACCGCGATCCAGTCGCTTCCCGCGACGGCGGTGACGCTCCCGGCCGTCGGGACGTCTCTCGGCGGAGACCCCGTCTCCGTCGGTCTCACGTCCGGTGATCTCGTCGGACAGATCAATGTCGCGGGATCGCTCTTGGTCCGGCTCACTGATCAGACACCCGTCAGGCTTTCGCGTGCCGACGGGAACCAGATCGCGGCGACCATCGTCACGCTGCCTCCGGTGAGCGACCAGACCGAGGTTGCGATCACCGTGCGACCAACCGAAGGGTTCACTGCCGATTGGCTCGGCGCGGACATTCTTGCGGTGTTTGTCCTGCAAGAGGTTCAGGGGCAGTCGCTGGTGGTGCCGACCGCCGCAGTCGTCCCGGGCGGGAACGACCCGTCCAGCGTCCTGCTGCAGCAGGACAACGGCTCGTTCCGCGCGGTCCCGGTGACCGAGCTCGGCACGTTGGGTGGTCGGACCGCGGTTGCTCCCATCGAGGCTGGAGCCTTGATCGCAGGTGACTTGGTCAGGGTGGACTAGATGCCGGACCTTGAACTGAGAGACGTGCGTCGGGTCTTTGCCGGTACGCCCGCCGTGACGGCGCTCGACGGCGTGACCATGACCATCACCCAGGGGGAGTTCGTCGCGATCGTCGGACCGTCTGGCGGAGGGAAGTCCACGCTGCTCAACATTCTTGGCCTCCTCGACGCACCCACCGAAGGCAGCTATCTGATCGGCGGTGTGGACACCGCCGGAATGAGTGACAGTGCGCGCACTCGGCATCGGAGCGACACGTTCGCCTTCGTGTTCCAGGCGTTCCATCTGCTGGAGCGACGGCCCGTGACCGCCAGCGTGGAGCTGGGGCTCATGTATCGCGGAGTGAAGGTGTCGGAGCGTGCCCGGCTCGCGCGCGAGGCGCTCGGGCGAGTTGGGCTCGGAGGCTTTCCTGACCGGGACTCATCACTGCTGTCCGGAGGTGAACGTCAGAGGGTTGCGCTGGCTCGAGCGCTCGCGACCACGGCACCGGTGCTCCTCGCGGACGAGCCCACGGGCAACCTTGACTCGGCCACGAGTGCCACGGTCGTCGAGTATCTGCGTCAGGTGCACCAGTCCGGAGTCACTGTCGTCCTGGTGACGCATGACCTGTCGGTCGCGGCGGTCGCGGACCGGCAGGTCTTCGTCCGTGACGGTCGACTGGTCGACCAGTCTCCCGTGAGCTCTGGCGCCGCGCTCGCGGCTTCTCCGACGTCTCCTCCCGGCCGCGGTGCCGTACTCAGGCGTACGGACGTCTTGCGTGACGCGATCGGATCGCTCGTGTCTCGGCGGGGCCGCACCCTGGGCCTCGTGACGGCGGTCGCCGTGGGAGTCGCTCTGGTCATCGCCACTCTGGGGTTGTCCCAATCCGCCCGAAGTCAGGTGACCGCGAGCTTCGACGCCCACTCGAACAAGCAGGTCACGGTGGCATGGCCACCAGCGTCGACGCCGGATGGATGGGGGCGCGACAGCGAGACGCTTGTCGCCGGACTCGAGGGCCTCGCCGGCGTCACAGCTGCTGGCTTGGTCGACGATCACGGACCGCACTCGCTCCAGCTCTCACTGCAGCGCAAGGCGACCGAACCCACCGTGGTCGGCATCTCCGGGCGCCTGCCCGTGGCGGCTGAGATGGACATCACCTGGTCGGGCGAAGACCGAGTACTGGATGATGACGAGGTGCTGCTCGGCCGCACCTTGGCCACGCAGGTCGCCCTTGGGCCGCTCTCCGGTCGACCTCGGGTGCTGCTCGACGGCCGCGAGGTCAGCGTGGCCGGGATCGTCGAGTCGTCAACCAGGGTGCCTCAGGCGGTCGCCGCCGTCGTCGTCTCGCTGCGTCACGGCGCAGCATTCGGCCAGACGACGTACCGCCGCGCGATCATCATGACTCTCGCCGGTGCCGCACCACAGGTCGCGCAGCAGTCGAGGACGCTCATCGACCCGGCCGACGAGCTTGACCTAGACGTCAGTGCTCCAGTCGACCCCGGGACGCTCCGGGCGGAAGTCGAATCAGATGTGCGGACGACACTGTTGGTGCTCAGTCTCATAGCCGTGGTCGCATCCGTGCTCAGCCTCGGCAACGCCATGGTCATGTCGGTGCTCGACCGTCGACAGGAAATTGGCATGCGGCGGGCGATCGGGGCCCGTGCCCGTCACATCATCGCCCTCGTCCTCCATGAGTCCGCGCTGATCGGTGCCGCCGGCGGTGTGGTGGGACTCGCGCTCGGGTTCGCCGGGATTCTGGGCATCACCATCAGCCAGCAGTGGGCGCCGGTCTTCGACGTGCGCCTGGCTCCGCTCGCCGTTGGTGCCGGAATCGGCATCGGGGCGTTGGGTGGTCTGCTGGCCGCCATCCGTGCAGCACGTATCGACCCGAGCGCGGCGCTGCGACTGTGACCTGAGCTCACGGCGTCACCACGTCCAGCCGCGCTCGGCGAGCTCGACCTCCTTGCGGAACCGCTCCTGCGGGTCGCCCTTGGCCCGGTTGCGGAGCTCGAGCCCGGCCAGCTCGCACGCCTCGGTGAGCAGGTCGTCGTACGCGAGCTGGGTCGCGATGAGCCGCTCGGCCCGGGCGATCGAGCGCGGCTCCTCCTCGATCGTGCGGGCCAGGTCGGCGACCTTGCCGAGGCGCGTCTGGACGCGCAGCGCGAGGAACGGGTCGGGCAGCTCGTCCTCGCCCGCGTCGGGGCGCCCGTTGAGGTGCGCGCCCTTCGCGCGGCGCCGGCGGTGCGGGCGGATCCTGCGCCACCCCGAGCCGATCCAGCGCGCGAGACGGCGGCGCCACCGCGGCGTCTCGTCCGGGCTGGGGAACAGGACCCACAGCAGCAGGAAGAACACCGTCGGGACGAGGAGGACGAGCACAAGCGACCACGGCATCTGCGGAACCTCTTACCCGAGACATTCGGAGCCACACCCTCGTGCCCCTCCAGGTTAGGCACGGAATGTGAGATGGGCCACACGCCGCCACCGGGTGCGGCGTCCTCCGTGAGGAGGGGTGCCCCCTGAGTCCCCCCGGGGGTTTCTCGGGGTGGGATCAGGGCGATAACGGATCGTGCGCACGCCTGCGACCAGGCACGATGCATGTGACAGATGAAGAGTGACCCCAGGATGGGAAGACACATGAACTCCGCCCCGACTGGCGAGCCCCAGGCCGCCGGCTCCCGCGACACCTCGACGGCGCCCATCGCGCGCGCCCGTGGACTGGTCAAGACGTACGGCGCCGGTGAGACGGCTGTGCAGGCGCTCGCGGGCATCGACGTCGACCTGGGACGCGGGCAGCTCACCGCGATCATGGGTCCGTCGGGATCGGGCAAGTCGACGCTCATGCACTGCCTGGCGGGGCTCGACCGGCCCACCGCCGGGTCGATCGAGGTCGACGGCGAAGAGGTCGGCCAGATGAACGAGCGCCAGCTGACCAAGCTGCGCCGGACCCGCCTCGGGTTCATCTTCCAGGCGTTCAACCTGGTGCCCACCCTGACGGCGGCGGAGAACATCACGCTGCCGCTCGACATCGCCCGCAAGCCTGTGGACCGCGCGCACTTCGACGCCGTGATCGACGCCGTGGGTCTGCGCGACCGCCTGAGCCACAAGCCCGGCGAGCTCTCGGGCGGCCAGCAGCAGCGCGTCGCGTGCGCGCGGGCCCTCGTGTCGCGCCCCGCGGTCGTGTTCGCCGACGAGCCCACGGGCAACCTCGACTCGACGTCCGCCGCCGAGGTGCTGGGCTTCCTGCGTCGTTCGGTCGACGAGCTGGGCCAGTCCGTCGTCATGGTCACGCACGACCCGACTGCCGCGTCCTACGCGCACCGCGTGCTGTTCCTGGCCGACGGGCGCCTGGTCGCCGAGCTCGCCGACCCGACGCCGGCGACCGTGCTCGAGACCCTGGGTGCCATCACCGCTCGCACGCGCGAGTCCGCCCCGGCAGCCCTCTGATGGGGCGGGTCGCGCTGCGCGGCATCCGCGCACACCTGGTCCGCTTCCTGCTCTCCCTGCTTGCTGTCGCGCTCGGCGTCTCGTTCATCGCGGGGACCTTCTCGCTGCGCACCATGCTGTCGTCGACCTTCACCGGGATCGTCGACGCGTCGATGACCGCTGACGCGTACGTGCGCGGCGCCGACGACGCTGCCCGCGCGACGGCCTCGGGCTCCACGGTGGGCGAGACCCGCAACCGGTTGCCCCTCTCGCTCGCGGACGATCTCGCGAAGGTCGACGGCGTCAAGGAGGCGCTGCCGGACGTGAACGGCCTGATCGTGCTGGTCGGCGCCGACGGGACGGCCGTCCAGTCGACCCAGGCGCCGAGCCTGGGGCTGGTCCTCTACCCGAACGACCCCTCGTACGAGGTCATCGACGGCCGTGCCCCCGAGGGGCCCGGCGAGGTCGCGCTCGAGATGGCGACCCTCGAGTCGTCCGGCCTGAAGATCGGCGACACCACGCGCGTGGTGATCTCCGGGGAGATCCGCGAGGTCGAGATCACGGGTGAGGTCGACCCCGGCGGCCCGATGGCCGGCGCCACGATGGTCTTCGTCGACCCGGCGACGGCCCGTGCCGAGTTCGCCCCTGACGGGATGGTCGAGACGATCTCGATCTTCGGCGAGGAAGGCGTCTCGGAGGAGACCCTCGTCGCGAACCTGTCCACGGTGACCGACGCCGCGAGCGTCCCCGCGGAGGCCGTGACCGGTACCGAGCTGCGTGAGGCCGGCCGGGCGGACATCGAGGGCCAGCTCGGCTTCATCTCCACGTTCCTGCTGGTCTTCGCCTCGATCTCGCTGTTCGTGGGCGCCTTCATCATCGCCAACACCTTCTCGATGTCGGTGCGTCAGCGCATGCGCGAGTTCGCGCTGCTGCGTGCCGTGGGTGCCTCGCCGCTGCAGGTCTTCGCCTCGATCCTGCTGCAGGCGGCAGTGGTCGGGATCATCGGCTCGGCGCTGGGCGTCGCGGGTGGGCTGGGCCTCGTCTCGGGCCTGCGCGTGATGTTCGAGTCGATGGGCATGAGCCTGGGCAGCGACATCCCCCTGGACACCTCCACGGTGGTCATCTCGCTGGTCGTGGGCACCGTCGTGAGCGTCGCTGCGGCGTTCGTGCCGGCCCGTCGGGCGGCGCTCGTGCCCCCGGTCGAGGCCATGCGGGACGACGTCGCGCAGACCGACCGCTCGCTGCGCGTGCGGGCCATCTCGGGCACGGTCCTCGCGGGCCTCGGCGCCGCGGCGGTCGTGGTGGCTGCGGTGCGGCCCGAGTCCGACGCCGCCGAGCCGCTTCTCGCGTGCGGTGCCGTGGGCGTGGTGATCGGGATGCTGCTGCTGGCCCCCGTCATCGCACGCGCCACCCTGGGCGTGCTCGCGGTGCCGTTCGTCGCACTGGTCAGGCCCGTGGGGCGGCTCGCGCGGGCCAACGTGGTGCGCAACCCGCGCCGCACCGCCAACACCGCCGGTGCGCTGATGATCGGCATGGCGCTCGTCGGCGGGGCATCGGTCCTGGCCGCGTCGACCCAGGTGTCGCTGGGCTCGATGATCGAGAACGAGGCCACGGCCGACTTCATCATGGAGGGCGGGACGTCCACGGCGATCCCCGAGCAGGCGCTGGCCGAGGTCCGCGCGCTGCCCGAGGTCGAGGCGGCCGACCCGCTGTACTTCGGGATGTTCCTCGTGGGTGAGCCGGGCTCGACCCCTGACGCCGACTCCGCGACGAGCGTGCTGGGGACCGATCCAGCCACCTTCGAGCGCAGCCTGAAGGTCGAGGAGGACGAGGGCGACCTCGTCGCCGCCCTCGGTTCCGGTCAGATCGCGCTCCAGAGCGAGTACGCCGAGTCCCAGGGCTGGGGCGTGGGCGACGAGCTGACGTTCGTGGGCGACGCCGGGACGGCGACCCTGACCGTCGGGTCGGTGTTCACGTCGCACGCGCTCGGAACGTCGATCGCGATGCCCGACGACGTGTTCGACGAGCTCATCCCGGCCACGAAGCGGGTGCTCGCCAACGTCTTCGTGACGTCGGCCGACGTGCCGGCGGCGCAGGTCCGTGAGGCGCTCACGACCACGCTCTCGCCGTACATCGTGGTCTCGGTGCAGGACTCCGACGAGTTCGTGGCCAGCATCGCCGACCAGGTGAACCAGATGCTCACCGTGCTGTACGCGCTGCTCGGCCTGTCGATCATCATCGCCGTGCTGGGCATCGTGAACACGCTGGCCCTGTCGGTCATCGAGCGGACCCGTGAGATCGGTCTGCTGCGGGCCGTGGGGCTCGGACGGCTGCAGCTCTCGGGCACCGTCACGATCGAGTCGGTGCTGACGGCGGTGTTCGGGACGGTCGTGGGTCTCGGTGTCGGTGTCGCGCTCGCGGCCGTGGTGCCCCGCGTCTACCAGGACTCGGGTCTCACCACGCTGGCGATCCCGTGGGGCAGCCTCGTCGCGATGCTGGTGCTCGCGGTGGTCGTCGGTGTGCTGGCCGCCCTCTGGCCCGCCTCCCGAGCCGCCCGCCTCCCCGTCCTCGACGCGGTCAGCTACGAATAACCTCCACCCCACCCATCGATCGCCGAGATAGAGCCGTCGCGCCGAGGTAGAGCCCTTGAGGGCTCTACCTCGGCGCTCGCGCTCTCTCTCGGCGAGGGGGGTTGGGCTCTACCTCGGCGGAGCGGGGGTGGTGCTTCTACGGTGGGGTGGTGGACGCGATCGTGCGGGCGCGGGGGCTCGTCAAGACGTACGGGACGGGGGAGACGGCGGTGCGCGCGCTGGCGGGCATCGACGTCGAGCTCGGGCGTGGGCAGCTGACGGCGATCATGGGTCCGTCGGGATCGGGCAAGTCGACGCTCATGCACTGCATGGCGGGGCTCGACCGGCCCACCGAGGGGTCGATCGAGGTCGACGGCGACGAGGTCGGCCAGATGAACGAGCGCCAGCTGACGAAGCTGCGCCGCACCCGGCTCGGGTTCGTGTTCCAGGCCTACAACCTCGTCCCGACCCTCACGGCGGCGGAGAACATCACGCTGCCGCTCGACATCGCCCGCAGGCCCGTGGACCGCGAGTTCTTCGCGACGGTCGTCGACGCGATCGGGCTCGGCGACCGGCTGGACCACAAGCCCGCCGAGCTCTCGGGCGGCCAGCAGCAGCGCGTCGCGTGCGCGCGGGCCCTCGTGTCGCGGCCCGCGGTGGTCTTCGCGGACGAGCCCACCGGCAACCTCGACTCCGGATCGGCGGCCGAGGTGCTGGGCTTCCTGCGGCGCTCGGTCGACGACCTCGGCCAGTCGGTGGTCATGGTCACGCACGACCCGACCGCGGCGTCGTCCGCGCACCGGGTCGTGTTCCTGGCCGACGGGCGGCTCGTGGGTGAGCTCGTCGACCCGACCCCCGCCACCGTGCTCGACGCGCTCGCGCCCCGGCCCCCGGCCCCCTGATGCTGCGGGTCGCGCTGCGCGGCATCCGCGCCCACCTGGTCCGTTTCGTGCTGTCGGTGCTCGCCGTGGCGCTGGGCGTCGCGTTCGTGGCGGGCACGTTCGCGCTGCGCACCATGCTGTCCTCGACGTTCGACGGCATCATCGCGTCGTCGATGCGCGGCGACGCGTACGTGCGCGGTGCGGATCGCGCACCCGGGGAGTCGACGATCGGCGCGGAGTCCTCCGACGCGCGCAACCAGGTGCCGCTCAGCCTGGTCGAGTCGATCGAGGGCGTCGAGGGGGTGAGCGCCGCGCTGCCGGACCTGACCGGTCCCGCGGTGCTCGTCGGTGCCGACGGCACGGCCGTGCAGAGCACCCAGGCGCCGAGCTTCGCGCTCGTGCTCTACCCGCAGTCGCGCGGGGTCGAGCTGCTGGCGGGCCACCTGCCCGAGCAGGGCGACCAGGTCGCGCTCGAGCACTCGACGCTCGAGGCGTCGGGCCTGGCGCTGGGCGACACCACCACGGTGGTGCTGGGCGGGCAGCTGCAGCAGGTGCAGGTGGTCGGTGACGTCCAGGCGGTCGGCATGGCGGCGGGCGCGACGCTCGTCTACGTCGACCCCGCGACGGGTCGGGCGCTGTTCGCCCCCGACGGCAAGGTGGCGACGATCGCCGTGAACGGCGAGCGGGGCGTGAGCGAGCAGACGCTCGTGGACCGCCTCGAGCCCGTGGTGCGGGCCGCCGCCCCGCCCGACGCGCCCGCCCAGGCGGTCACGGGTGACGCGGCGCGCGCCGAGAGCCGTGCGGCGATCGAGGCGGTGCTCGGCTTCGTGCTGACGTTCCTGCTGGTCTTCGCGGCGATCTCGCTGTTCGTGGGCGCGTTCATCATCGCGAACACGTTCTCGATGTCGGTGCGCCAGCGGATGCGCGAGTTCGCTCTGCTGCGCGCCGTGGGCGCGTCACCGGCCCAGGTCTTCGCCTCGATCCTGCTGCAGGCCGCCGTGGTGGGCGTGATCGGCTCGGCGCTCGGTGTGGTCGGCGGGCTCGCGCTCGTCGAGGTGCTGCGGCTCGTGCTGCGGGGAGCGGGGATGAACCTGGCGGGGAGCATCCCGCTCGACGCCCAGACCGTGACGGTCTCGCTGCTGGTGGGCACGCTCGTGAGCATCGTGGCCGCGTACGTCCCGGCCCGCCGGGCCGCGCTCGTCCCCCCGGTCGAGGCGATGCGCGACGAGACGACGGTCCCGGAGAGGTCGCTGCGCCGCCGCGCGATCACGGGGTCGGTGCTCGGCGTGCTGGGCGTGGCCGGGGTCGTCGCGGCCGTGCTGCGGCCGAGCGCCGACCGCGCACCGCAGCTGCTGGGCTACGGCGCGGCGGGGGTCGTGCTCGGCATGGTGCTGCTGTCACCGGTGATCGCGCGCGCGAGCATCGGGGTGCTCGCGGTGCCGTTCGTCGCGGCGTTGCGTCCCATCGGGCGCCTGGCCCGCGGGAACGTGGTGCGCAACCCGCGCCGCACGGCGAACACCGCAGGCGCCCTGATGATCGGCATGGCCCTGGTCGGGGCGGCTGCCGTGATCGCGTCGTCGACCACGGCGTCGACGCGCGCGATCGTCGCGCGCGAGGCCACGACGGACTTCATCCTCTCCACGCCCGCCTCGGGCACGATCCCGATCGACGCCGTCACCGCGGTCCGCGCCCTGCCCGACGTCGCCGCGGCCGACGCGTTCTACGCGGGTCAGGTGCTCGTGCACCGGGGCGGCGGGGACCAGTCGTCGGCGTTGCTCGCCGGCATCGACCCCGCGACGGTCGGGCGCAGCCTGCAGGTCGAGGACGTCGACGGCGACCTGCGCACGGCGCTCGCGGCGGGTGAGGTCGCGGTGCAGCGCGGCACCGCGAAGGACGAGGGGTGGGCCGTGGGCGACCGGTTGACGCTCGTGGGCGCCTCGGGCGAGCGCGAGCTGCGGGTCGGTGCCGTGATCGACTCGTCGGCCATCCCCGCGCCGCTCGTGGTGTCGCCCACCGACTTCGACGCGCTCGTGCCCGCGACCGCGCGCACGATCCCCACCGTCTTCGTGACCGCCACGCCCGGCACCGACCTGCACGAGCTGCGCGACCAGCTCACGCAGGCCGTCAAGCCGTTCGTCGTGGTCTCGGTGCTCGACACCGACCAGTTCGTCGCGGGGCTCGCCGACCAGGTCAACCAGGTGCTCGTGATCCTCTACGCGCTGCTCGGCCTCTCGGTGGTGATCGCGGTGCTCGGCATCGTCAACACCCTCGCCCTGTCGGTGATCGAGCGGACCCGGGAGATCGGGCTGCTGCGGGCCGTCGGGCTCGGGCGGCTCCAGCTCGCCGGGACCGTGACGATCGAGTCGGTGCTCACGGCGGTGTTCGGCACCGTCGTGGGCCTCGCGGTGGGTGTCGCGCTCGCCTCGACCATGCCCACCGTGTTCGCCGACGACGGGCTGAGCGACCTGGGCATCCCGTGGGCGAGCCTGGCCGCGATGGTCGTGCTCGCGGTCGTCGTGGGTGTGCTCGCGGCGGTGTGGCCCGCGATCCGGGCGGCCCGGCTGCCGGTGCTCGACGCCGTCAGCTACGAGTAGCCGTCGCGGCGACCAGGTGGAGAGCTGGTCGGGGAGCTCTCGGTCGACGAGGCGCGCTGGTCCCGCAGACGAGGCAGCAGGTGCTGGGCGTTGCGCCAGCTGATCGCGGCGCGCTCATCGGCGGTGAGGTGGTCGGCGGTGCGGATGGCCACCGCGCCGGCTTCTGACTGCGCGAGGGCGTAGGGCCTGTCGCTGCCGAAGACGACGTGGTCCAGGCCGATCACGTCACGGAGGAGGTCGAGGACCGGCTGCTCGAAGGCGAGGGCGGTGTCCCAGTACAGGCGGCGGAGCTGCTCGCGGGCGCTGCCGCGCTCCTCGGCTCCCGGTACCACCGCGAGCGAGTCGAGCTGGTCGAAGCGTTGGGCGAGGTAGGGGATCGTGCCGCCTGCGTGGGACAGCACGTACCTCACGGCGGGGGTGCGGGCGAACGTGTTGGAGTAGTGCAGGCGCGTCACGGCGCGGGTGGTGTCGACGACGACGTGGGTCCATGCGTCGGCAACGCGGAGAGCCGAGCAGCGCGGTCGGGTCAGCCCAGGTCGTCCGTGGCGACCACGCCCTCGGCGCCGTGCTCGACGCCCCGGATCCGCGAGCTCCGGGCACCGGTCTGGACCCTGCCCGCGAGCAGCATCGCGACGAGCGAGATGCCCGCCGCGACCGCGAAACCGGCGAGGAACGCGCTGTCGGCAGCGGTCCCGCCGAGCATCGTGAACAGCGTGCCGCCGAGCGCGAGGGTCGTCGCGCTGGCGACCGCGTCCATCGTCTGCAGCGCCGAGCTGTTGGCCCCCTGCTCGGCGGGCGGCGACAGCTGCAGCGTGAGGATCGACGTCGTGGGCATCGCCACGCCGATCCCGAACCCGGCGAGCGCCCACCCGGCATACCCGACCGCCACGGGTACCGACGGCGAGATGAGCAGCGCGACCACGACGATGCCCACCCCCATCACCAGTGCACCGCCGCCCAGGAACACCGTGTCCGGCACCGTGACCGCACGGCCCCGGACCCACGAGCCGAGCGACCACGTGACCGCGGCGAACGTGAGGACCGCCCCCGCGGCCGACGGGCTCAGGCCGTGGCGCGTCTGCAGCAGCAGCGGCAAGAACACCTCGGCGCCGAAGAACGCGGCGCTCAGCAGCCCGCGCAGCAGGATCGCAGTCGGCAGCCCCCGCCGGGCGCGCAGCGTCCCCACCGGCAGCAGCGGCGGCAGGCCGACGGCCAGCCCGACCGCGGCCAGCACCACCCACACCACGGCCGACCCGCCGGGCTGCTGGCCGCCGTGGTGCAGCGCGAGCACCGCGACGGCGGTCAGCACCGAGAGGGGGGCGAGGTTGCCGGGCGCGCGCCGACCGGTCGCGGTCGAGGCCGCCGTGCTCGGCACCGGGCCCAGCCCGCGCAGCGCGGGCCGGACCGCGAGCAGGGCCAGGACCGCGAGGGCCGGGACGGAGAGGAACACCCACCGCCACCCGAGGTGCTCGACCACGAGCCCCGCGATGAACGGGCCGACGATCCCCGGCACGACCCACGCCGCGGCGAACGCCGCGAACACCCGGGGCCGCACCAGCGCCGGGTACGCCCGGGCGACCACCACGTACATCGCGACGATCTCGAGCCCCGAGCCGACGCCCTGCACGACGCGCCCCGCCACGAGCATCGGCATGCTCTGCGCGAGGCCCGCGACGACCACGCCCACGACGAACGCCACGACGCCCCACACGAGCGCCGGACCGGGACCGCGCCTGTCCGACCACCGCCCCGCGATCGTCATGCCCACGACGCTCGACGCGATCGGCGCCGCGAACGCCATCGCGTACAACGAGAAGCCGTCGAGGGCCTCGGCGACCGTCGGCATCGCCGTCGAGACGGCCAGCGCCTCGAACGCCGACAGCGTGGCGAGCGCCACCAGCCCGGCCGTCACGATGCGGTGCTCGCCGCGCCACGGGCTGGTCGAGGCCGGGGCGGGGGGCGTGGGGGTGCTCACGATGACTCCAGGTGCAGATCGGGCCGTGCCGCCAGACAGAAGTTCAGGACAGGTCGGACCCCGCTGTGGTTGGGTGTCGCGACCAGCCATCTTCCCCTCGCTGTCGAACGCTTCGCCCCATTTCACCGCGCCGCAGACGGAGACACCGTGACTGACCAGACCCCCGCCGAGCCCGCCCAGCCCGCTGCGCCCACCCTCGCGCCCCCTCTCGGGCCGCCGACGTACGCCCCCGTCCCGGTGGGCACCGACCCGCTGGCGATCGCCGGGCTCGTGTGCGCGTTCCTCGTGTGGCCCGTGGGGCTGGGGCTGTCGATCGCGGCGCTCGTGCGCACGCGCCGGAGCGGTCAGGGTGGCAGGGGTCTGGCGATCGGCGGCATCGTGGTCGCCTCGCTCGGGTTCGTCGGCACGGTCCTGAGCGTCGTCATGCTCGTCCTGGTGGGTGGCCCGCTCTCGGACGCCATCGACGACGAGATGAAGGCGCTCGAGTCGTCGCAGCCCACCGCGACGGCCGCAGAGCCGTCCCCGACCGCGGCCGACGACTCGGCCGCCGCCGGTGAGGCGGTCGAGACCCCGACCGCCGACGGCACGTGGACGGCGCCCGCGACCGCGGCGGGCCTGACGGGTCAGGCGCGTGCGTGCGAGATCCTGTTCTCCGGCGACCCGGAGAGCCTCATGTCGGTGCTCACCGCCGACGACGGCACCGACCCGGAGGGGCTGATCGCGACCGTCGGGCAGATCTTCGACGCCGCCCGGGCCGACCTGGACCCGGCGCTCGCGGCGGACGTCACGACGCTGCAGACGTTGTTCGCCCCCGAGACGTACCTGCTGACCGAGCCCGAGCTCACGGCGGCCACGGAGGCGGGCGACGCCGCCGGCAACCGGCTCGCGGCGGCGTGCGGCGTCGAGCTGGGCTGAGAGCCGGCGCCGTCGGGCCCGGCGGGTCGTCGTCTCTTGCGTCGGACATGACCTGATCGGGGGCTGCCCTTGAGGTGGCGCACCCCGCCATACTGACCGGACGCATCCCCCGCGTCGAAAGCAGCCACCGTGCTCATCTTCTCCGTCATCGGAGGCCTCGGCCTTCTGCTCCTGGTCGTCTCCTTGGTGGTCGGTGAGGTCTTCGAGGAGATCAGCCTCGGCGACGTGGGGCTGTCCGGCTCCGCAATGGGCATCGGTGCCGTCGTGTTCGGCGCGAGCGGGGTCATCGCTGTCGCGAACGACCTGCCGTCGTTCTGGACCTACGTCATCGGCGTGGTGTTCGCGGTGCTCTCGACGGCGGTCGCGCAGCAGTTCATCAACCGGCTCGCGGCGAGCGAGGACGCTCCGCCGCCGCCGCTCGAGGGCGCGTTCGGTGTGCTCACGGCGACGACCGGGCCCGAGGGCGGCGAGGTCCGGCTCGAGGGTGTGCGCGACCTGGAGAGCCGCCTGGCCTGGGCCGACGAGGTGCTCGAGCCCGGGCAGCGCGTCGTCGTGATCGGGGTGTCCGGGTCGCGGGTCCGGGTCTCGAAGGCGTGACCCGCCGACACCTGAGCACCTGCCGCACGGACCTTCGCCCGACCTGGTCGATCTCCTCGACCTGATCGACCGCACGCCCGACCGTCCGCATCGACGAAAGGAGCCCCGGGTCACCGGGGACCACCATGACCGACATCTTCCAAGGGGGTGCCGCGGTCCTCGCGGTCGCCGCCCTCATCATCGCGTTCGTCGCGGTCATCGCCCTCGTCACCAAGCGCATCCGCCGGGTGCCCCCGAACGAGGCGCTCATCATCGTCGGGCGGGGTGCCGGCAAGAACGCCGAGGACACCGGCCAGCGGGTCGTCGTGGGTGGCCGGGTGTTCGTGTGGCCCGTGCTGCAGCAGGGCTTCCCGATCTCGCTCGAGCAGCGCCAGATCGGCATCACGGTCGAGGGTGTGGACCGCAACCGCATCAAGCTCGCGATCAAGGCGTCGATCAACTTCAAGGTCCGCGGTGACGAGGAGGGCGTGCGTCGTGCGGCCCAGCGGTTCCTGTCGCAGCAGGCCACGCTCAACGACGTGATCAAGGAGTCCCTCGAGGGCTCGCTGCGCGCCATCATCGGCGACATGACGATCGAGCAGATCATCTCCGACCGGAAGTCGCTCCAGGACGCGGTCGTCGCCTCGACCAAGGCGGACCTGGCCGAGCAGGGCCTGCAGGTCGACCTGCTCAACATCTCCGACATCTCGACGCCCGGCTCGGACTACCTGGCGAACCTCGGTCGCGCCGAGGCTGCCCGCGCCCGCCAGGTCGCCGAGGTCAAGGAGGCCGAGGCCCAGCAGGTCTCGGAGTTCGCCAAGATCAGCGCGATGGAGCAGATCGCCGAGCGTCAGCGGGACCTCTCGCTCAAGCAGGCCGGCATCAAGGCCGAGACGGACCGCGCCAACGCGAACGCCGACGCGGCAGGTCAGCTGGCCCGCGCCGAGCAGGACCGGCTCGTCGCGACCCAGCAGCGTGAGGCCCTCGCCGAGCAGGCCAAGGTCACGGAGGAGCAGCTCGACATCGATGTGCGCAAGCCCGCCGAGGCCGCGGCGTACGCGGCGGTCCAGCAGGCCAACGCCGAGCGTGACGCCGCGAACGCGGCCACCGAGGCCGACGCGTTCAAGCGCACCCGCATCGCCGAGGCGAACAAGGTCGCCGCGGTGCAGGACGCCGAGGCCGCGGCCGAGGCGACCATCCGTGCGGGCAACGCCGAGCGTGACCGTCAGCTCGCCGAGGCCAAGGCCATCGAGGCCCTGGGTCTCGCGCGTGCCGCGGCCGCCCGGGCCGAGGGCCTGGCCGCCGCCGAGGCGACCAAGGCGCAGGCGGACGCGCTCCGCGAGCAGGGGGCCGCGGTCCTCGCGCAGCAGGTCATCGCGCTCATGCCCGAGATCGTGCGGGCGGCGGCCGAGCCCATGAGCGCGATCGACTCGCTCACCGTCGTCTCGACCGACGGCGCGTCGGCCCTGACGAAGAACGTCGCCCAGGTGCTCAGCGAGGGCCAGGACGTCGTCAGGTCGCTGACCGGTCTGGACCTCAACGCGCTGCTCGGCGGCGTCGCGGGCGGCGCGGTGGCCGGTCTGGTCCAGGGATCGAACCAGGCCGGGAGCGCCCGGCAGAACTGACCACGGGGGCCACGGCCCCACCGACCGACGGGCGCGGGCGTCCGGGACCAGCGTCCCGGCCACCCGCGCCCGTCGGTTTCTCTACGCTGACCCGATGGGAAGACGCGCAGGGATCGTGGCAGTCGTCGTGCTCGTGCTCGTGGTGGTGGCCGCGGTGGTCGTGGACCGCGTCGGGGCGGCGGCCGCCGAACGGCTGGCCAGGGAGAAGGTCGAGCAGCGGCTCGACCTGACGGGCACCCCCGAGATCGACGTGCACGGCTTCCCGTTCCTCACGCAGGTCCTCGCGGGGTCGCTCGACGACGTGACGGGCCACGCCGAGGGGCTCACCGTCGACGGAACGACGCTCACCGACGTGGACGTCTCCGCGCAGGGTGTCAGCACGACCGAGCCGTACGCCGTGCAGCACGTGCAGCTCAGCGCGACGCTGACCACGCAGACCCTCCAGGACCTGGTCCGCGAACGCACCGGGGTCGACGTGGCCGTGGCGGTCGAGGGCGACCAGCTCGTCGCCACCGGGACCGTGCTGGGGCTGCCGCTCGGTGCGCGCCTGTCGCCGCACGCCCAGGACGGGCAGCTGCGCGTCGACGTGACGGACGTGCAGCTGGCCGGCGCGAGCATCGACGTCGACTCGCTGCCGGGGGGTGCGGGCGCGGCGCTGAGCGACCTGACGATCCCGCTCGACTCCCTCCCGGAGGGTGTGACGGTGACCGACGCGCGCGTCGTCGCCCAGGGTGTGCGGCTCACAGCGACCGGGACCGACGTGCTGCTGACGGGCGGTCGCTGACGTGGACGTGGTGCGGGAGATCTGGCGGCACGCGACCACCCCGCAGGGCGCCCCGCCCGACGGCGTCGTCCTGGGGGCGGCCGCGGTGGCGCTCGTCTGCCTCGTGATACCCGTGCTGTGGCACCTGACGCGGCACGTGCTCACGATCGTGCACGAGGGGGCGCACGCCGCGACGGCGGTGCTCACGGGCCGCCGGCTCGCCGGCATCCGCCTGCACTCGGACACGTCGGGGCTGACGCTGTCGGTCGGCAGGCCGCGCGGGCCGGGCATGGTCGCGACGGCGTTCGCCGGCTACGTGGGGCCCGCGCTGCTGGGCCTCGGCGCCGCCTGGCTGCTCAGCCGGGGGTACGCCGTGGGGCTGCTGTGGCTGTTCGTGATCGCTCTGGCGCTGCTGCTGGTGCAGATCCGCAACTGGTACGGCCTGTGGTCGGTGCTCGTGAGCGGGGCGCTGCTGGTGGCGGTCACCTGGTGGGGCAGCGCGGAGGTGCAGTCGGCGTTCGCGTACCTGGTGACGTGGTTCCTGCTGCTCGGTGCGCCGCGCGCTGTGCTCGAGCTGCAGTCCTCCCGGCGGCGCGCCCGGGGGCGGGGGACGTCCGACGCGGACGCTCTCGCGCGGCTCACCCCGTTGCCCGGGATCGTGTGGGTGGGCATCTTCTTCGTGGTGTGCCTCGGGGCGCTCGTGCTGGGGGCGGACTGGCTCGCGGGACCCGTCCTGCGGTAGTCGCGGACACGTGCGCCGCAGGTCAGCCGCAGATTCCGACATTCAGGACGGTTGTCCACAACTGTGGATCACCCTGTTCACGACGAATCACGCGAACTGGTGCACCTGTGGACGGCCGGAGTCCGGACGGGCCGCCCACGGGTCGCCCGCGAGCCGGTCAGGCCGCGCGGGCCAACGCCGTGACCGCGGTGCGCGGGGCGGGGCGGACCTGGTCCGCGGGCTCGCGACGACCGGGTCCCGCAGCCCGCAGCGCCCAGAGGATGGTCGTCAGGTCCACGAGCTCCTGGAGCCCCGCACCGACGATCGCGGGGATCGCGCCGAACGCGGCGAGGACCATGAGGAACAGGCTCAGCCCGACGCCGATGCCGATGGCCTGCATCGCGACGTGGATGGTGCGCTGCCCGATGCTCACGGCCTTCGCGGTCCGGTACACGTCGTCGAGCAGGATCACGACGTCCGCCGACTCGGACGCCGCAGACGAACCCTTGGCGCCCATCGCCACGCCCACGTCGGCGACCGCGAGCACGGGCGCGTCGTTCACGCCGTCACCGACCATCATCACGGGCCGGTCGGGGAGCGCCTCGACCGCCGCGACCTTGTCGGCCGGCAGACAGCTCGCGCGGAACTCGTCGATGCCGAGCGCGTCAGCGACGTAGCGGGCGGTGGCCTCGCCGTCGCCCGTGAGCATCACCGTGTCGCGCACCCCGAGCACGCGCAGCCGGGTGACGGTGTGCAGGGCCTCGGCGCGGACCACGTCGGCGAGCCGCACGGCCCCCGCGTACACCCCGTCGACCGCGAGGTACACGGCCATCTGCCCGGGCTCCAGGTCGATCTCCTGGAACGCGCCCGATCCGGGCTCGCGGTCCGCGACGCTGGCCAGCGACGCGACGCGATCGGCCACGTAGGACGCCTTCCCGACCACCACGGTGCGGCCGTCGACGCGGGCGCTGACCCCGTGGCCCGCGCTCTCGCGCACGTGCTGCGCGGGGCTCAGCGTCGCCCCCCGGCCGGTCGCGGCAGCGACGATCGACGCGGCGAGCGCGTGGTTCGAGTACTGCTCGACGCTCGCCGCCAGCCGCAGCAGCTCGTCGGGCGTCACGCCGTCGTGCGGGACCACGTCGACGACCTCGGGTGAGCCGTACGTGAGGGTCCCCGTCTTGTCGAACGCGACGGTGCGGATGCGGGCGAGCTTCTCGAGCGTCCCGCCGTTCTTGACGATGATGCCGTTCTTCGACGAGCGCGACATGCCGGCCATGAACGCCACGGGGGTCGCGATGAGCAGCGGGCACGGGGTCGCGACCACGAGCACCTCGGCGAAGCGCAACCCCTCGCCCGAGACCGCCCAGGCGACCCCGGCGATCACGAACGCGACGAGCGTGAACGGCACCGCGACCCGGTCCGCGAGCCGCACGAACGGAGCCTTGGAACGGGCGGCCTCCTGCACCAGGGCCACGATCCGCTGGTACTGCGAGTCGGCCGCGGCGGCCGTCGCGCGCACCCGGATCCCCGCCGACCCGTTGACCGATCCCGAGAGCAGCGCGTCGCCCTCGACGTGCTCGACGGGCATCGACTCGCCCGTGAGCGACGACTCGTCGAACGTCGCCGCAGGGGAGAGCAACGTGCAGTCGACGGGCACGAGCTCGCCGGGCTTGACCACCAGCTCGTCGCCCGGCCGGACGTCGTCGATGGGGACGTCGGCCACCGTGCCGTCGGCCGTCAGGCGGTGCGCGGTCTGCGGGGCACCCGCGAGCAGCGCGCTCAGCTCGCGTCGCGCCCGGCCCGCGGCGAAGTCCTCGAGGGCCTCCCCGCCGGTGAGCATGAGCACGACCAGGAGCGCCGCCCAGTACTGCCCCACGACCACCGTCGAGACGATCGCGGTGACTGCGAGCACGTCGATGCCCCAGGCTCCGTGCCGGATCTCCTTGAGCATGTCCCAGGCCTGGACCGCCGCCACGAGCAGGGCGTAGCCGCTGATGACCCACCGTGAGACGTCGTCCTGACCGGCGGCGACGAGCACCCCGCCGACGACGCCCACCACGACGGTGGCGACGACGAGCGGGTAGGTGCGGACGAGCTCGCGGAACCGGTGCATGGTTCTGGTGTACGCCAGCGCTGCAGCCACCGCCAGCAAGGAAAGGCTGCGCTCAGGCTGGTGGGGCGGTGGTGCAGCGGTCGAGCTCGCGGGTCATCGCGTCACGTTCGGCGGCCGTCACCCACAGGCCGTAGGCAGCCTTGACGCGGATCTGGCGCACCACGTACACGCAGCGGAAACCCTTGAGCGGAGGCAGCCAGGTGGCCGCGTCCCCCGCGCCCTTCTGCTGGTTGAGCGGCCCGTCGACAGCCATCAGGTTCGCGGGGTCGTTGGCGAACGCGGTGCGGACCTCGGTGGTCCACTGCTGGGCGCCCTTCTGCCACGCGTCGGACAGCGCGACGACGTGGTCGATCTGCACCTCGGAGCTGCGCTCACCGCGCTCGAACGCGATGGTCGCCCCGCCGTAGGGGTCCACCAGGGTGCCGGTCTGCACCGTGCACCCGTCAGTGCCCTCCTTGAACGTCACGTCGGTCAGGTCACGGCGCAGCACGTCGTTGCGGGTGTCGCAGCCGTTGCGGTCGACGTCGGCCCACGCCTCGCCGAACAGGCTGCGCTCGTACCCCGTGCGCGGGGCGCGGCCCTTGACGGGGAGCGCGTCGAGCTTGGCCCGGGCGTCGGCCAGGTCGGTCGCGGTGACGGGGACGTCGGCACCCGTGTGCTGCTCGTTCCACACCGGCACCCCGACGCCGAGCGCCACGGCGACGATCAGGAGCAGCCACCAGGGCGCCCGGCGGTTCGTTCGGTCTGTCGTGGTTCTCGGCACGGGCGCACGTTGCCACATCCCGCCCACAGGTTGCACGCAGGTCAGTGCGTGGCCGGCGCACCGGATGCCCGGGGGGTGCACCGGTGCGAGGCTCGGAGGATGACGCGATTCGGGTACACGCTGATGACCGAGCAGAGCGGGCCACGCGAGCTGGTGCGCTACGCCGTCGCCGCGGACCGGATCGGGTTCGACTTCGAGGCCTCGAGCGACCACTACTTCCCGTGGCTCGAGGCGCAGGGTCACTCGCCGCACGCGTGGTCGGTGCTGGGTGCGGTGGCTCACGCGACGCACGACGTCGAGCTCATGACGTATGTGACGTGCCCGACGATGCGCTACCAGCCGCCGGTGGTCGCGCAGATGGCCGCGACGCTGGCTGTGCTGTCCGAGGGCCGGTTCCTGCTGGGGCTGGGGGCGGGGGAGAACCTCAACGAGCACGTGGTCGGTCAGCGCTGGCCGATGGTCGGGGAGCGCCACGACATGCTCGAGGAGGCGCTCGGGATCGTGCACAAGCTCCTCGCGGGGGAACGGGTGACGTTCGAGGGCACGCACTTCCGGGTCGACTCGGCACAGCTGTGGGACCTGCCCGACGCCCGGGTCCAGATCGGCATCGCCGTCTCGGGCGAGCAGGCGGTGGCCCGGTTCGCGCCCGTCGCCGACCACCTCGTGGCGACCGCGCCCGACCCTGACCTGGTCCGCCGCTGGAGCACGACCCGCCGGTCGATGGGCCTGCCCGTCTCTCGCACGCTCGGGCAGATCCCGATCAGCTGGGACCGGGACCGCGACGCCGCGATCACGCGCGCCTACGAGCAGTTCCGCTGGTTCGGCGGCGGCTGGAAGGTCAACGCGGACCTGCCCACGCCGCAGGCGTTCGAGGCGGCGACCCAGTTCGTGCGGCCCGAGGACGTGGCCCGGGCGATCCCGTGCGGCCCTGACCTCGATGCGATCGTCGCGGCCGTTGCGCCCTACTGGGAGGCGGGGTTCACCGACATCGCGCTCGTGCAGGTGGGTGACGAGAAGCAGCAGGAGTTCCTCGACCTCGCCGCCGGCCCGTTGCTCGACCTGCTGCGGGCCGCGGCACCCGCGGACTGATCCCCGCCGCACAGTCCCACCGCACAGCCGACCGCACAGCCCACCGCACCGCTGCCGCACCGCCGGTCGTCCCGACCGGTCCGACCGAGAGGAACGAGCTCATGGCAGTCCCGGCCTTTCAGGACTTCCCCCTGGCGCCGCGAGACCGCCACTGGGACAGCGCCGTCGCGAACAGGCGGGTGCGGGCGTTCACGCACGCCCAGCAGGGCCCGAACGCGGCCTACCGTGACACGCACCTCTGGTACGACGCGTCCCGCAGGCAGGACTTCACGGCGTACAAGCTGCTGATCGCGGACGTCGTGGACGGCTCGCTCGAGGCGGTGCCGCACGCGATCTTCGCGGCGGCTGCCGTGATCGACGGGTCCCGTGGCGGCATCCGGCTGCCTGCGGCCGACGTCCCGGCGGTCAAGGACCAGCTCGCCCGCTACTACGAGAAGCTCGGCGAGGAGCCGCCGTGGGGGAGCGGGTGAAGCCCGACCCGCGCGTCGGTCAGGCCCGGGCGAGCAGCCCGGCGAACGTGGGCTCGTCGACCACGGGGATGCCGTAGCGGCGGGCGGCCCGCGCCTTGCCGGAGAGCGAGTCGGGATCTGCCGCGACGACGAGCCGGGTGACCTCGGTGACGTGCGGCCAGGGCACGAGCCCCGCGTCGCGCGCGATCCCGCGCCACTCGTCGCGGGGGCGGCCCAGCTCGCCCGTGAACACGACCTGGTCGCCCTCGGCGAGCGCGAACACCGGACGCCGCACCGACATGCCGGCGGGGGCGAGCGCGGCGGTGACGTCGTCGCCGTCGAGGCCCAGGGCCCCGGCGATGCCGTGCAGCTCACCGGCCTCCACACCGCTCAGCCCACGCCCTTCGAGCGCGGCGTCGGCGAGCGCGGCGTGCGCGATCGCGGCGAGGTAGCCGCGGTGCAGCTGGTCGACGTCGGCCCGGCTCAGCCCGATCTCGTGCGCCGCGGCCAGCAGCGACGTGCGCTCGTGCACCGACAGGGCGCGGTCGAGCAGGGCCAGGTCGAGCAGCGCGAGGTACTCGTCGGCGTGCGGCGGGTTCGTGACCCGCGGCAGGCGGTCCGCGAGCGTGGCGAGCCAGTGGTGCGTCGCCCGGCTGTCGCCGCGGTGCACGGGCACCGGACGCGCCGGGACGTCGCTCGGGGGCAGCCACGCGCGGTGCGTGGCGCTCTCGATCGTCGCCGACCACGGGACCTCGGGCTGAACCAGGCTCAGGAAGTGGCGCAGCAGGCCGGCGACGGCCCGGGCGTCGCCCAGCGCCGAGTGCACGCCGTCGTGCCGTACGCCCGCCAGCTCGCAGCACACGGCGAGACCGCGCGACGCGCCCGGGATGTAGGCGCGCGAGAGCTGCATGGTGCACAGGCTGGTCGCGGCGTCGATCTCGAGGGGCAGTCCGGCGCGGGCGAGCTCGGCGGTCAGGAAGCGCACGTCGAACGCGACGTTGTGCCCCACGACGACGCGGTCGGTGAGCAGCCGGGCGACCCACGGGGCCACGTCCGCGAACGCGGGCGCGAGCATCGCGTCGGCTGCCGTGATGCCGTGCACGTGGTGGGGACCCAGGTCGCGCCCGGGGTTGATCAGCGTGCTCCACTCCGACTCGATCTCACCCGAGGCGTCGACGCACACCACGGCGACCTCCACGATGCGGTCGTGGAGCGTGGGCGAGAGCCCGGTGGTCTCGAGGTCGAGGACGGCGTAGCCGGTCATGTGCTCACCCTGGCACTCGTCGGGCGTGACGAACGGGGACGAACGGCCCGGGACGTCCTACGACCTGACCGACCCGGTTGTCCACCCAGTGGACGCCGTCGACTGGGCGCCGAGACCTCTGCCGCAGGTCAGGGCGTTTCGCCCGGAGTGTCGGCGCGCGCGGGTGCTGGCGGGTCCACCAGGATCACCAGGAGGGGCGAGCAGGTGCGGCGGCGGCGCGGCGTCGGCACCGGGACCTGGCACGCCCTGAGGGGACGTGCGTGGACGGGGGCGGTGCAGGTGGACGAGGTCGAGAGCGTCGACGTCGCGGGGATCTGGGGGTCCCAGCTCGACGAGCGGCCACCCCGACGAGCCGGTGGGGGCGGGCTCGGGCCGCGCGGATGGACCCTCGCCGTCGCCGACGTGCTGGCGCCGTGCACCACCTCGACCCACGTGCCGTGGGCGTACCACGACTACCGGCCGTACGGCTCGCAGCGCACCGTGCACGAGGTCAACGGCGACGACGGGCTCGTGCGGTTCGCGGGGCTGGGCGCCGACGCCGCCGGACGCCTGCTCGCGGCCCTCACCGAGGACCAGCTCGCGACCCGTCAGCGCGACTCGCCGACCCTGGGCGCCGTGCTGCGCGCCGCGGTGGTGCACCCCGGCGTGGTCGAGGTGCACGGCTACGCGGTGGGCCCGGCGCGCGAGGACGAGCGGATCACAGCCGAGGGCGTGTTCCTGTACGCGCTGCCGGGGTTGAGCGTGCCCGGGTGGCCCCACGACGGCCCGTGCGACTGCACCGCCCTGTGGGAGGCCGCGCGTGACGGCTACGGCCTGCGCGACGCGCTCGGCATGCCGCAGGAGCTCCAGCGGCGCACCAACCGGTGGCGGCCCGGTGAGCACTGCTGGCTGCTCGCCTGGGACTGACGCGCCCGCGACCGAGCGACCGACCGGACGGCCCCACCGACGACGAGACCCCGGGTGCCGCGAACGGCGCCCGGGGTCTCGCGCGTGCGGTCAGGAGGCCGCGAGGATGTCCACGACGAACACGAGGGTCGAGTTCGCGGGGATCGCGCTCTGGTCCTTGTCGCCGTAACCGAGCGACGGCGGGACCACCAGGAGCACCTGGCTGCCGACCGTCTGGCCGACGAGACCCTGGTCCCAGCCGTCGATGACCTGGCCGCTGCCGATCACCGTGGTGAACGGCGAGGAGCCCCACGACGAGTCGAACGCGGTGCCGTCCCACAGCCAGCCCGAGTAGTGGACGGTCACGGACTGCCCGGCCTCGACCGCCGCGCCGCTGCCCTTGATGAGCGGCTGCACCACGAGCTCGGTGGGGGCGTCGCCCGCGACCGGCGTGATCGACGGCGTGCCGTCCTCGGCGAGCGTCACCGTCGGCAGGCCGTCGGCCGGGGCCACTGCCTCACCCTCGGCACGGTCGGGGACGGTCGTGGCGCTGACGACCTCGATGGCCATGAGCGTGACCGAGTCGGTGCCGGGCACCGCGAGGAGCACGCGGGAGCCGACGTTCTGGTCCATGAGGATGTCGTTGAGGGCGCCGACGATGTTCGCGTCGCCCAGCGTCAGGCTCTCGTGCGAGGCGCCGTAGGTGGTGCCGAGCGTCGTGCCGTCGGCGCCGTTCACGGCGACGTAGTCGACAGCGAGCACCTGCCCGTCCTCGAGTGCCTCGCCCTCGCCCTCCGTCACGACGCGCGCGACGTTGGCGGACACGGTGAACGGCCAGGTGTCGTAGGTGACGGTGGGCTCGGCACCCAGGTCGCCCTCGACCTTGACGGACTCGAGGGCGGCGATGTCCTCCGCGCTCGCGGTGGCCTCGGCGGAGGCCGACGCGGTCGGGGTCTCGGTCGGGTCGTCGGAGCCGCTGCTCCCAGAGCACCCGGCGAGGAGCAGGGCAAGAGCGACAGTTGTCGCTGCGAGTCGTCGGTACACGATGGAGTCCTTCGTGGTTGTCGGTCGTCCCGTCCCGTGGGGCGGCGGACCTGACGACCGTACGCGAAAAGGCTGGGTGTCTGCTGAGTGGGCGGGGTCCCTGGGCACCCAGGCCCGTGTCGGGCCCAGGTCTGGTCGGTAGCCTCACGGGGTGTCATCGACCACAAGCACCACGTCCACGCAGGTCACCGAACAGCTCGGCACCGGGCTGCGGGTGCGGCACCTGACGATGATGGGGCTGGGCTCCGCCGTCGGGGCGGGCCTGTTCCTCGGCGCCGGAGCCGGGATCGGCCTGGCCGGGCCCGCGATCCTCGTGTCCTACGTCGTGGCCGGGGTGCTCGTCGTCCTCGTCATGCGGATGCTCGCCGAGATGGCCGCAGCGCTCCCGTCGAGCGGGTCGTTCTCCACCTACGCGGACGCGGGGATCGGGCGGTGGGCCGGGTTCACGCTCGGCTGGCTGTACTGGGCCACGCTCGTGCTCGTGCTCGGCGTCGAGATCACGGGTGCCTCGCAGATCGTCCAGGGCTGGTTCCCCGCCGTGCCGCAGTGGGTCGTCGCGCTGCTGCTCGTCGTGGCGTTCGCCGTGGTCAACCTGTCGGGGGTGCGCAGCTTCGGGGAGTTCGAGTTCTGGTTCGCCTCGATCAAGGTCGCCGTGATCGTGCTGTTCCTGGTCATCGGCGCGCTGCTGGTGCTGGGGCTGCTGCCCGGCACCGATCCCGTGGGGACGAGCAACCTGCTGGGCCACGGCGGGTTCGCGCCGCAGGGCGTCGGCGGCATCGCCTCGGGCCTGCTCGTGGTCGTGTTCGCGTTCGGCGGGATCGAGATCATCACCATCGCGGCCGCCGAGTCGCAAGACCCCCGCCGGTCGATCGCGGCCGCGGCCCGCAGCGTGGTGTGGCGGATCCTGCTGTTCTACGTCGGCTCGGTCGCCGTCATGGTGCTCGTGCTGCCGTGGGACGCCCCGGAGCTCGTCGCGGGGCCGTTCGTCGCGGTCCTGGGCCTGACGGGCATCCCGGCGCTGCCCCTCGTGATGGAGGTCGTGGTGGTCGTGGCCCTGCTCTCGGCGTTCAACGCGAACGTGTACGGCACGTCCCGGATGGCCTTCTCGCTGGCCCAGCGCGGCGACGGACCGCGCGCCCTGACGCACGTGTCGCGCAGCGGGGTCCCGTCCGCCGCGGTGTGGGTGTCGATCGCGTGCGGCCTCGTGAGCGTGCTGCTCAACTGGCTGCTGCCCGACCAGCTGCTGACGATCCTGCTCAGCGCCGCCGGGGCCTCGCTGATCCTCGTCTGGCTGTTCATCGCCGTCGCCCAGATCCGGCTGCGTCCTCGCCTCGAGCGCGACGGGACGCTGAGCATCCGGATGTGGGGCTACCCGTACCTGTCGTGGGCCACGCTCGCGCTGCTCGTGGGCTTCATGGTGCTGATGCTCACCGACGACGAGGCGCGCGGGCAGCTCGCCGCGGCAGTGGGGCTGTGCGCGGTGCTCGCGGGCGTCTACGCGGCACGCTCGGGGGTCCGCCGTGCCCGCGCCCGACGCACGGGGGCGGCGCTGGTCGACACGGGTCAGCGCCCCGACTGACCGGGCCGCTCAGTCGTCCGTGCGGGCCCGCGGGCTCGGCGCGAGCTCGGACGGGATGTCGCCGTGCGCCAGCTCGAACCACACCGTCTTGCTCTCGACGGTCGAGCCCGGCACCTGGTGGGCCAGCGTGCCCCACCGGGTCGAGAGACGGTCGACGAACATGACGCCTCGCCCCCCGGTCGCGGTCGGCGGCGGGTTGCGCAGTATCGGTTCGGCCCGGGCCCCGTCGGTGACCTCGACGCGGGTGCGTTCCTCGTCGACGTCGACCCGGAGCAGCACGGGCGGGTCCGCGTGCTCGACGGCGTTCGTCACGGCCTCGCTCACGAGCAGCACCAGGAGGTCGAGCGCAGAACCGCCCAGACCCGCCTCGGTCAGCCGTTCGCGGGCCCAGCGGCGCGCGGGTGCGACCGCCGCGGTGTCGGGCTGTATGTGGGTCTCGGCACGCATCCGACTCTCCCCCCTCATCGGGCGCGCCCGGCGCCGGTCAGGCCGTGCACGCATGAACAACCGTCTTGTACGCGCGACCTCCCAGCAACTCGAGAGGCTGTGACGTCCCTCCCGGGACCCCCGGACGCGGATGGGATCATGGGTGCCATGCCCCTCGACACGACCCGTCCGCCCTCGGACGGACCTCCTCCTCGCGTCCCCACCCGCCGGGAGATCCGGCGGTGGCGTGGCTACCTCGCCGACGAGCGCGCCGAGGGTGCGGTGTACCGCTACCTGGCGGACCGGCGCACGGGTGAGGAGCGCGAGATCCTGCTCGCGCTCGCGGAGGCCGAACGGCGCCACGAGGCGCACTGGCTCGCGCTGCTCGGCGACGACGTCGGGCGTCCGTTGCCCGGTGACCTGCGCACCCGCTCGCTCGGCTGGCTCGCACGACGCTTCGGCGGGGTCTTCGTCCTCGCGCTCGCCCAGCGGGCCGAGGGCCGCTCGAGCTACGAGACGGACGTCGACGCGACAGCGGCGATGGCAGCCGACGAACGCATCCACGAGGAGGTCGTGCGCGGGCTCGCCACCCGTGGCCGCAACCGCATGTCGGGCACCTTCCGGGCTGCTGTCTTCGGGGCGAACGACGGGCTCGTGAGCAACCTGGCCCTCGTGCTCGGCATCGGTGCGGCCGGGGCCTCGAGCGCGACGGTGCTGCTCACCGGCCTCGCGGGGCTGCTCGCGGGGGCGCTGTCGATGGGGGCCGGCGAGTACGTCTCGGTCCGTTCGCAGCGCGAGCTGCTCATGGCCTCGACCCCGGGGCACCACGCCCGCGCGGCCCTGCCGCACCTCGACGTCGACACCAACGAGCTCGCGCTCGTCTACCGTGCCCGGGGGATGTCAGAGGGTGACGCGCTCGAGCGGGCGCGTGAGGTCCTGGCCACCCTCGGGACGGTGCCGACCCCGGCCCTGGGGCTGCCGGTCGTCGACGTGCAGGCTGCGGCTGCCGCGGACGAGGAGATCGACGAGCACGAGTCCGTGGGCACCGCGGTCGGTGCGGCGGGCGCCAGCTTCTGTTTCTTCGCGTCCGGGGCGCTCATCCCCGTGCTGCCGTACCTGTTCGGCATGGAAGGGCTCGCAGCCGTCGCGCTGTCGTCGGCGATGGTCGGCGTCGCACTGCTCGGCACCGGTGCTGCGGTGGGTGTGCTCTCGGGCGGCCCGCCGCTGCGTCGCGCGCTGCGCCAGCTCGCGATCGGCTACGGCGCCGCGGCGGCGACCTACCTGCTCGGGCTGATCTTCGGGACCACCGTCAGCTGATCAGCCGAGCCGCAGCTCGACGCCGTCCGCGGTCGCCTCGACCCCGTCGATCGCGTGCAGCGCGCCGTCCGGGGTCCGCACCACGATGCGCTCGCCGCGGCTGGCGAGGAGCGCTGTGCGTCCGCTCTGCACGCGCATGACCAGGTCGAACGCGCTCAGCTCGTCGTGGCTGCCGGTCGGTGCGCCCGTAGGCCGGGCGGGGGCCGCCGCGCCGCGGGTCGGTGCGGGGCCGGGTGCGGGCACCGCGGTGGGGGAGGTCGCCGGCTCTGCTGCTGCTGCGTCGTCGGTGCCGACGTACGCCTCGAGCGTCGCGACGACCCCCGCGCGCAACGCCTCGACCTCGGGCGATGCGTACCCGGCGCCCGACGTCCGCGCCGCGAACCGGGCCCCGCGCACCTCGCGGAGCAGCATCTGGGCGGCTGCCGTGGCGCCCGGGGTGCCCTGCTCGACCGACGCGAGCGTCGCGGCGGCGAGGTCGAGGTAGTGGTCCACCTGGGCGCGGTCGTAGCCGTCCGAGCGGTAGCTGCTGGGGAGCGAGCGGCGGCGGAGCTGGTCGGCGGTGATCACGGCGGTCTCCTGGCGGTCCGGGGGAGCGGTGCGGGTCTTCGGCGGGGTCGCGCTGGCGAGGGGGTGCGTCAGCGGACGTGGACGACGATGCCGTCGGCGACCGTCTCGACCGCGACGACCGGGCTGAGCGTGCCGTCGGCGGTGCGCACGCGCAGGTGGTCGCGCTCGACGCCGAACAGCGAGGCACGCGCGGCCTGCACGCCGAGCATCACGTCGTAGGCGCCGAGCCCGCCGGTCGGGGCGTCGGTCAGGTCGACCGGGGGCAGCGCCGGAGCGGGCGCCGGCATCGGTGTCGTGGCCACCGATGCTGTCGCCGGGGTGGTGGGAGCGGTCGTCCGGCTCGCGGGCGCGTCGGCGGGCTCGGTGCGCGGGGCGGCGAACCGGCGCACGTACTCCTCGAGCGTCGCGATCATCTCAGCCTGCACGGCGTCGACCTGCTCCGCGGCGTACCCCGCGCCCATGGCCTCCGGGGGCCGCGCGCCGCGCAGGTCACGGGGCAGCAGCAGACGCTCACCGTCAGGGCCGACGGTCCGGCCCTGCTCGAGCGCCTCGAGCGTCTCCGCGACCCGCTCCATCATGCGGTCGACCGCCGTCATGTCGTACGAGGCAGCCGCGCGCGTGCGGGAGAACGCGCCGTTGCGGGCCTGGTGGGCGGTGATCACGGCAGCAGCTCCTGTCGGCCGGGGCGCAACCGGGCGGGGCGCACCGCCGCGATCCTGCCAGCGTGCGGTGCACCAGCGCCACGACCATGCGGGCGAACGACGCTTGTACCGCGCGAAGCATCCCGCGACGTGTGACGTACGACACGACACCGTCGGCTCCCGGGCGGTTAGGGTAGCCATACCTCAATCGAAGGGCTGATCCGTGACCGTGCTCGCTCCCGCCCCCGCGATCACCCCCTTCCGGGTGTTCGCGGTCGAGGTCGCCCGCATCGAGGACCTCAGCCCGAGCTTCCGACGCTTCACGTTCACGGGCGTCGACCTCGACCTGTTCGCCGACACCGGGCTCGACCAGCGCATCAAGCTCGTGCTGGGCGCCTCGGCGAGCGTGGTCGAGGCGATGGCCGCCGACACCGACTGGTACACCGCGTGGCGTGCGCTGCCCGACGACGAGCGCCCCCTGCTGCGCACCTACACGGTGCGCGCCGTGCGTCGGGAGGACCGTGAGATCGACGTCGACGTCGTGCTGCACGGCGACACCGGCCCCGCGACCCGCTGGGCCCGCCGCGCGATGCCGGGTGACCCGCTCCTCATCTGCGGACCCGACGCCCGTTACGAGGGCGTCCGCGGGGGCATTGAGTGGGCCCAGCCGCAGCAGTGCCTCGCGCTGCTGCTCGCGGGCGACGAGACGGCCGTCCCCGCGATCGCCGCGATCCTCGAGTCCCTGCCCGACGACGCACGTGGCGAGGCCGTCCTCGAGGTGCCCTGCGCCGGCGACCGCCTCGCGCTGCGCTGCCCCGTCGGCGTCCGGCTCACCTGGCTCGAGCGCGACGGAGCCGCGCACGGCACCCACCTCGTGCCCGCGGTGCGCTGCGCCGCCGACCGGCTCCTCGCCGACCCCACGGGCGGTGCGGTGCCCGAGCTGGAGGACGTCGACGTCGACAACCAGATCCTCTGGGAGATCCCGGCCACCTCCGCCACCACCGACGAGGCCCAGCCCCGCACCGGCGACCTCTACGCGTGGCTCGCGGGCGAGGCCGGCGTCATCAAGCAGCTGCGCCGCCACCTCGTGACCGAGCGCGGCGTCGACCGCCGGTCCGTCGCGTTCATGGGCTACTGGCGCGAGGGGAAGTCCGAGGGCTGACCTCGGCTGGCTGTGTGCCGACAGGCAGTGATCTCTGGAAAATCGGCCTAGGTCTGGAGGCTCTGGAAATCGGGGGCCGTCAGGGACCCAACTCTGGAAGTCGGGGTCCGCGACGCAGGGCCGGTGCTCGGCTATATCAGTGATGCCTGCCGGGGCGGGCCCCGTAGCGTCGAGTCGTCGCGCGCTGAGGCGTGCTGCTGTGGCCACGGGCTGGTGTAGCCGAGGCGCCTCTATAACTGGACAACGCGGGTCTTACGTGTTGGTGATGGTGCGCTTGGCTTTCACCAGTCGCCCGATAGCGACAGCCCACATGGGTAGCGAGCCGATGACGGCCAAAACCAGGGCTGGACCTGCGCCAAGCGGCGTCGCTTGCAGCAGGCCAGGTGTGTAAGCGGCGAGGAATGCGCAGAGCAGGGCGCTCGAGGAAGTGATGCGGTAACGCATCGGCAGACCCGTCGCGAGCCAGAACACCAGAGACTGCCCTACGCCGAGCACGAGGATCCACCAGATGGCACCTTCGGAAGTAGAGCTCGTCACCGTCAGTGCGATAGCCGCCGTTGCAGTTGCCGCCAACACGAGTGATGCGATGCCGTTGGCGTACGGAGAAAGACTGGCTCCTTGATTCCCGATGGAGTTCGACGCGGACGATTTCATGCGATCCCCCTTGCTCTGCTCGTTCGACATTCAGCAGCGACCGCGACGACGCGTGGTGGCGTTGCTCAATGTCGAGCCCCGTGAAATCGCATTCCCTTCGCAAACAAGTGACCATCGGGACAAATCCATACTGTCTCGCACGCCGGCGCCCTGGCGTGCATTCGCCGACCGAGCTTGTGTGATCCGGCTCACACAACTCGGCTCGCGGAGTGTGGCTCCGGCGCTGTCCCCAACCCGGAGCACGACCTCGGGACCGACCTCTGATTATCTGATAAGTTGACGGGATGCGAACGATGACGGCGACGAACGTGTCGCGCGGCTTCTCGGAAGCCCTCGACGCGGTCGAGCACGGCGACACGATCACGATCACGCGCGCGGGCGTCCCGGTCGCAGAGCTGCGACCGGTCACGGCAACGACCGGGCGTGCGCTGGCAGCGGCTCTCGACGGCGTCGACGCGTCGCTGGCCGACGCGTTCGAGGTGGACATCAACGCTGCCACGAGCCTGCTGACTGCCGACGAGAGGGACCCGTGGTCAGGCGCCTGATCCTTGACACGAACGCACTGATCGCGTTCGCGCGCCGCACGCTCGACCGAGACGCCCTCGCTGACGACGACCTCGCGATCGCCGCAGTCACCGTCGCCGAGTTCCGCACCGGCATCGAGCTCGCCGACACCCCTGCGCGAGCAGCATCCCGACAGGCCGTCCTGGATGCCATCACGTCCACGATCCCGGTCCTGGACTACACGGAACGCACCGCACCCATGCACGGCCGTCTGCTCGCGCACACCCGCCGGTCGGGCCAGCAACGCGGCGCCCACGACCTCATCATCGCCGCGACCGCGGTCGAGCACTCACGCACCGTGCTGTCCGCCGATGCGAGGGTGCGATTCAGCGACCTCCCTGGCGTGATGTGGCTGTCCCCGCAGGACCTCGGGAACCGCTGACCCGACGTCCGTGAGTGCGTCACCCCGTGTCGTCGCCGGTCTGGGCTCACGACCGAGCGTGAGCGTCAGGCGTGGTGCGGCGGGTTCTCGAACCTGAGGTGCTCGGCCTGCTGCAGGACGTTGCGCACCAGCGCGTCGACGTGCTCGTTGGCCTGGCGGTAGTACACGGTGACGCCGTCGCGGCGGGTGTGGACGAGCCTGCCGGTGCGCAGCTTCGCCAGGTGCTGCGAGACCCCCGGAACCGGTCGCCCGAGCTGGTTCGCGATCGTGCCGACCGAGAGCTCGCCGTCGCGCAGCAGGTCGAGGATCGCCAACCGCGTGTGGTCCGCGAGCAGGCGCAGCATCTCGACGGCCATGTCGAGGTCCGCGTCCGTCTGGGCGGGCGCCTGCGAGGGCTGGGCGGTCACACGCTCAGCCTGCCACGTCCGCCACCAGGGGGCGCCGAGGTGCGCGCCTCGGCCACAGCGCCGCAGTCGCGGCGACGGCCGCGGCGGAGACCGCAGCGAGCACCAGTGCGGCGGACCCGAGGCCGCGCTCGCCGAGCCATCCGGCGAGCGGGTACGTCACGAGCCAGCAGGCGTGCGACAGGGAGAACTGTGCGGCGAACACCGCCGGCTGGTCGCGCTCGGGGGTGGTGCGGGCGATGATCCGCCCGACGGGAGTCTCCGCGGCCGCCCACCCGGCGCCGACCAGCGCGAACATCGCCCCCACCAGCACCAACCCCCCGGTGCCGGGCACGGTGAGCGCCGTCGCGACCCCCGCGGTCGCCACCGTCAGCAGGCCCGCGCCACCGAGCATCACCGCCCGTTCCGGGAGTGCGTCCAGTGCGCGCGGGAGGAGCGTGGCCACGGTGATCGACCCCGCTCCCAGCGCGGCCATCAGCAGCGCGGCCGTGCCGTCGCCCCGCCCGTAGGCCTCGCGGGCGATCAGCACGTACTGCACCAGGACGTACGCGCCGCCGGCCGCGACCGCCAGGTTCAGCGCGAGCACGGCCCGCAGCGCCGGCGAGCGGACGATCAGCTCGACGCCGCGGCGCACGCGCACACCGAACGGCTGCGGCTCGTCCTCGACCGGCGCCCGGCCCAGGGTGACGCGCGAGACGAGCGCGGCCGACACGGCGAAGCAGATCGCCGTGCCGACGAACAGGTCCGAGCTCGGCACGAGCAGGAGGAGGGCCGCCGCGAGCAGCGGTGACAGCACCATCTCGAGGTCCTCGGCGAGCCGGGACAGCGACAGCGCCTGGGTGTAGCGACGCGGGTCCCGCAGCACGCGCGGCAGCACCGCCTGGTAGGTCGGGGTGTGCACGGCGGACGCCGCCTGCATCGCCAGCACCAGCACGTACACCTGCCAGACCGCCGATACCAGCGGAAGCCCGAGAACCACCACGACGCGAACGAGGTCCGCAGCGACCATCACGACCCGCGGCGGCGCCGCGTGCGTCACGGCGGCAGCGACAGGCGCGACTGCCACGTAGGCGGCCATCTTGATCGCGAACACGGTGCCCAGCACCAGCGCAGAGCCGGCACCGGCCAGGTCGTACGCCAAGAGGCCGAGCGCCACGGTCGCCAGCCCGGTCCCCACGAGGGAGACGACCTGCGCGATGAACAGGCGCCCGTAGGTGCGGTTGGTCAGAGCGCTCACCACGGCTCAATCCTTGCATGATTGCGCCTGCATGCAAGTACTGCCTGGCGCCACCTGAACCGGGGCTCGCGATCCCCAGACGGCGACTGTGGCGTGTCCTAGGCTCGGCGGGTGTTCACGCCGGTGCACGTGGAGATCGTCGGGGACGGTGGCGATCCGATCCTGTTGCTGCCCGGGGGCGGAGTCCGTGACCCCGAATATCTCGGGGATGTCGCTCGGTGGGGCGCGGGCCGTGCGGTCGCCGTCGTCCACTTCCGTGGCACGCCCGCGACCGGTGGCCTGCCCCGGCCGTGGTGGGACCAGCGCGACGACCTGGATTCGGTGCGGCGCGCGCTGGGTGTCGACAGCGTCGATGTGCTGGCGCACTCGTCGGGCACCCGCGTCGCCTTGGCCTACGCCGCGAGCGGGGCACCCGTCCGCCGGCTCGGACTCATCACGCCCCCGGCGACGTGGCTGACGGGCGGAGCGGACGACATCGCGGAGCTCGCCGAACCTCGGCTGGGCGAACCCGCCATCCGTGCCGCCCTCGCCGCGCCGCCGCTGGACCTGTCCGACGAGGACCGGTTCAGGGAGCAGCAGCGGGTCACCGCGCCGCTCGGGTACGCGACGTGGAACGACGCAGCGCGGCGGCATGCGCAGACCGGATCGACCAACCTCGGGGCACTCAGGGCCTTCTTCGGTGCTCCGCCGCCCGGGCCGCTGCTGGAGGTGATCGCCGCGCTCTCCCTCCCGATCCACGTCGTCGGAGGCGCGGCAGACCTCCTGTCGGGAAACCGACCGGTTCGGGAGCTCGCGAGCATGTTCCGCGAGGGCACGGTCGAGATGATCGAGGGCAGCGGGCACTATCCGTGGATCGACCAGCCTGCTGCCTTCAACGACGCGATCGCGCGATGGGTCAGCGGCTAGCTGACGCGAACTGCACGCGCGTCTCCACCCTCACGAGCGCGCCTGGCTCGGCAAAGTCAGGATCTCGGCTCCGTCCTCGGTGATGGCGATCGTGTGCTCGCGGTGCGCCGTCCGGCAGCCGGTCGCGCTGCGGAGCGTCCACCCGTCGGGATCGGTCACGAGCTCGTCCGTGTCGGCCATGATCCACGGCTCCAGTGCGAGCAGCAGCCCGGGGCGCAGCGTGTACCCGCGGCCGGGGCGCCCGGTGTTGGCGACGTGCGGGTCCTGGTGCATCGTCGACCCGATGCCGTGCCCTCCGAACTCGGTGTTGATCGGGTAGCCCGCCTCGGTGAGGACCGTGCCGATGGCGTGGGAGAGGTCACCGATGCGAGCGCCGGGCCGGGCGGCGGCGATCCCCGCGGCCAGGGCGCGTTCGGTCGCGTCGATCATCGCGACGCTCTCCGGGGGGCGTGAGTCGCCGACGACGAAGCTGATGGCGGAGTCGGCGGCGATCCCGCCGGTGGAGACCGCGAGGTCGAGCGAGACGAGGTCGCCGTCGGCGAGCGTGTAGTCGTGGGGCAGTCCGTGGAGCACGGCGTCGTTGACGGACGTGCAGATGTAGTGGCCGAACGGCCCGCGTCCGAAGGACGGCGCGTAGTCGACGTAGCAGGACACCGCCCCGGCCTCGACGATCATGGCCTGGGCCCACCGGTCGATGTCGAGGAGGTTCGTGCCGACCGCGGTGCGGGCCTTCAGTGTCTGGAGGATGTCGCCGACGAGGGCGCCGGTCTCCCTCGCGCGAGCCAGCTCGGTGGGGTTCAGGATCTCGATCATGTCGGGTGCGCTCCTCGTGCTACCAATAACTATCCCGGCAATACTATCCCGGCTAGGATCGTCGGCATGGTCAGGCTGCCGCTCACGCCCGCCGAGATCGAGCGCGGGAAACGCCTCGGCGCCGTGCTGCGTCGAGCCCGGGGAGAGCGCTCGATGCTCGAGACCGCCCTCGACGCGCGCGTCTCACCGGAGACCCTCCGCAAGATCGAGTCGGGTCGTGTGGCGACCCCCGCCTTCCCGACCATCGCAGCGATCGCCGACGTGCTCGGCCTCTCCCTCGACGAGGTGTGGGCCGAGATCAGCGAGTCCGGACGAGAACCGGCCAGCGCTGGCCACCGCGCGCGGGAGCGGTTGGCCTCGTAGGTCTCCCGACGAGGTCGTCACACCCCCCGCCCGTACCATCGGCTCATGCCCCCCCGATCGCCGCTCCCGGCCCGCCACGGCCTGAGCGCCGCCCGGCTGCGCACCCCCGATCGTGACCGCACCCGCTCGGACGAGTGGCCGACGATGGGCGCTTGGCTGCGGCACCGGCTGCCCGAGCACGTCGACGTGCCGGGGATGCTGGCGGAGCAGCGCTTCGTCGACGAGGACGGCCGCGCGGTGCACGGGGACGACCCCTTCGCCCCGCACCGGTTCGTGTGGTTCCACCGCGACCTGCGTGACGAGCCCGAGGTGCCCGGACCGATCCCCGTGGTGCACCGCGACGACCGGCTCGTGGTGGTCGACAAGCCGGCCTTCCTCTCCTCGATCCCGCGGGGTCGGCACGTGCGGCAGAGCGTCGTCGTCCGACTGCGCGACGAGCTGGGCCTGCCGGACCTGTCCCCGCTGCACCGCCTGGACCGGGTCACGTCCGGGCTGCTGATGCTCGCGACCGAGCCCTGCTGGCGCGGGCCCTACCAGACCTTGTTCGAGCGCCGTGCGGTGCAGAAGACCTACTGGGCGCTGGCGCCGCTGCGCGCGGACCTGGAGCTCCCCGTCGTGGTCCGCAACCACATCCACAAGGAGCGCGGCGCGTGGCAGGCCGAGGTGGTGCCCGACGCCCCGGTCAACGCCGAGACGCTCGTCGAGCTGGAGCAGGAGGTCGACGGCCGCGGGATCTACCGCCTGACGCCCCGCACGGGCCGCACCCACCAGCTGCGCCTGCACCTGCTGGGGCTCGGCATCCCGATCGTCGACGACCCGCTGTACCCCGTGGTGCGGGACGTCGAGGTCGACGACTTCAGCAGCCCGCTGCAGCTGCTCGCCGGGGAGATCTCGTTCACCGACCCGGTCGACGGGCTGCCGCGGCAGTTCCGGAGCGTGCGGCGCCTGCCGCTGGTCGCCGAGGGCTGACCGTCGCCCCCGGATGCGCCCTCTGTGCGGCGCTCCTAGCGTCCAGAGGGTCGGCACCGTGCCGACGGGACGGCGGACGGAGACCGCGATGAAGACCACGGAGATGCTGGAGTCCTTCCCGGCGCAGGTCACCCTCCCGCCCGGGCTCCTGAGCCGGGTGATCGACTCGCTCCTGAGCTGCGCGCAGGCGTGCACCACGTGTGCCGACGCGTGTCTGAGCGAAGACATGGTCGCGGATCTGCGCGTCTGCATCCGGACGAACCTGGACTGCGCCGACAGCTGTGGCGGCACCGCCCGGATCCTCTCCCGCCAGACGGGCTACGACGCCGTCGTCACCCGCGCCCACCTGCAGGCGTGCATCGCGGTATGCCACGCCTGCGGCGACGAGTGCGCGCAGCACGCGGAGATGCACGAGCACTGCCGCGTGTGCGCCGAGGAGTGCCGCGCGTGCGAGGCGGCCTGTCGCGAGCTCCTGGCCATGACCGCCTGAGGGCAGCCGAACCCCGTCGCGGCCCGTCAGTCGCCGTCCGACCCTCAACAGCGCTGCCCCGGTCGGGAGGCGACCTGAGCCGTGCCCGCCTACGCTCGGCAGCACGCCCCTCGGGGCGGTCGGACGAGAGCACTGGAGGCGTGACATGAAGGGCAAGGCAGCACTGGTGGTCGGCGCCGGCGTCGGGTACCTGTTCGGGACGCGTTCGGGACGCGAACGCCTCGAGAAGCTCAAGGGCTGGGCCAACGACACGTGGAACGACCCGCGCGTCCAGGGCAAGCTCGGTGACCTGCGAGGGGGCTCGGGCGCAGTCGACCGGTCCTCGGACGAGGGCGCAGGCAGCACCGCGACGGGCCACGGGCCCACCACCTGACCGACGATGGTCGCCCGCACGTCGCTGTGGCTCGACCGGATCGACGCGCAGGGCGCGCCGCTCGTCCCGGCGCACGCGCCGCTGGTCGGGGCCACCGACTCCTCGGCCGAGCTCGCGGACCCGCACGACGTGGTCGTCGTCGGGGCGGGGCTGACAGGGCTGACCACAGCGGTGCTGCTGGCCCGTGCGGGCTGGTCGGTGCTGGTCGTCGAGGCGCGACGCATCGGCGCGGGCACCACCGGCCGCTCGACCGCGAAGATCAGCCTGCTGCAGGGCGACCGGCTCTCCCGGATCGCGAAGCACCACAGCGAACCGGTGCTGCGCTCGTACGTCGAGGGCAGCCGGGAGGGCATGGACTGGCTGCTGCGGTACTGCGACGAGCACGCGATCCGCTACCAGCGCCGGCCGGCCGTCACGTACGCGACGACGGGCCCGGGGCTGGTGCGCGTCGACGCCGAGGCGACCGCCGCGCAGGCCGCGGGGCTGCCCGTGGACTGGCGCGACGACCTGGACCTGCCGGTGCCGGTCGTGGGTGCGGTCGAGCTGGCCGACCAGGCGCAGCTCGACCCGATGGACGTGCTCGCGGTCCTCGCGGACGACCTGGTGGCACGGGGTGGCCGGGTGGTCGACGGTGCCCGTGTCCGAGGGCTGCGCCGCGAGCGGTCCGGTGGGTACACGGTGCTCACGACGCGGGGCGACACGCGGTGCGACACGGTGGTGCTGGCGACGGGGACCCCGGTGCTGGCGCGCGGCGGGTACTTCGCGCGCTCGCAGCCGCAGCGGTCGTACGCGCTCGCGGCCCGGGTGCCGGGGGAGCTGCCCCGCGGGATGTACCTGTCGGTCGACCGAGACGTGCGGTCGGTGCGCACCACGCCCGCGGTGCCCGACGGCCGCGCCGGGGTCGCGAACCCCGGTGCGGGCGGCGAGGTGCTGCTGGTGGGCGGCGCGGGTCACGTGACGGGCCGGGGTGCGCCGACCAGCGAGCACGCTCGGCGCCTGGCGCGGTGGACCGAGCGGCACTTCTCGGGTGCTGTGGTCACGCACGCGTGGTCCGCGCAGGACTACGCGTCGGCGGACGGGCTGCCGCTCGTGGGGCGGCTGGTGCCGACCGACGGCCGGGTGCTGGTGGCCACGGGGTTCGACAAGTGGGGCATGACGTCGGCCGTCGCGGCGGCGCTGGTGATCAGCGCGGAGCTGCTGGGCGACCACTCGCCGGGCTGGGCGGGCCACTGGCTGCCCTGGCGTCCCCGCGAGCTCGCGAAGGGGACGGGGCACGTGCTGCGGTGGAACGGCGAGGTGGGGGTGCGGGCCGCGTCGGACTGGCTGCGGCCGTGGCCCGCCGTCGGCGAGCGGGGTGTGCCGCCCGAGGGGCAGGGCCGCGTCGAGCGGGCGCGGGTGCGTCAGCCCGAGGCGGTGTGCACGGTGGGTGGTGTCACGCGCCGGGTCTCGGCGGTGTGCACGCACCTGGGGGGCATCGTGTCGTGGAACGACGCGGAACGGTCGTGGGACTGCCCGTTGCACGGGTCGCGGTTCGACCCGTCGGGTGTGCCGCTCGAGGGTCCGGCGACCGAGCCGCTCGATCCGGTCGACCCGGCGGGTGCCGTGAAGTTCCGTGCGGTGCCGGGGGAGCCGGCTCCGGAGAGCGTGGTGCCGCCCGGTCCTACGGGGTGAGCCGGGGGTCGGTCGCGAGGGCCTCGGCGAGCTCGGCTGCCGGGGCGACGGCCTCGACCGTGCAGCCGGCTTCGTCGGAGGTCAGCGGTTCGAGCGTGGCGAGCTGCGAGGCGAGCAGCGACGTCGGCATGAAGTGGTCGCGGCGCGCGGCGAGGCGGGCGGCGAGGACCTCGGGGGGCAGTGCCAGATGGATGAACCGCACGTCGCCCTTCGCCCCGCGGAGCACGTCGCGGTAGGTGACGCGCAGCGCCGAGCAGGTCAGGACGCTCGCGCGGCCCGCCTCGGTCTGCGCTGTCATCCAGTCACGGATGGTGCGCAGCCACGGGCCGCGGTCGGCGTCGGTGAGCGGGATGCCTGCGGTCATCTTCGCGACGTTGGCGGTCGGGTGCAGGTCGTCCGCCTCGAGGAAGGGGCGCCCGAGCCGTGCGGCGAGCAGCCGCGCGACCGTCGTCTTCCCTGATCCGGCGACTCCCATGACCACCAGGTGCGGACCGTCCGTCATCGCTCTCCTCGACCTCGTCGTCCGGGCTCCGGCGCCTGGCCGGGTGTCGTGGGCGGGCTGCGTCGCCCGCCTTGATATTACCTTTCCCGCGTCGTGCCCGTGCGCGGTAGCCTCGCGCGGGGGTCGGACGCCCCCGGAGCGTCGCACGGGCAGACCCGCAGCGCGACACGGTGCGAAGCACGCGAAGGGGCGGAGCGACGATGGGTGCCGAGGTGCTGCACAGCGCGGTGCTCGACGGGATCGGGCGCGACATCACGAGCGGTGCGATCGCCCCCGGCGAGGTCCTGACGCTCGACCGGATCCAGCGCCGCTTCGCGGTGTCACGGACCGTGGCCCGTGAGGCCATGCGGATGCTCGAGGCGATGCAGCTCGTCACCTCGCGGCGGCGGGTGGGCCTGCTCGTGCGCCCCACCGCGGACTGGGACGTCTTCGACCCGCGCGTGATCCGCTGGCGGCTCGAGGGCCCCGGGCGGCGCGACCAGATCAGGTCGCTCACCGAGCTGCGCGCGGCCGTCGAGCCCGTCGCCGCCGCCGGTGCCGCCCGTCACGCGACGGCGGACGAGCGCACCCGCGCGCTCGACCTCGCCGCCCGGATGCGTGCGCTCGCCGAGGCCGGGAGCCAGGACGAGCTCGTCGCGGTCGACGTCGAGCTCCACACGCTGCTGCTCCGGGCGAGCCGCAACGACATGTTCGCCGCCCTCACGCAGGTCGTCGCCGAGGTGCTCACGGGCCGCCGGCACCACGGGCTGCTGCCTCCGACGGTGCACCCCGAGGTGCTCGACCTGCACCAGGCGCTCGCCCGCGCCGTGCACGACGGCGACGCCCGCGCGGCCGAGTCCGCCATGACGGCGATCATGGCCGAGGTGCGCGGGGCCCTCGACGAGATCCCGGGCGCGTAGCCGCGTCCCCTCAGCTCAGCGCGGTGTGCCCCGAGTCGCCCGGGGCCCGCTGGTCGACCGGGAGCGCACCCGGGTCGGTCGCGATGTCCACCAGCGCGGGACCGTCGTGCGAGAACGCCTCCCGGAGCGCCGGGCGCAGCTCGGACGCCGACGTGACGCGGGTCGCCGGGATGCCCACCGCGCGGGCGATCGCCGCGTAGTCCACCGGTGGGGAGTCGGTGGCCACCACCGGGCGACCCTCGATCTGCATCTCGAGCCGCACGTAGCCGAGCGTCGCGTTGTCCGTGACGACGACCTTCACGGGCAGGCCGTGGTGGGCGAGCGTGATGAGCTCGCCGAGCAGCATCGACAGCCCGCCGTCGCCCGACAGCGCCACGACGTGCCGCTGCGGCAGCCCGTCGTCGCGCTGCGCGAACGCCGCACCGATCGCGTGCGGCACGGCGTTAGCCATCGAGCCGTGGTGGAACGAGCCGATGATGCGCCGGCGCCCGTTCGGCGTGAGGTAGCGCGCGGCCCACCAGCAGTTCAGGCCCGTGTCGACGGTGAACAGGGCGTCGTCGGGCGCCTCCTGGTCGAGCACCGACACGGCGTGCTCGGGGCGCACCGGGTCGCCCTCCTCGACCTCGGCCTGCGCGCTGCCGATCATCGAGGTCTTCGTCCGCTCGTGCGACGACAGCATCTCCATGAGGAACGACCTGTCCGACTTCGGGGCCACGAGCTCGAGCAGGCCCCGCACCGTCGTCCCCACGTCACCGACCACGCCCAGGTCCAGGCGGGTGCGGCGCCCCATCCGCGTCGGGTCGACGTCGACCTGCGCCGTCCGGACGTCGGGCGGCAGGTACGCGTCGAACGGGAAGTCGGTGCCGAGCATCAGCACCAGGTCGGCGCCGAACAGGGCGTCGTGCAGCGCGCCGTAGCCCAGGCTGCCCGTCATGCCCACGTCGAACGGGTTGTCGTGCTGGATCCACTCCTTGCCCCGCAGGGTGTGCCCCACGGGTGCGGCGAGCACGCCCGCGAGCCGCACCACCTCGTCGTGCGCCCCCGCCACCCCGGCGCCCGCGAAGATCGTGACCTTCGCGGCCGCGTCGATCGCGGCGGCCAGCGCGTGGACCTGGGTGGGGTCGGGCACCACCGTGGGCCGCACGAGCGGGGCGAGCACGCGCGGCGCGTCGGGCACCGGGAGGTCCGAGACGTCGCCGGGGAGCGTCAGCAGCGCGACCCCCGGGGCCCCGTAGGCGTGGTGGATCGCGCTGCGGATCACGCGCGGGGCCTGCGCCGCGGTCGCGATGAGCTCGCGGTACACCGTGCAGTCGCCGAACACCCGGTCCGGGTGCGTGGCCTGGAAGTACTCGGTGCCGATCTCGCCGCTCACGATCTGCGACGCGATGGCCAGCACAGGCACGCGGGAACGGTTCGCGTCGTACAGCCCGTTGACCAGGTGCACGCTCCCCGGGCCCGCCGAACCCGCGCAGACAGCGAGTCGGCCCGTGAGGGTCGCCTCGGCGAACGCAGCGAACGCCGCCGTCTCCTCGTGGCGCACGTGCACCCACGACAGGTCCGCACCCTGCTGGTTCGCCCGGAACACGGCGTCGACCACGGGGTTGAGGCTGTCGCCGACCATGCCGTACACGTGCCGCGCACCCGCTGCGACGATCTGGGCCACGAGCTGGTCGGCGACGGTGCTGAGCCTGTCGACCCGCTCGACGGGATCCGTCATGACGCCCCCTCCGGACGACGGCTGTCCGTTCATCGTCAGCCCGCAGCGGCGTCGCCGCACGTGGCGTGGGTCAGGGCCGCGGCACGTTGCGCAGGTTCGAGCGGGCCATCGCCATGACCTCGCCCATGCCGCCGCCCAGGATCTCCTTGCTCATCGCCGCTGTGAACCCCGCGACCTGCGCGCGGGTGATCTTGGGCGGCAGCGACAGCGCGCGGGGGTCGGTCACGAGGTCGACCAGCGCGGGCCCGTCGTGCGCGAGCGCCTCGCGCAGCGCGTCGCGCACGCGGCCGGGGTCCTCGACGCGCTCGGCGTGGATGCCCAGCGACCGGGCGACGCCCGCGTAGTCGACCGTGGGGGAGTCGGTGCCGAACGAGGGCAGGCCGTCGACGAGCATCTCGAGCCGCACCATGCCGAGCGTCGCGTTGTCGAACAGCACGACCTTGACCGGCAGGTCGTACTGCACGAGCGTGATGAGCTCGCCCAGCAGCATCGACAGGCCCCCGTCGCCCGCCAGGGCGATCACGGGGCGCGACGGGCGGCCCAGGTCCCGGTCGGCGTACGCGGCACCGATCGCGTGCGGCACCGCGTTGGCCATCGATCCGTGCAGGAACGAGCCGATCACGCGGCGTCGCGGCCCGGGCGTGACGTAGCGCGCGGCCCACACGTTGCACATGCCCGTGTCGACGGTGAACACCGCGTCCTCGGGCGCCTCCTCGTCGAGCACCACCGCCGCGAACTCGGGGTGGATGGGCGTGTGGTGCTCCACGTCCTTCGTGTACGCGCCGACCACACCGGACATGGCCCGCTCGTGCTTCTGCAGCATCTGGTCGAGGAACCGGTGCGAGCGCTTGCGGTGCACGCGGGGCAGCAGCGCACGCACGGTCTCCCCGACGTCGCCCACCACCGCGACGTCCTTGCGGGTGCGCCGCCCGAGCCGGGTCGGCTCGAGGTCCACCTGTGCGGTGACGACGTGGGACGGCAGGAACTGGTCGTAGGGGAAGTCGGTGCCGAGCATCAGCACGAGGTCGGCGCCGTCGAGCGCCGCCTGGCACGCGCCGTACCCCAGCAGCCCCGTCATGCCCACGTCGAACGGGTTGTCGTACTGGATCCACTCCTTGCCGCGCAGGGTGTGGCCCACGGGAGCCTGGATCCGCTCGGCGAGCGCGATCACCTCGTCGTGCGCGTCCCGGACCCCGGCGCCCGCGAAGATCGTGACCTTCTTCGCGTCGTCGATCGCCGCCGCCAGGCGTTCGAGCGCGTCCTCGTGCGGGACCACGCGCGGTGGCTCGGGGGGCGTCAGCACGTCGGGCACCACGGGCGCCGCCTCCAGTTCGGCGATGTCGCCGGGGAGCGTGAGCACGGCGACGCCCGGGGCGCCGTACGCGTGGTGGATCGCCGAGCGGATCACCCGGGGCGCCTGCACCGCCGTCGAGATCATCTCGGAGAACACCGAGCACTCGGTGAACAGCCGGTCCGGGTGCGTCTCCTGGAAGAAGCCGGTGCCGATCTGCGGGCTGGGGATGTGCGAGGCGATCGCGAGGACGGGCACGCGCGAGCGGTTCGCGTCGTACAGGCCGTTGATCAGGTGCAGGTTGCCCGGCCCGCACGAGCCCGCGCACACAGCGAGCCGGCCGGTCAGCTCGGCCTCCGCGGCGGCCGCGAACGCGGCGGACTCCTCATGCCGCACCTGCACCCAGGAGATGTCGGCGCCGTCCTTGGCCGCGCGACGGATCGCGTCGACCACGGGGTTGAGGCTGTCGCCGACGATGCCGTACACGTGGCGTGCCCCCGCGGCGATGATCTGGGCGACGAGCTGCTCGGCGACGTTCTGGTGTGCCATGAGGAACCTCCGGAGGTGCTGGCGGATCGCTCCCCCATGGTGGTCCGGCAACCTGGACGTCGCACCCGGCCGGTGCCCGCCCCCACGCCCCCCGTGGTCTGCGGGGTCAGTCCAGCGCGTCGAGCGCGGCGTGCAGGTTCGCCCAGGCCGCCGCCCGGTGCCCGACGAGCCAGTCACCCGTGTAGCCCCGCGGGGCGATCTCGACGGTCAGCACGAGGCTCATGTACATCCGGTAGAGCCACAGCCGCGCGTCGCCCGCGGGGGTGCCGAGCGCGAACGAGCCCCCGGCCGAGGTGTAGCCGTCGAGCAGCGCCGCGGGGACCGGGCCCCGGCCCATCTGGTCGGCGCCCGCCAGCTCCAGCAGCGGGTCGCCCCACACGGCCCGCTCGGTGTCGATGACCCCGACGAGCTCGCCCGTCGCGGGCTCGACGAACAGGTTGCCGGCCCACAGGTCGGTGTGGACGAGCACCGGCGTCCGCACCTCGGCGAGCGCCGCGGCGTGCCGGTGCAGCGCCGCGCGGACCCGCGCCGCCGGGAGCTCGGTGCCCCAGGCCGCCGCGTCGTCGAGCAGCGCCCCGGCCATCGCGCCGAACGCCTCGGGCCACGTCGCGGCGTGCAGACCCGTGGCCTCGTTCGGGTAGCCGAACCGGGTGCCGTGCACGGTGTGCAGCCGGGCCATGAATGCGCCGAGGTCACGCTCGACCGTCCGGGTCGTCCCCTCGTCGAGCTCGCCGAGGTCGACCAGCGGCGTGCCGTCGAGGTGCGTCACGACGACCACGTCGCTGGGCAGCACGTTGCGCGTCAGGTCGGTCAGCAGCACGCGCGGCATCAGCAGGTCGGGCCGGTCGACAGCCAGGTCGTAGACCAGCGCCTCGGTGCGCAGCAGGTCGAGCTCGTACGTCAGCAGCCGGTCGGTCGCGGTCGGGGCGGTCTTGACGACCACCTGGGTGCCGTCAGCGAGCGTTGCCCGGTAGGTCGTGGCGAACATCCCGCCGGTGAGCTGCTCGGCGTGCTCGAGGCGTCCGAGCGGTGCGAGCACAGTCGTCAGGGCGGTGAGCGTGGGGGCGTCGAGCGAGGGTGGGGTGGTGTCGAGCACGCCCGCAGGCTAGTGGCCAACCGAGCCCTGAACAGGGGGACCAGAGTCCTCCGTCGCGTCGAGCATCTCGCCCGAGCGCTCGGCAGCGACGACCTCCACGGCGGCGACGGCTGCCCCCGCGGTGGGGCTCACGGGCTCGGGCTCGACCTCGTCGTCCTCCACGTCGTGCGTGAGGAGGTCGGTGGTGCCCGCGCGCAGCACGCGGATCGACCCGACGCCGGCGAGCACGGTGAGCACCGCCGCGCCGACCACCACGGCGAACCCGCCCTGCGAGCCCTGGGTGTCGATCGCCATCCCCGCCACCGACGCACCGACCGAGACGCCGACACCGAGCGCCGTCCCGACCCAGGTCAGGCCCTCGGTGAGGCGCTCGCGCGGCACGAAGTGCTGCACCAGGCCGTTGCCGTTGACCAGCGTGGGGGAGATGGTGAAGCCCGCGACGAACATGACGATCGCGAGCATCGCGAGCGAGTCGACCAGCACGAACAGCGAGGCGCCGATCGCGAGGCCGACCGTGCCGATCACGAACCGCTTCCACAGCGCCGTGGTCCAGTGCCGCAGCCCGTACAGCAGGCCCGAGATGAGCGAGCCGAGCGCGAACACAGCGAGCACCACACCCGCCAGGTCGGGTCGGCCGTGCTCGTCGGCGAACGCGACGGTCGCGACGTCGGTCGCGCCGAACACGGCACCGAGGGTCGCGAACACGACAGCGAGCACGACCATGCCGCCCGCGCGCAGCACCGAGCGGGTGCGGGTCTGACCGGCGGGGCGGGGGTTGGGGGCGGGCTGCGAGCTGCGCAGGCCGAGGAACCAGAAGCCGCCGACGATCATCCCGACCACCGGGACGACGAGCGCGGCCTGGGGGCTCGCGTTGGCGGCGAGCATCGTGGCGAGCACGGGTCCGACGACGAACACGAGCTCGTCGAGGACCGACTCGAGCGAGTACGCGGTGTGCAGGTCGCGCGGCGAGCTCAGCACGTTCGACCAGCGGGCCCGCACCAGGGCGCCGAACGACCCGATGGTCGCGCCGGTGAGCGCCGCGGTCACGTACAGCCACGGGGTGGGGGCACCGAGCGAGGCGGCGGTGACCAGACCGGTCAGCCCGAACGACGCGACGAGGATCGCGGGCCGCATGATGCGCGCCTGGCCGTGACGGTCGACGAGCCGGGCGAGCTGGGGTGAGCAGATCGCCTGGGCGAGGACGTACACGGCGGAGACGCGACCGGCCAGGCCGTACGAGTGGTACAGCGCTTCGACCATGAGGACGATGCCGATGCCCGCCATCGACATGGGCAGCCGGGCGATCACACCGGAGGAGGAGAAGGCCAGCGCGCCCGGCCGCGAGAGGATCTTGCGGTACGGGCTGAGCATGGACCCCAGTCTCTCATCGGGCACGGTCTGCGGGCCGCCGCCCGGATGCCCCCGCGGTGCGGGAGGGCCGGGTGGCGGCCCGTGGTCGGTCAGGCCGGTGCGTCAGGCGAGCGCGTCGCCCACCACGGCCCGCGCCTGCTCCTGGACCTCGACGAGGTGCTCGGGGCTGACGAACGACTCGGCGTAGATCTTGTAGACGTTCTCGGTGCCCGAGGGGCGTGCCGCGAACCACGAGTCCTCGGTCGTGACCTTGAGGCCGCCGATGGCCGCGCCGTTCCCGGGGGCCGTCGTGAGCTTCGCTGTGATCTCCTGGCCCGCGAGCGTCGTCGCGGTGACCTGCGACGGCGAGAGCTTCGCGAGCGCGGCCTTCTGCTCGAGCGTCGCCGGCGCGTCGACCCGGGCGTACCAGGACTGCCCGTAGCGGCCCACCAGGTCGGCGTGGTGCTGCGAGGGCGAGCGACCCGTCGTGGCGAGCATCTCGGACGCGAGCAGCGCCAGGATGATGCCGTCCTTGTCGGTGGTCCACACCCGCCCGTCGCGGCGCAGGAACGAGGCGCCCGCCGACTCCTCGCCGCCGAAGCCCACGGACCCGTCGAGCAGGCCCGGCACGAACCACTTGAAGCCCACGGGCACCTCGAGCAGCTGCCGGCCGAGGCCCGCCGTCACCCGGTCGATGAGCGAGGACGACACGAGCGTCTTGCCGACCGCCGCACCCGTGGGCCAGCCCGGACGTGCCCCCGAGTAGAGGTACTCGATCGCGACCGCGAGGTAGTGGTTCGGGTTCATGAGCCCCGCATCGGGGGTGACGATGCCGTGCCGGTCGGAGTCCGCGTCGTTGCCCGTCGCGATGTCGTACGGCGCGCCGTCCGCCATGGTGCGCACGAGCGAGGCCATCGCCGAGGGCGAGGAGCAGTCCATCCGGATCTTGCCGTCCCAGTCGAGCGTCATGAACGCCCACCGCGGGTCCACGATCGGGTTCACGACAGTCAGGTCGAGGTTGTAGCGCTCGCCGATCGCGGCCCAGTACTCGACCGACGCGCCACCCAGCGGGTCCGCGCCGATGCGCACGCCCGCGGTGCGGATCGCGTCGATGTCGACGACGTTGACCAGGTCGTCGACGTAGGCGACGAGGTAGTCGTGCCGGTGCGTGGTGGGCGCGGCGAGCGCGGCCTCGAGCGGCGTGCGGCGCACCTGCCCGACTCCCGAGCGCAGCAGCTCGTTCGCGCGCGCGGCGATCCAGGACGTCGCGTCCGATCCGGCCGGGCCGCCGCTCGGCGGGTTGTACTTGAAGCCGCCGTCGCGCGGCGGGTTGTGCGAGGGCGTCACGACGATGCCGTCCGCGAGGCCCGGTCCGGTGGTCCGCACGCCGTCGGTGGTGGCGGCGCCGTTGTGCAGCAGGATCGCGTGCGACACGGCGGGGGTGGGCGTGTACGAGTCGCGGGCGTCGACGAACACCTCGACGTCTGCCGCGACGAGCACCTCGACCGCGGTCTGCCAGGCGGGCAGCGACAGCGCGTGCGTGTCGCGGCCGATGAACAGCGGGCCGTCGGTGCCCTGCCCGCGGCGGTACTCCACGATCGCCGCGGTGGTCGCGATGATGTGCGCCTCGTTGAAGGCGCCGTCGAGCGACGAGCCGCGGTGCCCGCTCGTGCCGAACACCACCTGCTGGGCGGGGTCGTCGAGGTCGGGGTGCCGGTCGTAGTACGCGCTGACCAGCGCGTCCACGTCGACGAGGTCGGAAGGTTGGGCGGGGGTTCCGGCGCGCGGGTCCATGGCTGCGATCCTGCCACCGACGTCGCCGCTGGTCACCCGCTCGCGCCGCGCGCCCAGGGGCAACGGGTAATCTCGTCGCCCATGGCCACGTCTGGAGCAGTCGAGTTCGTCCTTCGCCCCTTCGAGGGCCTTCCCGGTGAGCCCGACTGGGTCGCCCTCAAGGAGGTCGTGCCTGCCGCGACCGCCCCCGCACGGACCACCGCCGAGTACGGCTCGCGCGAGGTCCTCCTCACCACTGTGCTGCCCATGGGCTGGCCCGCGCTGCACCGCGACGACGGCGTCGTCCTCCTCGCGCTGCAGGCCCAGGGTGGTTCGGGCGACACGAGCCGCGACCTCGCCGCCGTGCTGCTCGAGGCGCTCGACGTCGAGCCCGGCACGGCCGTCGAGCCCGAGGGCCTGCCCGGCCCCGGCCCGCGCCTGCAGGACGTGCTCGACCTGAGCCTGCCCTTCGAGGTCACGGTCGAGGACAGCTTCGGCTACTGGCTCGCGCCGGGCACCGAGCGCTCCGCCGACCTGGCCGCCGCGATCGAGGAGGCCGACGCGGGCATCATCCCCACGGTCAAGCTCTCCTCCGTCGAGTCGGCCTACTGGTGCCGGATGGGTTCGCGCGAGTTCCTGCGCTGGGCCCAGCCGCACGACGAGCAGAAGGTGCTCGACGCCCTCGCCCGCCTGCACTCGCGCCGCGAGTCGGGCTTCGACGACGCGAAGTTCGTCGGCTACTTCCGCTCGAGCGGGATCGTCGTGCCCGTGTGGGAGCTCGCACGCGGCACCGAGGCCGAGGAGATCGAGGCCGCGGTCGCCGGGTTCCTGCCCCGTTTCGAGGCGGCCCTCGCGGACGAGACGCCGCTCGACGCCAACGCCCGCCGGGCCCGCGCGGGCCTCGTCGCCCGCCAGGTCACGCTGCGCTGACCGCACGCCGCGGGGGTCTGCGTCGTCGTGACGGCACGGACCCCCACGGCTGGGTAGGCTGGCAGTCGTGATGCGCAAGGGCGGCAAGGCTGCCGAGGACGAGACGGATGCGCAGGTCGCGCGCGTGACGGACGACCCAGAGCCCGACGAGGTGGACACCCCCTTGCCCGACGACGCCGCGGGCGACGACGCCACGGCGACCGGCGACCGGGGTCAGCGACCTCACCGCCTGCGCGTCCCCCGCCGCACCACCCGCACCAGCGAGCCGCTCACGTCACCCACCAAGAAGGTCCCCGGCGCCCGCTCGCGGCAGCGGGTCGCGGTGGTCATCCCCGCGAAGGACGAGTCGCGGCGGATCGCTGCGACCGTGCGCTCGGCCCGGGCGATCCCGCACGTCGACCTCGTGCTCGTGGTCGACGACGGCTCCGAGGACAACACCCAGCACGTGGCCCGCGAGGCCGGTGCGGTCGTGGTGCGCCACTCGCACAACCGCGGCAAGGCCGCCGCGATGGAGACGGGTGCCGCCGTGGTCGCGATGCGCGACACCCCGGACCGCCTGCCGCGGCTCCTGCTGTTCATCGACGGCGACCTCGGCGACACGGCCGTCAACACGGCCCCGCTCGTGCCGCCCGTGCTCGAGGGGACCGCTGACGTCTCGATCGCGCTGCTGCCCCCGCAGCCGGGCGCCGGGGGTCGGGGCATCGTGGTCGGTGCGGCCCGCCGTGCGATCGCCGCGATGACGGGCTGGACCCCCACGCAGCCGCTGTCGGGCATGCGCTGCCTCACGCGTGAGGCGTTCGAGGCCGCGACACCGCTCGCCCGCGGCTGGGGCGTCGAGACGGGCATGACCATCGACCTGCTGCGGCAGGGCTTCGTGGCCGTCGAGGTGCCGTGCGACCTGCGTCACCGCCCCTCGGGCGCCGACCTCAAGGGTCAGCTGCACCGCGCAGCGCAGTACCGCGACGTGCAGCTCGCGGTCAACGCGCGCCGGGTCCGGAGGGCTGCGGGGGCGTTGCGCTCGACGGTCGCCCCGACGCGGGACCGGGACCCGCAGGGCTGATCTGCGCGGGGTCGTTCGCGGCCCCGGGGCGCAGCAGCAGCATCCAGTTGGCGCACGCGGCCACGAGCAGCGGCACGGTGAGCGCGATGCCGATCGCCGGGATGACGACGCCCGAGTCGTTGAACGCGAACCCGATGCCGAGCGTGATCGCGAGCGCCACCAGACCGGCCCGCAGCATGGGCGCGTCGGTGCCCAGCCGGGCGAGCGGCGCGCCCGAGGACAGCCACCGGTAGGCGCCGCCGTCGGGCGCCCCCACCGCGGTGCGCAGCGGGCGCCCGAGCACGAGGACCACGACCACGAGGCCGCCGATCGCGAGCAGCGTGAGCTCGTTCTTGAACAGGATGTCGACGTTCTGCGCGAGCTTGCGCCCGACCACGGGCCACAGGCCGCCGTCGAGCACCGTCTCGACGAACCGGCCGAGGTGGGTGCGCGAGTCGGCAGGTCGCAGCCAGTCGAGCACCGCGAACAGCGTGACCGTCACGGCGCCCGCGACGAGCACCCCGAGCACACGCCACCAGTTGAGCCGCACCCCCGCCGCGAGCAGCGCGAGCACAGCGAAGCCCGGCACCAGCGCGGGCGGCCCGCCGAAGTCGGCACCGATGCTCGGCAGCCCGTCGAGCAGCGTCGCGACGATCCCGATCGCGGCCACCACGCCCACGGCGGCCCGCCGCCGACCGCGGGCGACGAGCGGGTTGGCGAGCGCGACGGCGAGCAGCACGGACGCGGCCGCGAACAGCGCGAACGCGGTGTTGTTGAACCCGTAGAAGCGGCCGGCGACGAGCGAGCGGGTGCCCATGAGCGACTCGAGCTGCAGGTTGGCGCCGGTCGCCACGTCGGCCGCCACGACCACCGCGGTGACGCCCGCCACGACGCCCAGGGGGCCGAGCAGCCAGCGGCGCCAGCGGGGCAGCAGCGCCACGGCCGTGATGACCAGCACCCACCCGACGATCAGCAGCGTGAGGGCGTAGGACGGTGGGCTGACCCGCCACCAGGGGGTGAGGTTCGCGAGGAGCGTCGCCACGGGGATCGCCGCGACGGCGACGCCCGCGACGCGCAGCTGACGCAGCACGAGGGCCGGGTCTGTGCTCGCGGCGAGCGCACGGCGACCGGCGCGGGGCACCCAGCGGTCGAGCGTGCGGCCCCACCAGTCGAGCACCCGCCCGTTGAGACCCACGGTCACGAGCCCGTACAGGATGAGGTTGATGGCCACGAAGATCACGTAGAAGCGGGGCACGAGCGGCGTGACGGCCTGGACGTGCCGGTTGTCGTCCACGAGCTTGGCCACGCGTGCGCTCGCCAGGGCCGGCCCGGGGGTGGTCGTGATCGTGGTGCCCACGAGCACCCCGGCCGGGGCGTCGTCGCGCAGGCCGAGGGTCGTCAGCAGCGTCGGGGTCACGTCGGTGGCCTGCACGTAGCCGGGCTGACGCGTCGACGCGGCGGCGAGCAGCGCGTCGGAGTAGGTGCCGTCGCCGCCGGGCAGCGGCCCGCTCGCGGCGGCGAGCTGGAGCTGCGGCTGGCGTCCAGAGTCGGACAGCGACATCGCGAGCACTGTGGTGTCGGTGCGGGTCGCCGCGATGCCTGCGAGCACGGCGCCCACGCGGGCGTCGATCGCCTGGGCCTGCTCGCCGCGGGTGGGCTCGGTGACCGCGTCGGGTCCCGTGAGCGCGGGCATGTCGTCGTCGGACGTCTCGGTCTCGGTGGGCAGCAGCCCGGCGGGCAGCCGGTCGGTGGTGCCCCGGCCCGGGTCCCGCACGGCGCCCACGTCGACGACCACGAGCTGGGCGTCGCCCACCAGGGCCCGGCGTACAGCGGCCTCGAGCGCCGAGGTGGTCCACGGCAGGTCCTGGTGCTCGCCCACGGGCACGCCGTCCGCGTCGGCCACCGCGATCGCGGCACCGGGGCCGATGCTCACGACCCGGGTCCCGGCGGCGGCGAGCGTGTCGCCCAGCAGCCCGAGCTGCGCGCCGTACGACTCGGCCGCGGCCGACTCGAGGTAGTCGGACCAGGCGGGCACGGGCCCGCCCGCGACGGGGTCCCGCAGCGTGCGGCACGAGCGGTCCTCGGCCACCAGGTCCGCGGCGCGCGTCCCGCCGGAGACCGCGAGCCAGCCGTCCGCGGGGCAGTTGGTCGAGTGGACGCTGCGTGGCACGAGGTTGCCAACCGCGCCCTCGCGCGACATCCCCCACAGGGCCGGGGTGGTCAGCGTGCCGACGTCGTCCCAGCGCAGGCCGCTGGTGCCGATCAGCACGAGCGGCGCGGCGTCCGAGGTGGTGGCGGACGGCGCCGCAGCCACCGTGCTCGCGGTCGCCGGGGCGCCCACGCCGAGCAGCGCCACGAGCACGCCGACGAGGCTCAGGACCCACGCTGCGAGGACGCGGCGGGGTTTCGGGGCGCGGGGAGGGGTCGGCACGGCGCAAGCCTACGGTCGCACTAGGCTCGTCAAACCGTGCTCGGCGTCACCGGGCGGTACCCGCACGCCCGTCGCACGGCATCCGCACGACCCCGTCACAAGGCCCGCCCCGGCGGCGGACCCCACCTCCCGGAGGTCCCATGTCCGTCCCGCGCTACGCCTACCTCGGCCCCGCCGGCACGTTCACGGAGGCTGCGCTGCGCCAGGTGGTCTCGCCCGACGAGGCGCAGTACCTGCCGCAGGCGGACGTCGTCTCGGCGATCGAGGCGGTCCGCGCGGACCGGGCCGACTTCGCGGTGGTCGCGATCGAGAGCACGGCCGAGGGTGGCGTCACGGCGACGCTCGACGCGCTCGCGGTCGGGGAGCCGCTCGTGCTGCTGCGCGAGGTGCTCGTGCCGGTCGGCTTCACGCTCGTCGCGGCCCCGGGGATCGCGCTCGAGGACGTGCAGCGCGTCTCGGCCCACCCGCACGCGTGGGTGCAGTGCCGCCGCTGGCTCGCCGCGCACCTGCCCGACGCCGTGCACGTGCCCGCGACGTCCAACACCGCCCCGGCTGCGCTCGTCGCCGAGCAGCTCGCGAGCGGCGAGCGTATCCCGCTGGGCTTCGACGCGGCGCTCGTCCCGCCGCCCGCCGTCGCGCACTACGGGCTGCCCGTGCTGGCCGAGCACGTGGCCGACAACGAGCACGCAGTCACCCGCTTCGTGGTCGTGGGCCGCCCCGGCCACGTGCCGGCGCCCACGGGGGCCGACAAGACCACGCTCGACGTCCACCTGCCCAGCAACGAGGCCGGTGCGCTGCTCGAGATGCTCGAGCAGTTCGCCGCACGCGGCGTGAACCTCTCCCGCATCGAGTCCCGGCCCATCGGTGACGCGCTGGGGCGGTACTCGTTCTCGCTCGACGCGGAGGGGCACATCGCCGACGAGCGCATGGGCGAGGTGCTCGTGGGCCTGCACCGGGTGTGCCCGCACGTGCGGTTCCTCGGGTCCTACCCCCGCGCTGACGACGTGCGGACGGTCGTGCGCCGCGGCACCTCGGACGACGAGTTCGTCGCGGCCCGTGCGTGGCTCGCCAACCTCCGCGCCGGCCGCACCCACTAGTCCGCGGGCGCCGCGCGCCCTCGACCGCGGCTCAGGCCGGGGCCACCCGCACCACGAGACCGGCGGGCTCGACGCGCGCCTCGATCTCCCGGGCCAGCCCGACGATGTCGCCGTCGACCTGCGCCTGCTCGCCGTTCGCGAGCCGCACGTGCACGCGCCGGGCACGGGCGTGGTCGATGCGCCCGATCTTCGCGGGCAGCTCGGTCTTCACCCCGACGCCCTGCAGCACGACCTCGCCGAGCAGCTGGGCCCAGCCGGCGACGCCGCCGCGGGTGTCGATCGCGGCGACGTCGAGCCAGCCGTCGTCGAGGACGGCGTCGGGCAGCAGGGTGATCCCGCCCGGCAGCCGTCCGCAGTTGCCGACGAGCAGGCTGCGCAGCCGCAGCGTCGCGGGGGGCTCGTCGTCCAGGCGCACGACCGCCCGCAGCCGGCGCCCGTGCAGGTGCCGGATGCCGGAGACGAAGTAGGCGATCCAGCCGACGCGGGCCTTGAGGCCGTCGTCGGTGTCGGCGATCATGGCGGCGTCGAAGCCGACCCCGGCGATCACGAGGAAGATGTGCTCGCCCGCCGAGCGGTTCGCCTCGCTCGGCTCCGCCGCGGCGTGCGCGACCTCGTCCATGTTCTCGCCGTCGGGCTGCAGCACCCGCAGCCAGCCGACGTCGATCCGTCGGTCGGAGCCCGTGAGGGCGATCCCCAGCGCCGCGATCGCGTCGCCCACGGGCAGGTCGAGGTTGCGCGCGAGCAGGTTCCCGGTGCCCAGCGGCACGAGCCCCATCGCGACGTCGGTGCCCACCAGGCCCTCGGCGACGGCGCGCACGGTGCCGTCGCCACCCACCGCCACGACCACGTCCGCACCCCGTCGCACGGCCTCGCGGGCCTGGCTCACGCCCGGGTCGTCGACGGTCGTCTCGAGCCACATCGGCTGCGGCAGGCCCCGCTCCGCGACGGTGCCCAGGATCAGGGCCTTCAGATCGGCCACGTCGGGCTTCGACGGGTTCGCGACGAACGCGACGAGCTGACCGGGCTCGTCCGCGCCGTGGCCGACCTCGACCCCGACGGCGTCCGGGTCCTCGAGCCTGCTGCGCAGCTCGCGCTCGAGGCGCAGCACGAGCACGGCCAGCACCACGGCGCACCCGGCCAGCACGAACGCACCGATCGCGACCCACGCCTCCCATGTCATGGGCACAACGTAGTCGCGCACCGCACGGACGGCCTGGTCAACCTGCGACGCGCGGCGGACCGCGAGGCCGTCGTCGGGCGGGGTCGATAGGCTCGGTCTTGTGATCGACCTGCGACTCGTCCGTGAGGACCCCGACCTCGTCCGTGCCAGCCAGCGGGCCCGTGGTGACGACCCGGGTCTCGTCGACCAGGTGCTCGACTCCGACGCCCGGCGCCGCGCCGCGCTGACCGACTTCGAGCGGCTGCGCGCCGAGCAGAAGTCGCTCGGCAAGCAGGTCGCTGCGGCGCAGGGTGACGAGAAGACCCGGCTGCTCACGCACGCGAAGCAGATCGCCGAGCAGGTCAAGGCGTTGCAGGTCGAGGCGGACGCGGCCGACGTCACGGCCGGTGAGCTCGCGCGCCGGATCGCGAACGTGGTCGAGGAGGGTGTGCCCGCGGGCGGCGAGGACGACTACGTGGTGCTGCGCCACGAGGGCACCCCGCGCGACTTCGTGGCCGAGGGCTTCGCCCCGCGCGACCACCTCGAGCTCGGCGAGATGCTCCGGGCGATCGACACCGAGCGCGGCGCGAAGGTCTCAGGCGCCCGCTTCTACTACCTGACGGGTGTGGGTGCGCGTCTCGAGCTCGCGCTGCTCAACGCGGCCGTCGACCGGGCGCTCGCGCACGGCTTCACGCCGGTGATCACCCCCACCCTGGTCAAGCCCGAGATCATGGCCGGCACCGGCTTCCTGGGTGCGCACGCGGACGAGATCTACCGGCTCGAGGCCGACGACCTGTACCTCGTGGGCACGAGCGAGGTCGCGCTTGCGGGCTACCACTCGGGCGAGATCATCGACGTGTCGGACGGCCCGCTGCGGTACGCGGGGTGGTCGGCCTGCTACCGCCGCGAGGCGGGCTCGTACGGCAAGGACACGCGCGGCATCATCCGCGTGCACCAGTTCCACAAGGTCGAGGCGTTCAGCTACACCACCGCCGAGGACGCGGCGGACGAGCACCGCCGCATCCTGGGCTGGGAGGAGGAGCTGCTCCAGCTCGCCGGGCTCCCGTACCGCGTGATCGACACGGCCGCGGGCGACCTGGGCATGAGCGCGGCCCGCAAGTTCGACTGCGAGGCGTGGCTCCCCACCCAGGAGCGGTACCTCGAGCTCACGTCGACGTCCAACTGCACGACGTTCCAGGCGCGCCGCCTGGGCATCCGGGAGCGCACCGCCACGGGGGAGACGCGACCCGTCGCGACCCTCAACGGCACGCTCGCCACGACCCGGTGGATCGTGGCGATCCTGGAGAACCACCAGCTGCCCGACGGCTCGGTGCGCGTCCCGGAAGGGTTGCGCCCCTACCTGGGCGGCCTCGAGGTCCTGGAGCCGGTGAAGCCATGACGCACTCCCGCACGGTGGAGGGGATGATCGTCGCGCTCGACGTCGACGGCACCCTCATGTCGTTCGACGGCACGATCTCCCCCGAGGTCCGCGAGGCGGTGGGCGCGCTGCGTGACGCCGGTGCGCACGTGGTGCTCTCGACGGGCCGGTCGGTCGTGGCGACGCTCCCGGTGGCGCGCGAGCTGGGCCTGCTCACGGGCTGGGTCGTCACGTCGAACGGGGCGGTCACCGCGCGGCTCGACCCGGACCTGCCGGGCGGTTACGAGACCACCGAGATCATCACGTTCGACCCGGAGCCCGCGCTGCGGGTGCTGGCGCTCGAGCTGCCCGACGCGCTGTACGCGGTCGAGGACCTGGGGCGAGGGTTCCTGGTGTCGGCGCCGTTCCCCGACGGCGAGCTGACCGGCGACCACCGGGTCGTGGGTTTCGAGGAGCTGTGCGCGGGGCCGGTCACCCGTGTCGTCATCCGCAGCCCGCAGAGCACGCCCGAGGAGTTCCACGAGCTCGTCGAGCGCGTCGGTCTGCACGAGGTGTCGTACGCGGTGGGCTGGTCGGCGTGGCTCGACCTGACGCCGGGCGGCGTCTCCAAGGGCAGCGCGCTCGAGGAGCTGCGGCGCCAGCTGGGCGTCGAGCCGTTCTCGACGTTCGCGCTGGGCGACGGGTCGAACGACCTCGAGATGCTGCGCTGGGCCGCCCGGGGCGTCGCGATGGGCCACGCGAGCGAGGCCGTGCGGGAGGCCGCTGACGAGGTCACCGGCACGATCCAGGACGACGGTGCGGCCGCTGTGCTCACGGCGCTGCTGACGGAGCCCCGACCGGCCTGACGCGCCAGCCGCGCGCGGGGCGGCACGGATGGGTGCACGGGGTGCCGTTGGACCAGTCCCGGGCCGCGGTGGACAATCGCGTCCATGGCGCACGGCATCGAAGACGTGGCGCGGGCGGCGGGTGTCTCGACCGCGACCGTGTCCAGGGCGCTGCGCGGGCTCCCCAACGTCACCGAGACCACACGCGCGCGGGTGCGCCAGGTGGCTGCCGAGCTCGGCTACGTCGCGTCGCCCTCGGCCGCGTCGCTCGCGTCAGGACGCACCCGGACGATCGGGCTGCTGACGCCGTGGGTGAGCCGGTGGTTCTTCGCGAACGTGATCGAGGGTGCCGAGCGCACGCTGCGTGCGTCGGACATGGACGCGCTGCTGTACACGTTCGAGGTGACGCGCGGTCCGCGCCGCAGGGTCGACCCGGCGGTGCTGCGGCGCCGCGTCGACGGGGTCGTGGTCGTGGGGCTGCCGATGACCGGGGACGAGGTCGCGGACCTCGCCGCGCTGGGCAAGCCGCTCATCTTCATCGGCGCGGGGCCGCCCGACCAGATCACCGTGCGCATCGACGACGACGCGACCGCGCGGGCGGCGACGCAGCACCTCATCGGCCTCGGTCACCGGCACATCGCGCACGTGACGGGCGACCGGGACGACACGATGGGCTGGGCGCCGGTCGTGGACCGGCTGCGGGGCTGGCGCGGGGCGATGGCCGACGCGGGGCTCGCGATCCCTGCGGGGTTCGAGGTGCGTGGCGACTTCGACGTGGCGCGCGGGCGCGTGGCGGCCCGACGGCTGCTCGAGGAGCACCCCGAGGTCACCGCCGTGTTCGCGGCGTCGGACGAGATGGCGATGGGCGTGATCCTCGCGGCGGGCGAGCTGGGCCTGCGGGTGCCCCAGGACCTGTCGGTGATCGGCGTCGACGGGCACGACCTGGGCGAGCTCGTCGGCCTGACGACCATGGCGCAGGATGCTCCGGCGCAGGGCGTCGCGGCCGCGTCGATGATGCTCGAGCTGATCGCGGGCGGCGCACCGGTGCCCGCCGGCGCCATCTTCCCGACCCGGCTGGTCGAGCGCCGCACCACGGGTCCGGTGCGGAGCGGGTCGCCGCGCGGCTGACCTGGGTCGACGCCGCTGGTCCATCCGGGCGACCGGACGGGGGCCGTGACCGATGGGTGACCTAATCGTTATGAATATGCGGTTGCGCCCGACTGATGTAAGCGCTTGCATCGTCAGCAAGGGCCGGCGGCACCGTCGGTCGTACACCACGACGATGTGGAGTAGCTCGATGAAGAGTATGCAGAGGCGGCGCGCCGGTGCGGCGGTCGCAGCAGGTGCAGGACTCGCTCTCCTCCTCACGGCCTGCGGAGGTGACGCGACCACCGGTGCGGACGACGCGACGTCGGACGCGGACTGTGCGGCTTTCGCCGACTACGGCGACCTCTCGGGCACGACGGTCACGGTGTACGCCGGGATCGTGGCCCCCGAGGACGAGCCGTACATCGAGTCGTACAAGCCCTTCGAGGACTGCACGGGCGCGACGATCGACTACTCGGCCGACAAGAGCTTCGAGACCCAGATCCTCGTCCAGGCGCAGGCCGGCAACGCGCCTGACCTGGCGATCGTCCCGCAGCCCGGTCTGCTGAAGCAGCTCGTGGACACCGGCAAGGCCGTCGCGGCGCCCGACGCGGTCGCTGCCAACGTCGACGAGTTCTGGGGCGAGGACTGGAAGGCCTACGGCACGGTCGACGGCACGTTCTACGCGGCGCCGTCGGGCGCGAGCGTGAAGTCGCTCGTCTGGTACAACCCGCAGCGGTTCAAGGAGGCCGGCTACAAGGTCCCCACCACGCTCGACGAGCTCACGACGCTCACTGAGGACATCGCGGCCACCGGGGACGTCCCCTGGTGCGCAGGCATCGCCTCGGGTGAGGCCACGGGCTGGCCCATCACCGACTGGATCGAGGACTTCGTCCTGCGGGTCGGCGGTCCCGACGTGTACGACCAGTGGGTCAGCCACGACATCGCGTTCAACTCGGCCGTCCCCACCGAGGCGTTCGACGCCGCCGGGGCCATCCTCAAGAACGACAAGTACACGAACGCAGGCTTCGGCGGCGTCTCGTCGATCGCGACCACCACGTTCCAGGACGCGGGCCTCGGCATCCCCGCGGACAACTGCTGGATGATGCGCATGGCGTCGTTCTACTCCTCGAACTACCCGACCGACGGCACGGTCACTGTCGCCGAGGACGGCAACGCGTACGCGTTCTACCTGCCGGGCGAGAAGGCCGACGACCACCCGGTGCTCGGCGGCGGCGAGTTCTACCTCGCGTTCGCCGACCGTCCGGAGGTCCAGGCCTTCCAGACGTTCCTCTCCACGGACACCTGGGCCAACCTCAAGGCCTCGGCGAGCTCGGAGATCACGAAGGGCGGCTGGATCACCGCCAACAAGGGGCTGGACATCGCCAACCTGGTCAACCCGATCGACCAGCTCTCGGCCGGCATCCTGCAGGACCCGAACACGGTCTTCCGCTTCGACGGCTCGGACATGATGCCCGCTGCTGTCGGGTCGGACTCGTTCTGGTCCGAGGCGACGAACTGGATCACCGGGCAGTCGACCAAGGACACGGTCGACAAGATCGAGGCCTCCTGGCCGAAGTCCTGAGCTGACCGACCGCCACCCGTGCGCACCCCGGTGCGCGCGGGTGGCGGTCGTCGCACGTCCTGCACCCCTGACCCGGACGACGGCTCTGCCCAGGAGGTCCGATGCACTACGCAGCCCCCACCCTGACGATGGGTGGCAAGTTCTTCACGATGGCACTGGGGCTCCTCGCCTTCGCGGCCGTCGTCGCTGTCATCCTGCTCCTCGCGGCCCTCGCCGAACGGCGCGGCGGCCGACGCAGGGTGGCCTGGTTGTTCATCCTGCCCACCGTGACCCTGCTGGTCGTCGGGCTCATCTACCCGGCGCTGCGCACCATGCTGCGCTCGCTGTACAACGCGGCCGGCACGTCCTTCATCGGCCTCGACAACTACCTGACGATCTTCCAGTCGGACGACCAGCTCCTGGTGCTGCGCAACACGGTGCTGTGGGTGCTCGTCACGCCGTTCGTCGCGACCGCGGTCGGGCTGCTGTACGCGATCCTCGTCGACGGGGCGCGCGGCGAGTCGATCGCGAAGGCGATGATCTTCCTGCCGATGGCGATCTCGTTCGTCGGGGCGTCGATCATCTGGAAGTTCATCTACGAGTACCGCCAGGAGGGGGTCCCGCAGATCGGGCTCCTCAACCAGGTGATCGTGTGGCTCGGTGGCACCCCCTCGCAGTTCCTGGTGGGGACCCCGTGGAACACGTTCTTCCTGATCGTCGTGATGATCTGGATCCAGGCCGGCTTCGCCATGACGATCCTCTCGGCGTCGATCAAGGCCATCCCGGGTGAGATCGTCGAGGCCGCCCGGCTCGACGGCGTGGGCGCGGTCCAGATGTTCCGCTTCGTGACGCTGCCGAGCATCCGGCCCTCGGTCGTCGTGGTCCTCACCACGATCGCCATCGGCTGCCTCAAGGTCTTCGACATCATCCGCACGATGACGGGCGGCGCGTTCGGCACGTCGGTCGTGGCCAACGAGTTCTACTCGCAGAGCTTCAGCGCCGGCAACCAGGGGCTGGGCGCCGCGCTCGCGGTCCTGCTGTTCGTCCTGGTGATCCCGATCGTCATCTACAACATCCGTCAGATGCGAGCCTCGGAGAGCCAGCGATGACCACCACCGACATCCGCACGGCCCAGACCACCAAGACGCGCCCGATCGCCTCGGCCGCTGCGACCGCCGGAGGGCACCTGTCCTCCCGGTGGGCCTCGCTCGCGGCCGTCGTCCTCGCGGTGGCGTGGACGATCCCGACGTTCGGGCTGCTCATCACCTCGATCCGGCCCGAGGCCGAGATCAAGTCGAGCGGCTGGTGGACGTTCTTCACCAACCCGTCGTTCTCGCTCGAGAACTACCAGGCGGTGCTCGGCGGTCGCGGGTCGGACAACATCTCGCCGTCGTTCGTGAACTCGCTCGTCATCACGGTCCCTGCGGTCCTCGCCCCGCTGCTGCTCGCCGCTCTCGCGGCGTATGCGTTCGCGTGGATGGACTTCCGGGGTCGCAACGTGCTGTTCGTCGCGATCTTCGCGCTCCAGGTCGTGCCCATCCAGGTCACGCTCATCCCGCTGCTGACGCTGTACGTCGACCTGGGCATCAGCGGCACCTACTGGGCGGTGTGGCTGTCGCACACGATGTTCGCGCTGCCGCTCGCTGTGTTCCTGCTGCACAACTTCATGCGGGAGATCCCGCGCGAGCTCATCGAGGCCGCCCGCGTGGACGGGGCGGGGCACGTGACGATCTTCTTCCGGCTCATGCTGCCGATGCTGACGCCCGCGATCGCGGCGTTCGGCATCTACCAGTTCCTGTGGGTCTGGAACGACCTGCTGGTCGCGCTCACGTTCGCGGGGTCGTCCAAGAACGTCGCGCCGATGACGGTCGCGCTGTTCAACCTCACGGGCACGCGCGGGTCCTCGTGGCACCTGCTGTCTGCGGGGGCGTTCGTGTCGATCATCGTCCCGGTGATCGTGTTCGTGGCTCTGCAGCGCTACTTCGTGCGAGGGCTGCTCGCGGGGTCGGTCAAGGGCTGAACGCCGGGGTCGCCCACCCCGCACGACGGGCGCCCGTCCCGCCGCCACGAGCGGTCGGGGCGGGCGCCCGTGGCGCGCCCGCGGGCGTCGGGCCGTTCGGGGTGTGGAACGATCTGCCCGTGGCCCTGACGTTCACGGGCCGCCGTCCCGATGGTCGTCCCGCTCGTCGTGAAGGGCTGAGCACCGTTCATCCTGCATCCACCGAAGCCGGCGTCGACCGGGTCCCGGCGCCCCTGCTGTTCGTCGCCTCGGGACTGACCCAGTACCTGGGCGCTGCGATCGCCGTCGGGCTGTTCGCGGTGGTGCCCGCCGCGACGCTCGCGTGGCTGCGGGTCGCGGTCGCCGCGGTCGTGCTCGGGCTGTGGCGCCGGCCGTGGCGCACCCGCTGGACCCGCGCCGAGCTCGGCATGGCGGCGGTCTTCGGGGTCGTCCTCGCGCTCATGAACGTGTCGTTCTACGTCGCGATCGACACCCTGCCGCTCGGCACCGCCGTCGCGATCGAGTTCATCGGCCCCGTCGCGGTCGCCGCGGTCACGGGCCGCAGCCTGCGGGAGCGCGGAGCCATCGCCGTGGCGGCGGTCGGCGTCGTGCTGCTCGCGGGAGTGAGCCTCGACGCGGGGCCCGGTGCGGAGCGCGGGCTGGTCGCGATCGGCATCGCGGCCGCGTGCTGGGCCGGCTACATCCTGCTCGGCCGACGCGTGTCGCTGCAGGGCGGCCAGGGCGGGGGAGTGACATCGCTGGCCGTCGCGATGGCGGCGGGCGCGCTCGTGCTCGCGCCCTTCCTCGCGGGACGTGCCGGGCCGGTGCTGGTCGACGCCCGCCTCGCGCTGCTGGTCGTGGCGATCGCGGTGCTGTCGTCGGTCGTGCCGTACGCGATCGAGCAGGTCGTGCTGCGGCGCGTCACCTCGGCGACGTTCGCGGTGCTGCTCGCGATGCTCCCCGCGACGGCCGCCGTGGTCGGTGCGGTCGTGCTGCGCCAGTGGCCGCACGGCCTCGAGCTGGTGGGCCTCGCCCTCGTGTCGGTCGCGATCGTGCTCAGCTCGGGTCGTCGGGGCACACCGCCGCCCGGGGACGTCACGCCTTCCTGACGGGCCGCGGGGTGCGTGCCGCGGGCCGCTACAGGTACTGGCCGGGCCGGTGCGCGGGGTCGGGCGGCGGCTGGGCGCCCTGCGCGGCCGCGGCGCCCTGGGGCACCATGCCGCTGACCGCGACGCCCGAGGGCAACGACCTGCGCATCTGCGCGAGCTGCGACTGGGCCGCCATCTGCTGCGCGACGAGCGCCGTCTGCAGACCGTGGAACAGCCCCTCGAGCCATCCCACGAGCTGGGCCTGGGCGATGCGCAGCTCGGCGTCGCTCGGCACCACGTCGTCGCCGAACGGCAGCGTGATGCGGTGCAGCTCGTCGAGGAGCTCGGTCGAGAGGCCGTCCTCGAGCTCGTGCAGCGACCGGGCGTGCACCTCGACGAGCCGGGCGCGGGCCGCCTCGTCGAGCGGTGCGCTGCGCACCTCCTCGAGGAGCTGCTTGACCATCGAACCGATGCGCATGACCTTCGCGGGCTCCCCGACCATGGGTCGGGGCTTCTTCTCGCCGTCCTCGTCGGTGCTCTCGGGCTCGCCCTCGCCGTGCGCGACCGACGCGGCCGCCGAGACGACGAGCGGGCGTCCGTCGGGTCCCACGACGACGACCTGCGGGCTCCCCGCGCCCTGCCCGGGTGCGGTCTCGGGTGCGGTGCGCTGCTCCTTGTCGGACGGTTCACCGTCCCGCTCAGGGTGCTCGTCGCGCTCGTCCTGGGGTGTCGTGCCGGTGCTCTCGGCCATCCTCGATTGTCACCCGGTCCCGCACGGTGCGCATGCGGCGGACGGGGCCCACGGGTGCGCCGCTAGGGTGACCGCATGACGTGGCTCACGACCCCTGCTCATGCCCGTTGGCTCGAGCAGGAGACGGACCGCCTCCTCGCGTTCGGGGTCGCGTCCGCGTCCGGCACGGGTGGTTTCGCGCGGCTCGACGAGCAGGGGCGGCCGGTGCCCGGCCCCGCCGAGCTGTGGATCACGTGCCGCATGACGTACGTCTACGCGCTCGGCACGCTGCTGGGCCGGCCCGGCTGCGCGCCCCTCGTCGACCACGGCCTCGCTGCGGTGCGCGGCATGTTCCACGACGACGAGAACGGCGGCTGGTTCGCCGAGGTGGGCCCCGACGGCCCGACCGACGACGCGAAGGCCGCCTATCCCCACGCGTTCGTGGTCCTGGCCACGGCGAGCGCCACCGCCGCCGGACGACCCGGCGCCCGCGAGCTGCTCGACGAGGCGCTCGCTGTCTCCACCCGGCACTTCTGGGACGACGACGCCGGGATGGTCGTCGAGAGCTGGGACCGGGCCTTCGCCGAGCTCGACGGCTACCGCGGCGTGAACGCGAACATGCACACGGTCGAGGCGTACCTCGCGGCGGCCGACGTGACGGGCCACCGGGTGTGGCTCGACCGCGCGGTGCGGATCGTCGAGCGGGTGGTGCACGGCTTCGCCCGCACGAACTCGTGGCGCATCCCTGAGCACTTCGACGCGGGGTGGGTGCCCGACCTCGAGTACAACGCCGACGTCCCCGCGCACCCGTTCCGCCCGTACGGCGCGACGATCGGGCACTGGCTCGAGTGGGCGCGCCTGACCCTGCACGCGCGGGCCGCCCTGACCGCCCGCGGCGACGACGCCCCCGCCTGGATGCTCGAGGACGCGGTGTCGCTGTTCGACGCGGCGGTCGCCGAGGGGTGGGACGTCGACGGTGCACCCGGCTTCGTCTACACGGTCGACTGGGCGGGCAGGCCGGTCGTGCGCGAGCGGATGCACTGGGTGGTCGCCGAGGGCATCGGTGCGGCCGCGACCCTGTTCGCCGCGACGGGCGACCCCCGTTTCGACACCTGGTACGCGACCTTTTGGGACTACGCCGAGCGCCACCTGCTGGACCGTGACGGCGGGTCGTGGTGGCACGAGCTCGGGGTCGACAACGAGGTCTCGCGGACGGTCTGGGAGGGCAAGGCCGACCTGTACCACGCGGTGCAGGCCACGCTCGTGCCGCGCCTGCCGCTCACGCCGATGCTGGCACCGGCCCTGGCCGCGGGCCTGCTGGGCTGACGAGCAGCAGCTTCCCGAACACCTCGCCCGAGTCGAGCAGCTCGTGCGCGCGGGCCGCGTCGTCGAGGGGGAGCCGCGCGTGGACCACGGGCCGCACCCGGCCGTCCTCGACCAGGGGCCACACGTGCTTGCGCACCGCCGCCACGAGCGCGGCCTTCTCGTGCGCGGGACGTGCGCGCAGGGTCGTCCCGATGACGCTCGCCCGGCGGCGCAGCAGCAGCCCCAGGTCGAGCTCGCCGCGGCTGCCGCGCTGCATGCCGATCACCACGAGCCGCCCGCCCGTCGCGAGCACCTCCAGGTTCGCCTGCAGGGCGCCCGCCCCGAGCACGTCCAGCACGACGTCCACGCCACGACCGTCGGTGGCATCGAGCACCGCGGCCACGACGTCCTCGCTGCGGTGGTCCACGACCACGTCCGCGCCGAGCGCGACGCAGCGGGCGGCCCGCTCCGGACCACCCGCGGTCGTGACGACCCGAGCGCCGAGCGCCTTCGCGAGCTGCACGGCGATCGACCCCACACCCCCCGAACCGCCCTGCACCAGCACCGTCTCACCGGCCCGCAGGTGACCGACCTCGACCAGGTTCGACCAGGCGGTGCACACGGCCTCGGGCAGCGCCGCGGCATCGACCAGGTCCGTGCCCCGGGGAGCAGGGAGCACCTGACCGGCGCGGACGACCGCCCGCGTGGCGTAGCCGCCGCCGTCGAGCAGCGCGACGACCGGGTCACCCACCGCCCAGCCGCCGTCGCGCGGACCGGGCACCCCGGGACCCAGCGCGGCGACGTGGCCCGCGACCTCGAGGCCCGGCCAGGTCGGGGCGCCGGGGGGTGGCGGGTAGTGCCCGGCGCGTTGCAGCAGGTCGGCGCGGTTGACCCCCGAGGCGACCACGTCGAGCAGGACCTCACCCGGCGCCGGGGTCGGATCTTGCAGCTCTGCACCATTCAGGACATAGGGTCCGCCAGGAGCGGACACGACGATGGCATGCACATCGGTGAGGTTAGGCCCGAATCGGGCGTACCGCTCCGGGTGAGGTCGTGGCAAACTCCTCCGCGGGCTAATGGTCCACCGTCCAGGAGCCGATGAGATGCGAACGGTGACTGTGCCGCCGACCTTCGGCAGCCCGTCTCCGCCGGTGCGACGCCCTTCACGGGTGAAGGAAAGAGGTCGACATGCTGCGCAGACTTGGCATTCGCGCCAAGGTCCTGGCGGTCCTCGCCGTGCCCATGATCGTGCTCCTCGCTGCCGGTGCGTACATCTCGTACGACGCCCTGCGGACTGCTCGGTCGGCCGCGGCCGCAGCGACTGTCGTCGAGGTCCTCGAGCAGTACGGACCGGTCGGGATCGCGCTGCAGAACGAACGCGCGCTGTCCGTCACCACGGTCCGAGACCGCGAGCAGCTCGACGCGGCGCGCCAGGCGACCGACTCAGCCATCGCGGCCCTCAAGCCGATCACCGCGAAGGTCGACCTCTCCGAGTTCCCGGACGGCGTCGTCGACGCGTTCAAGGAGTCGCAGGTCGCACACAACACCGCGCTCCCGGCGGTCCGGTCGCTGGTGGACCAGGACGGCACGACCGCGACCGTCCAGCGCTCGTACAACTCGATCATCGGCAACCAGATCGGTCTCGTCGGCCAGATCGCCGACTCGATGGCGAACCGTGAGCTCGCCCGCTACGTCGTCGCGTACCACGCGCTCTCGACGACGGCCGAGGACCTCGTGAACGAGGTCGGGCAGGGCGTCGCGATCATCGAGAGCTCGGCGGCCTCTGGGGCCGCCCAGCGGTCCTACTCGACGCAGACGGCCGCGACCGAGATCTCGCGCGACAACGCCCGCGTCAAGCTTCAGGCCCTGGGCTCGGACCAGCTCCGGGTCCCCGCCGAAGACCCGACGACCGCGTTCCAGAGCAAGCGCGGGCTCATCGCCACGACCACCACCGGCAAGGCCGTCCCGGTCGACGCGGCCGAGTACACCGCGGACATCCAGGGTCAGCTCGCGACGATCTCCACGGTGGGCACGAAGGTCCTCACCGAGGCCAAGGACGTCGCGCAGGCGGCAGCGGCCGACGCGCGCAACACCGCGATCGCCACGATCGCGATCGCCATCCTGGCCGCCATCGCCTCGTTCGCGTTCGCGATCGTCGTCTCGCGCGGCATCGTCAACCCGCTGCGGCGGCTGACGGCCGCGGCCGGTGACGTGCAGGAGCAGCTGCCGCGCCTCGTCGAGCAGGTCGCCGTCCCCGGTGAGGGGCCGGGTCTCGAGCTCGTGCAGATCCCGGTCACCTCGTCCGACGAGGTCGGTCAGCTCGCGGCGGCGTTCAACTCGGTCAACGCGACCACCCTGCACGTCGCCCAGGAGCAGGCCGCGCTGCGTGGGTCGATCGCGGAGATGTTCGTCAACGTCGCCCGCCGCGACCAGGTGCTGCTCAACCGCCAGCTGTCGTTCATCGACTCGCTCGAGCGGTCCGAGGAGGACCCGAACACCCTCGCGAACCTGTTCCGCCTCGACCACCTCGCCACCCGGATGCGCCGCAACGCCGAGTCCCTGCTCGTGCTCGCCGGCATCGACTCGGGCCGCCGGGTGCGCGACGCCATGCCGCTCTCGGACGTCATCCGCACGGCCTCGTCCGAGATCGAGCAGTACGACCGCATCCACCTCGACCTGCCCGTCGACCCGCTCATGCACGGGTTCAACGCGCTCGGTGCCGCGCACCTCCTCGCCGAGATCTTCGAGAACGCCACGATCTTCTCCGAGCCGGAGACCCCGGTCGAGGTCAAGACCGGCGTGATCGGCGAGTTCGTCGTCGTCCAGGTGCTCGACCACGGCCTCGGCATGTCGGACATCGAGCTCGAGGCCGCGAACCACAAGATCGCGTCGACCTCCGCGAGCGACGCCCTGGGCGCGCAGCGCCTCGGCCTCTTCGTGGTCGGCCGTCTGTCGAACCGGCTCGGGGCCGAGGTCCGGCTCTCCAAGAGCCAGCGCGGCACCGGCACGGTGACGACCGTGCGCTTCCCCGTGACGCTGTTCGCCGCGTCGGAGTCGCCCGGCTTCGGCGCCCCGCAGCGCATCCAGCAGGAGGCCCCCGCGGCCGCCCCCGCGGCGATCATGCCGCCGTCAGCGCAGGGCCTCGTCGAGGACGTGCCCGTGGTCGAGGCGGTCGACCTGGCCGCCCTGACCGACGGCGCCACGTCGCTGGGCCTGCCGCGCCGCCGCCTGCGTGGCGACGACGACGGTGACGACACGACGGGTCTCAGCGTGTCCGGGCTGCCCACGAGGGCTGCCAAGACGTTCGACGAGGACCGGATCGTGCTCGCCGCGCCCGCCGAGGCGCTCCTGTCTCCCGAGCTGTCGTCCGAGTCGACCGGGTGGACCCCGGCGATCACCGCCGCCCCCTCGGGCAACGACCTGCCTTCCCGGTCCCGCGCAGCGACGTCCGCCTGGCAGAGCGACGCCGAGCCCCAGGCCGCCGAGCCGACGCCCGCCGCGCCGACCGAGCGCGCGGGGCTCTTCACGGGCTTCCGCGGGCGCACCGAGCTCCCGCTGCCCGCACCCCGCGAGCTGTCGCCCCGCGCCGCGGCCGAGGCGCTGGCCGCGCCCCACCGCGCCCCCGTGCTGCCCGCCCCGGCCGACCAGCAGGCGCAGCCGCCGCAGCGTCGCTCGGTCAACGGCTTCGAGATCCCGGGGCTCGCCCCGGACGACGACGACGATGCTCCCGCCGCCACCGACGAGACCCAGGTGTGGGTGCCGTCGTGGGCGCAGGACCCGGTCGCTGCACCTGCGGCCCCCGCGCACCACGAACCGGTCGACGACTGGTCGCCCACGACCGAGCACGTCGCGTCCGAGCCCGAGCTGGCGACCGCCGAGCAGTACCCGGCTGAGCCGTTCGCGCCCGAGCCGTTCGCGCCCGAGCCGTACGCGGCGCCCGCGGAGCCCGTCTGGGCACCCACCCAGGCGTGGGACGAGCCCGCGGCTCCGGCGGCCCCGACCTTCGAGCCCCACGCACCGAGCAGCGCCTACCCGGACTTCACGGCCTACAGCGGCTACACGGGCTGGGCGACACCGGTCGAGGAGCGTCCCGCACCGCGGTTCACCTCGCCCTACTCGACGTCCTACGAGGCCCCGGCCGCCGCGGCCTCGGACCTCGACGAGTCGCGGGCCTGGAACGCCGGCGAGCAGATCGACCTGCCCGCTGCCGCGCCTGAGCTGGCCTCCGAGCCGGCCGTCGAGCTGGCCGCCTCGCCGGTCGCCGAGCCCGCCGCCCCCGCCCCGCTGTGGGAGCCCGTCACGGCGTTCGAGCCGCTGGTCACGGACGCATCGCCCGCCGAGCCGGCCCTCGTCGAGCGGAGCTGGGACGCACCCGTCCAGCCGTGGCAGGAGCACGCACCGGCCGAGGCGCAGTGGGAGTCCCCGGTCACCTCGCTCGCCTGGGACCAGCAGCCCGTCGCCGACGAGGTGCCCTGGCAGCCGACCGTCGCGGCCGACCTGCAGGGGTGGGAGCAGGTCGCTCCCGCGTCGCACGCAGCACCGGCGTACCCGCAGGACCAGTGGACCGAGCAGGCCGTGCCCGGCATCGTCGAGGACGAGCCCGTCGCCCCCGCCTACGTCGACACCCACGCCCAGACGCAGCTCTTCACGCCCATCGAGGCCGGGGAGGTGGCCGAGGCGCACGCGAGCGAGCCCGTGGTCGCCTACGAGCCGTCGACCCCGTCCTGGGCGCCCGCCGTGCCGACGTCCGAGCCCGCCCCGGCGTTCTCGGACCTCGTCCAGGGTGGCGAGCAGGGCGACGACGCGAAGGGCAAGCGCCGCTGGGGCGGGCTGTTCGGCCGCCGCAAGCCGGACGGTTCTCCCGCGTCCGAGCCGCTCTCGTCGGTGACACCCCCGCGCGGCTTCCTGCCCGACCGACCGGCCGAGGCAGTGCCGTCGATCGCGCCCGCGCCCGCGGTGCGGCAGTCCGCGTGGAGCGTCGCGCCGACTCCTCCCGTGGCGCCGGACGCGCCCGCGACGGCCGCTCCGGGCGCGTGGGCCCCGCCGCCCGCACCGAGCCCTGCCGCCTCGCAGACACCGCACCAGGTGTCGTCGTTCTTCCGTCCCGCGGGTGGCGCCAACGCCGCCCCCGCCCCGTGGACCCCGCCCGACTGGTCGGGTCAGGCACCGGCGACCGCACCGGCCCCGGCGCCGCGCGCCCCGTCGCCCGTCGCGGCGGCCTCGCCCGCCTCGCCCCCGTCGGCAGCACCCCGGGTGGGTGCCCTCGACGACGAGGTCGCGGCGATGCTCGCGCTGCGGTCGGACATCCAGGAGCAGGCGCTCTCCGAGCTCAGCCAGCTCTCCGCCTACCGCCCCAGTGCGGTCAACGGCTCGACCGGTTCGCCCTCGCTCACCAAGCGGGTACCGGTCGCGATCCCCGAGTCACTGCCTTTGGTGACGGTGGAGTCGAACGGGCCCTCCGGGCGCGACGCCCAGGAGCTGCGGTCGCGGCTCTCGAGCTTCCAGTCCGGGACGTCCCGCGGGCGTCGGGCGGCTGAGGAGCCGAGCGACACCCGTCAGGAATCCGAACCGCTGGCCGATCATGACCAGCACAGCACCCCGCCGGCACCGAGATGGTGACGACTCAGTACGCAGTCAACCCCGGCTGCCACCGCAAGGAGGAAGTGTGACAGCGCTCAGCACCGAGGCAGCCAACTTCGGCTGGCTACTGGACAACTTCGTCCGGACCGTGCCCGGGACCCGCCATACCTTGGTCGTGTCCGCGGACGGTCTGCTCATGGCGATGTCCGAGCAGCTCGACCGCACCAGCGGCGACCAGCTCGGCGCCATCGTCTCGGGCATGTCGAGCCTGACGCGAGGAGCCTCGCGTCAGCTCCGCGCGGGTGAGGTCCGGCAGGCCATCGTCGAGATGGACAACCTGTTCCTGTTCCTCATGAGTGTCGCGAACGGCTCGGTCCTGGCCGTCGTCGCCGAGTCGAGCTGCGACGTCGGTCTGATCGGCTACGAGATGGCCATGCTGGTCTCGCGCACCGAGGCGACCCTGACGCCGCAGCTCATCTCCGAGATGCGCGGTCAGCTCCCCGTCGACGGCGCCACCCGGACCCCGGTGGCGTGAGGACACGATGAGCGACCACGTGGAGTACGAGGCCCGAACGGTCCGGCCCTACGCCGTGACCGGGGGTCGCGTGCGCTCGGCGCGATCCGACCTGCCCCTCGAGGCGCTGGTCGAGGTCATGCCGGGCGCCGTCACGAGCCATGGTCTGCCCCCTGAGAAGCGGGCGATCCTGCAGCACGCAGCGCACACGTACATCTCCGTCGCCGAGCTCTCCGCCCTGCTGCACCTGCCCCTGGGCGTGGTGCGGATCCTGGTCGCCGACCTCGCCGACGCGCAGTTCATCCGTGTGCACACGTCCACCCCGGTCGAGGTCCACACCGGTCAGTCACCCGCCTTGTCCCTGAGCGTGCTGGAGAGTGTTCTCAATGGCATTTCCGCCCTCTGACGCCGCTGTGGCCTCGACGGTCACCCCGGGCAGCGTCGCACCCACAGTCGTCAAGATCGTCGTCGCGGGCGGGTTCGCCGTCGGCAAGACGACCTTCATCGGGTCCATCTCCGACATCGAGCCGCTCAACACCGAGGCGGCCATGACGGAGCACTCGGTCGGCGTCGACGACGCCGGCGGGGTCTCCGACCGCAAGACCACCACCACGGTCGCGATGGACTTCGGTCGCATCGCGCTCCCCGGGGCGCTGTGGCTCTACCTGTTCGGCACGCCGGGCCAGGACCGCTTCCTCTTCATGTGGGACGACCTGGTGCGCGGGGCGATCGGTGCGGTCGTCCTCGTGGACACCGACCGGCTCGACCAGTGCTTCCCGGCCGTCGACTACTTCGAGAGCCGCGGCATCCCGTTCGTGGTCGGGGTCAACTGCTTCGACGGTGTCGCCAAGCACCAGCTCGACGACGTCCGCGAGGCGCTCGCCATCCCGGCGCACGTCCCCGTCCTCTACACCGACGCCCGCTCGCGCGCGGCGACCAAGCAGGCGCTCATCGCGCTCGTGCAGCTCGCGATGGAGCGGCTGCGCGGCGCCTGAACCGACCCGCCGACGGCCCGGCCGGCACCTCGACGAGGGTGCCGGCCGGTGCTGTGCCCGGACCGCCCTGGTCTGGTGCGCTCTGCCCTGATCTGCGCCGACGTGGTCCGCTCGGCCAACCGGGTGGGGTGCGTGGCCTTGTCCCGGGAGCCCGGTACGGGTCGTTATCGTGACGCCCGTGCGGGTCTATGTCGACGGGTCGGCGCTCACGCGCTTCCTCGCGGACGTCCGCGGGTCGGGGGAGTGGCGCGCCTGGGTGCACGAGCACGGCGACCAGCTGCTGGTGAGCCAGCTCTCCGTCACCGAGCTGCGCGTGGCCACGCTGTCGGCGACCTCGGCCGACCGGGTCCACGCGCGCGACCAGGCCGACGCGCTCGAGGTCGTCAGGTTCAGCGACCAGGCGATCGGCACCGCCACGACCGTCACCGGGGTGCTCTCACCGTTCGCCGCGCTGCACCTGGGCGTGGCCGTGGCGCACCCCGAGGTGCGCGCCGTGGCGACCTACCACGGGCGCCTGGCCACGGTGGCGGCGATCCACGGGCTCGATGTCGTCGCCCCCGGGCTGCGGCCGGGGTGGTGGGACGGGCCGTGAACGCAGGCCGGCACGTGCTCGATGCCGTGCCAGAATGTGCGCGCACCAGGAGGGCTGGCTGAGCGGCCGAAAGCGACGGTCTTGAAAACCGTTAGTGCGGTGACCCCGTACTCAAGGGTTCGAATCCCTTGCCCTCCGCCCTGATGTTCAGCAGGACACCCGGCAGCGGAGGTCGCCCCACGCCCGGGCGACCGTTCCCGCGCGTGACGAGCGCGTCAGCGTCCTGGCGGCGGGGACGGCTGCCACTCGTCGCGGAGCAGCGCGTAGGTGCACGAGTCGAGCCATCCGCCGTCGCGGTGCAGGGAGTCGGCCCGGAAGGTGCCCTCGCGGCGCATGCCCAGGCGCTCCATGAGCCGCCAGGAGGGTTCGTTGTCCAGGAAGCAGCCTGCGGTGACACGGCGGAGCCCGAGGTCGGTGAAGCAGGCCGCGATCAGCCGACCGGCTGCCTCGGCGGCGAACCCTCTGCCGTGGACGTCGGGGTCGAAGGCCCAGCCCAGCTCGGCCTGCGTGCCGATCGTGGCCGACGCGACCTCCGCCTGCCCCCAGCCGTCCTCGACGCGCAGCATCAGGTCACCGATCACGGCCCCGTCGTGCTCGACGACCAGCGTCGGTCCGAGGCGCTCGGGCTCGACGAACCGTGTGGTGAACGCAGCCTCGTCCACCGGCGCGGCTGTCATCCACCGGGCGACCTCGGGGCGGCGGCGGTACCGCCACACGGCTGCCGCGTCCGCGGGTGCCGCGGGCCGCAGCAGCAGGCGTTCGGTGGTCAGCGGCCAGGCGACACCGTCGCTACCAGCGGTCATGTCGGCACGGTACAGCGGCGTCGGTCCCGCGGTCGCGCGCGGCTCTCGGGGGAGTGTGGGTGCCGGGTGGCATGCTCGCGGACGTGAGCACCTCCCTGCACGGCCCCACCTCGCTGAGCGCGACCACCAGTCCCCTGCACACCGTCACCCGGGGTGAGGGCGCCCCGGTGCTGCTGGTCCACGGCTTCGGGGTGGACCACCGGCTCCTGACGAGCCTCGACGGGACGTTCGCGCAGGCCGGTCGGCGGCGGGTCTACGTGGACCTCCCCGGGATGGGTCTGAGCCCCGCCGGACCCGAGATCGCCAGCAGCGACGACGTGGTCGACGCGGTGGTCGGGGTCGTCCAGCGCACCTTCGGTGACGAGCCGTTCGCGGTCGTCGGATCGTCGTACGGGGGCATGGTCGGGCGCGTGCTGGCTCACCGGTTCCGCGACCAGGTCACCGGTCTGGCGCTGCTCGCACCCCTCGTCGTGGCCGACACCACCCGGTCGCGGCTGCCGCAGCAGACCACGCTGGTCGAGGACCCCGAGCTGCTGGCGAGCCTCGACCCGGTCGACGCGGCCGCCTTCGCGGCGATGGCGGTCGTCCAGTCGCCCGCGTCGTGGGCGCTGTTCCACGACCATGTGATGCCCGGCATCCGCCGCGCCGACGCCGCAGCCCTCGACCGGCTGCGCGCGCGGTACCCGTTGCAGGTCGAGCCCGAGCACGGCGCGGCACCGTTCGAGCGCCCGACGCTGATCGTGTGCGGGCGTCAGGACCACGTGGTCGGGTACGACGACGTGGCCGGCATCCTCGACCACTACCCCCGTGCGACGTGGACGGTGCTCGACGCCGCCGGGCACAACGTGCACCTCGACCAGCCTGCCCTCGTCGCGGCGCTGCTCACCGAGTGGCTGCACCGCACCGAGGCCTGACGCACGTCGGGACGGCTCCGTCCCCGGGCCGGACGTCCCTGCGACCGGTCCGACCGCACCACCATGATGGTCCCCGTGCCCATGGAACCCACAGACGACGAGCTCGAGCTCATCCGCCAGTCCGGCGTCGCGCTGCGCGTCGGACGGCTCAGCCTCTCGGCAGGAACCGGTAGCTACCGCGTCAAGGCCTCGATGGCCAGGATCGCCCGCGCCCTGGGGATCGAGCGCCACCACGCGCACGTGACCCTCACCGAGATCACCACCACCTCGCACCGCGGCCGGAGCTTCCGCACCGAGGTGACCGAGGTGCGCTCGATCGGCATCAACGCCGACCGGCTCTCCGAGCTCGAGAAGCTCGTCTCGGAGGTCGACGAGACCCACCTGAAGACGGGTGAGCACGCGCAGGTCGACACGATCAACGCGGCGCTCGACCGGATCGCGGCCAGACCCGCGCTGTACCCGGCGCTGCTCAACGCGCTGTGGTCCTCGATCGCCTGTGCGGCGTTCGCGTTCCTCAACAACGGCGGCCTGATCGAGGTCGTCGGGGTGTTCTTCGGGGCCGGCCTGGGCCAGCTCGTGCGCCGGGCGATGCTCCACCGCGGCTACAACCAGTTCGGGGTGACCATGATCGCGGCGACCGTCGCGTGCCTGGTCTACCTCGGGTTCGTGCAGTCGCTCGCGGGGCTCGGGCTCACCGAGTCGCACCACCAGGCGGGCTACGTCTCCGCGGTGCTGTTCCTCATCCCCGGGTTCGCGCTCGTGACCGGTGCGCTCGACCTGGCCAAGCTCGACTTCTCGGCCGGTGTCGCACGGCTGGTCTACGCGCTGATGCTCCTCACGTCCGCAGCCCTGGCCGTGTGGGCCGTCTCGGTGGCCGTGGGGCTCGCCCCCGACCCTGTGGCGCCCATCGGGCTGTCCCCGGTCGTCCTGCTCGTTCTACGGTTCGTCGCGAGCTTCTTCGGCGTGCTCGGCTTCGCCCTCATGTTCAACAGCCCCTGGCGCATGGCCGTGGCCGCCGCGACCGTGGGCATGATCGCGAACGTCATCCGCATCGAGCTGGTCGACGTGGGCGTCGTCGCCCAGGCTGCTGCGGCCGGCGCGACGCTGCTCGTCGGCCTCATGGCGGCGTGGGTCGCACCGCGGCTCCGGGTCCCGCGCATCACCGTGTCGGTGCCCGCCGTGGTCATCATGGTGCCCGGCGTCGCGGCCTACCGGGCCGTCTTCCAGCTGTCCAACGGCAACACGACGCAGGCCCTCGCATTCGGCGTCCAGGCGGGCCTCGTGGTCATCTCGATCTCGATCGGGCTCGCGGCGGCCCGCATGCTGACCGACAAGGCGTGGGCGTTCGAGCGCTGATCAGCAGCCACTTTGCTGTGCAGCGACCCGGCCAGGTACCCTGTGCGAGCCTGGAGACGTCGCATAGCCAGGTCTAGTGCGCGACCCTGCTAAGGTCGTGAAGGGGCAACCCTTCCGTGGGTTCAAATCCCACCGTCTCCGCTTCACGGGGGTCGCAAGACCGCCGATGCTCGAACCGACGAAACCCCGTCCGGGAAGTCTCCGGGGCGGGGTTTCGCGTTGTCTGCGCCCCATGAGGGGCCTCCCGCCGACGTCGGCGGGACGCGGGGGCAGGTTCCCCCGGACCCCGTCAGGACGAGCCGCACTCACGGCACCGCGAACTCCTGCACCCCGATGACCCGCAGCAGCTCGAGCCGCTCCCGGGCGTCGTCGTCGGCCGGGGTGAACACGAGAAGCGACTGCCGCTGGTCCGGGCCGGTGAGGGTCTCGCAGTCGAGCACGATCGGCCCGACCCGCGGGTGCAGCACGGTCTTGCGGTCGGCCCGGCGGACGGCCACCCGGTGCTCGGCCCACAACCGCCGGAAGTCGTCGCTGGCCGCCGACAGGCTCTCCACCAGCCCGGTCAGCTCCGGGTCGGTGGGTCTGCGGCCCGCGACGGCGCGCAGGTCAGCCACCAGCTCGCGGGAGTGGTGCTCGCGCTCGGTCTCGGGATGTGGGGCGCGGACAGCCGGGTCGGTGAACCAGCGGTACGCGAGGTAGCGGTCCGCGCCGGTGAGCCGCGTCAGGTCGCCCATGAGCAGCGTGCCGACGCGGTTCTGGGCCATCACCACCCCGAGGTCCGAGAGCACGGCGGCGGGGGTGTCGCCCAGCAGGTCGAGGATCCGGGCGAGCCCGGCACGGGCCACGCGGGCCGAGCCTGTCGCGGGTGGTGGCTGGTGCCCGGCCAGGTGGAACAGGTGGTCGCGCTCGTCGTCGGAGAGCCGCAGCGCGCGCGTCAGCGCGGTGAGGATCTGCGTCGACGGCTGGCTGCTGCGGCCCTGCTCGATCCGGACCACGTAGTCGACCGACATCCCGGCCAGCATCGCGACCTCTTCGCGGCGCAGCCCGGCGGTGCGGCGGCGCGGACCCTCGGCGATCCCCACCTCGGCGGGTCGGATCGCGGCCCGTCGTCGGCGCAGGAAGTCAGCCAGCTCGTCGCGTTGCACCTGATCATGATGCGCCCGGCCCCACGTGCCAGCCAGGGAGCGTCGCTCCCACGATGAACCCTCCTCTCCCGCCCAGCCGTTCCCGGAGCGACGGTGGTCACGTCACGACGACCACGCCGGGACGACCACCACGACAGGAGCAGACCATGCGCACCCGAACCCTCGGCAGCACCGGCCCCACCGTCTCCAGCCTCGGGCTCGGCGCGATGGGCATGACCGACGGGGCGTACGGCCCGTCAGACCGGGACGAGAGCCTCGCCACCGTCCGCGCCGCGCTGGACTCCGGGGTCACCCTGATCGACACCGGTGACTTCTACGGCATGGGCGACAACGAGCTGCTGCTCGCCGACGCCCTGCGCGGCCGTGACCGGGCGGACTACCGCCTGAGCGTGAAGTTCGGCATGCTCCGCGGCCCAGGCCACGAGGCGCTCGGGTTCGATGCCCGACCCGCCGCGGTGAAGAACTTCCTCGCCTACACCCTGCGCCGGCTCGGCACCGATCATGTCGACATCTACCGCCCGGCGCGGCTCGACCCCACGGTGCCGATCGAGGACACCGTCGGCGCGATCGCCGAGCTGGTCGAGGCCGGGTTCGTCCGGCACGTCGGCCTGTCCGAGCTGAATGCGGACACCATCCGCCGGGCCGCGGCCGTCACCCCGATCAGCGACCTGCAGATCGAGTACTCGTTGATCTCCCGCGCGGTCGAGGCCGAGGTGCTGCCCACCCTGCGTGAGCTCGGCATCGGCCTCACGGCCTACGGGGTGCTCAGCCGCGGCCTGATCTCGGGCCACTGGGACGCCGGTGTCGCCCGCACCGGCGACTTCCGTGCGTTCAGCCCCCGCTTCGCCCAGGGAAACGTCGAGCACAACCTGGCCCTGGTCGAGGCGCTGCGCGCGGTGGCCGAGGAGAAGGGCTGCACCGTCGCCCAGCTCGCGATCGCCTGGGTGGCCGCCCAGGGCCCGGACGTCGTGCCGCTCGTCGGTGCCCGCACCCGCAATCGGCTCGCGGAGGCGCTGCCAGCGCTCGACCTCGAGCTGACCCCGCAGGACCTGGCGCGGATCGAGGCGGCCGTGCCGGTCGGTTCGGCGCGGGGCGACCGGTACCCGTCGGCGTTCATGGCCGGGCTAGGAGTCGGCAACTGAGCGGGAGACGACGACGGGCCCGGTGGATCAGCTGATCCACCGGGCCCGTCGCGGTCGAACCGCGCGTCAGGTCAGTTACGTTTGCGGCCATGGCTCTTCGCATCCTGGTCATCGGCGGCACCGGGCTCATCAGCTCCGCGTCGACCCGGCTCGCCGTCGAGCGCGGCCTCGACGTCACCGTGCTCAACCGGGGGTCGAGCGCAACGCGGCCGGTCCCGGACGGTGCGGAGCTCGTGCAGGCCGACATCCGCGACCCCGGCTCCGTGCGCGCAGCGCTCGGCGACCGGGAGTTCGACGCCGTCGTCGACTGGGTGGCGTTCACGCCCGAACACGTCGCGACCGACGTCGAGCTGTTCGCGGGCCGCACCGGGCAGTACGTCTTCATCAGCTCGGCATCCGCCTACCAGACGCCGCCCGAGCGGCTCCCGGTCACGGAGTCCACGCCGCTGCGCAACCCGTACTGGCAGTACTCGCGGGACAAGATCGCGTGCGAGGACCTGCTGGTCCGCGAGTACCGGGACACGGGCTTCCCGGTCACGGTCGTGCGCCCCTCGCACACCTACGACCGCACCTCGGTCCCCCTCGACGGCGGCTGGACGGCGGTCGAGCGGATGCGCCAGGGCAAGGAGGTCGTCGTCCACGGCGACGGCACCTCACTCTGGACGCTCACGCACCACGAGGACTTCGCTCGCGGGTTCGTGCCGCTGCTGGGCGACCCCCGCGTCCTCGGCGAGGCGTTCCACATCACCTCGGACGACGTGCTCACCTGGAACCAGGTCGTCCGGTCGCTCGGCGCGGCGGCAGGCGTCGAGCCCCGCATCGTGCACGTCCCGTCGGACGCCATCGCCGCGGCGCATCCCGAGTGGGGCGCCGGGCTGCTCGGCGACAAGGCGCACTCGATGGTCTTCGACACCACGAAGCTGCGCCGGGTCGTCCCCGACTTCACCACGACCATCAGGTTCGAGCAGGGCGCCTGGGAGATCGTCGCGTGGCACGACGCGGACGCCGCGCGCCGCACGGTGGACACGCGGATGGACGCCGTGATGGACGACCTGGTGGCCCGGTTCCGCGCATGAGCATCGACGAGACGTCCGGGGAGCGGCGCTCCACGATCGCGCCGCGGCGTGCGCGCGCCAGGGCTGCCGTGCCGCTCGCGCTCCTCGCCGTCGTGGCGGTGGGGCTGTCGCAGACCGACGCGATGGCGCACCTCGCGGCCGTGCTGTGGATCGTCAGCGTCGCGCTGCTGCTCCTCGCCACGGGGGTCGCGGCGAGGAGCGTTCCGCGCGTCCGACGCTGACGTCGCGGGCGGACCGGATCAGCGGGTCACCACGAGCTCGACGCCGCCCTGGCCGACTGAACGGCAGGGCGGCGTCGAAGGTGTCGTCGCGTCTCAGACAGGGATCAGACGCGGGCGCCCTTGCGACCCGTGATCGCCCCGTAGATCAGCAGCACGATGATCGAGCCGCCGATGGCCAGGAGCCACGTGCGCAGCGAGAAGAAGTCCTCGAGCGGGGCGTTCAGCAGGATGCTGCCGAGCCAGCCGCCCAGCAGCGCACCGATGACACCCAGCAGGAGCGTCATGATCCAGCCTCCGGCCTGCTTGCCCGGCAGGATGGCCTTGGCGATCGCTCCGGCGAGCAGACCCAGCAGCAGGAATGCGAAGAAACCCATGTCGACCTCCAGGTGATGTTCGAGCAGGCCCCGACCGTCTCACGGCTCGGCAGGGCGCGCATCCGGAAGATGGTCAGGCGTCCAGGAGCGGCGTGTGGCAACGATCACGGGACGGCGGGCGGATCTCGGTTTGGGTCCAGGCCGGGGAGACGGTAGTCTCATCGACGGCTCGCAAGGGCTGATGCGCCCGTAGCTCAATGGATAGAGCATCTGACTACGGATCAGAAGGTTGGGGGTTCGAGTCCCTTCGGGCGCACCACACGAGAGCCCTCGTCCGGGTTGACCGGACGGGGGCTCTCGCCGTTCATGAGCCAGGGCACTGGTACGCGGGCCGGTGGTCGTTCACCAAGACGTCCCGCAAGGTGGATCGGGTAGCGACAGGCCCCCTCATGGCGTGCATTCGGGCGGCGTCGGGTGTCCGATGGGGCCATGCGAGGAGCCATCATCTACGGACCCAACGACGTGCGCTTCGAGGAGCGCCCCGATCCGGTCGTCGTCGAGCCGACCGACGCCGTCATCCGCACCGTCGCGGCCTGCGTGTGCGGATCGGACCTGTGGCGGTACCGCGGCATCCAGGAGGTCACGAAGCCCACCCCGATCGGCCACGAGTACGTCGGCGTGGTCGAGGCGGTCGGCGACGCGGTCACGACGGTGAAGCCCGGCGACTTCGTCGTGGGCGGGTTCCTGCACAGCGACAACACGTGTCCGGTCTGCCGCAAGGACATGCAGGCGAACTGTGAGCACGTCGGCGGGTTCGACGGCTGTCAGGCCGAGAAGATCCGCATCCCGGACGCCGACGGCACGCTGATCGCGACATCCGGTCAGCCCGACGCGGACCTGATCCCGAGCCTGCTCGCCTTGTCCGACGTCATGTGCACGGGGTGGCACGCCGCCGTCTCGGCCGGCGTCGGCCCCGGGATGAGCGTCGTGGTCGTCGGTGACGGCGCTGTCGGCCTCAGCGGAGTGCTGGCGGCCGCCCAGCTCGGCGCGACGACGGTCATCGCGATGAGCCGGCACGAGGCGCGCCAGAAGGTCGCCACCGAGTTCGGCGCGACGCACATCGTGGCCGAGCGCGGCGACGAGGGCATCGCGAAGGTCATGGCGCTCACCGACGGCATCGGCGCGGATGCCGTCCTCGAGTGCGTCGGCACGGAGGACGCCCGCCACCAGGCCGTCCGCGCCGCCCGCCCGGGCGGGATGATCGGCGTGGTCGGGGTGCCGCACGGCGACCTGCCCACCGACGAGATGTTCTGGTCGAACAAGGGCTTCAAGGGTGGGCCGGCCCCCGTGCGGGCGTACCTGCCGCACCTGCTGGACCTGGTGCTGAGCCGGCAGATCGACCCGGGCAAGGTCTTCGACCTGACCCTGCCGCTGTCCGAGGTGGCCGAGGCGTACCGCGCGATGGACGAGCGGCGCGCGATCAAGGTGCTGCTGCAGCCCTGAGCGCGGCGATGGTCGGCAAGCAACGACGCGGTCCGCGAGTACCGCGTCGCCGAGACGTCGGCTCCCGCTGCGGGGCCGTCACCAGAGCGAACGGAGTCGCCACCGGTTGTCGCTCCCACGGGCCGGGTTGACCATGAGGTCAACGGAGCAGGGGGGCTCGCCATGGAGCAAGGACGTGTCACGGCTTGGGTCGGTTGGGTGTGGTTCGCGGCGGCGCTGCTGTTCACCGTCGGGGTCTTCGGGGTGATCGCCGGGCTCGTGGCGGTCTTCAACCCGAACACAGTGGTGGCGGCGACCGGTGAAGGAGTCGCCATCATCGACGTGTCCACGTGGGGCTGGGTCCACCTGGTGATCGGCGTGCTGGTGGCGCTGACCGGGCTGGCGCTGTTCGGCGGCGCCGCGTGGGCGCGTCTCGTCGCGATCGTGCTGATCGTGCTGAACATGCTGGTGCAGTTCGTCGCGCTGCCCTCCACGCCCTGGTGGTCGATCACGGCGATCATCCTGTCGCTGGTGGTGCTCTGGGCGTTGGTCGTGCACGGCGGGGAGGCCCGCGGCGAGACGTGAGCAGCGGGCCTCCCCGGGGCGTCAGCGCTGGCGGGCCGCCGTCTCGATGACCTTGGTGACCACGTCGGGGTGGGTGACGAGCGACAGGTGCCCGGCCTTGACGCGGGTGATCGTCGACCCGGCCCGCGTGGCCATCGACTCCTGCAGGCTCGGCAGGATGATCTGGTCCTCGGTACCCAGCACGTACCAGCTGGGCAGGGTCGCCCACGCCGGCGGCCCCGAGGGCTCGGTCGCGGCGCTCAGGGTGATGGGGCGCTGGGCGGCTGCGAGCACGGCGGCACGCTTGGCGGGCACCCCGGCGGCGAAGACGCCGACGTAGACCGACGTCTTGAGGTACAGGTCGACGTCGCCTTCGGGGGCTCCCGGGTAGACGACCGCGTCGAACAGCGCGTCGATGTCGAGCGGACCGGCCGAGGTCAGCAGCCCCACGAGCGTCTCGCCCTCCGCGGGTGCGAACGCGTTCACGTAGACGAGGCCCTGCACGTCCGGGTCGGAGAGCGCGGCGTTGGTGATGACCGCGCCACCGTAAGAGTGCGCGACCAGGAGCACCGGTCCGGTGGTGCGCTGGGCGAGGTAGGCGCTCAGGTACGCGGCGTCGGAGCTGAGGCCCCGCAGCGGGTTGGGCGGCGCGACCACGGTGTAGCCGTCGGCCTGGAGCCGGGCGGTGACGGCGTCCCAGGACGACCCGTCGGCCCAGGCGCCGTGCACGAGGACGATCGTGGGCTTGGGTGTCGTCGGCGGGTGGGGTCGGGGGGTGTGCGCGGTCGCGGCGCTCGTGGTGGTGAGCAGCAGCATCGCCGCGAGGACGGTGAGGATCGCGGTCAGCAGGCGTCCGGGCCGGGTGGCGGTGGGACGGGACATCGGTGTCTCCTCTGCGGTTGGTCCGGCAGGAGTGCCCGGTTTGTACCTTTCCGCTCCCGATCATGCATGGCCCCGGGGCTGTCGTCGAGGCGGCGACCGCACCGTTCAGCGACCCGCCGTTCAGCGACCCGCCGTTCAGCGACCGCGTCGACCCGCGCCACCCTGCGGCCCGCCGGACTTGCCCTTGCCACCCGACTTGCCCTTGCCGCCTGACTTGCCCTTGGCCCCGCCGGTGCCCTTGCCCGCGCTGCGCTGCGCCGACCCGCCGTGCCCGGAGGCACGACCCCCCACCTTCGGCCGGCCGCCCGCAGCCGGTCGGCGGGTCTGCGGGGTCGAGGGCGAGGTCCCCGCACCCGACGCCCCGCCCGGCGCCCCGCCCGACACCGCGTTGCCGGCGTCGCCCGCGCCCCGCCCGCGCGAGCTGTTCACCGTGCGGCCACGCACGATGCCCACGAGCTCCTCGACCAGGTCGGTCGTGCGGTCCTCGACCCAGGCGAGCGCCACCGACGAGGTGGGCGCCTCAGGAACGGGACGGTAGGTGACGTCCCGGCGGTGGTGCAGGCGGGCGAGCGACTGCGGCACCACGAGCACCCCGACGCCGGCGGCGACGAGCGCCACGGCGTCGGCGGTCGTCGCGGGGGCCTCGACGTCCAGGCGGCCGCCGGGTGCGTCGGTCCAGCCGAGCGTGTCGTCGAGCGGAACCACGAGCGTCTCGTCGGCCAGGTCGGCGAGCGAGACCTCCTCCGCGGCCGTGAGCAGGTGGTCGCGCGGGACCACCACGACCGAGGTCTCGGTGTACAGCGGGATCGCGCTCAGGCCCTCGCGGTCGATCGGCAGCCGCACCAGCGCGGCATCGGCCCGACCGTCGTGCAGGGCCCTGACCTGGTCCTCGACCTCGGCGTGCACGAGAGTCAGGCGGACGTCCGCGAGGCGGTCGTTCCACACCCGGACCCACTTCGCGGGGGTCGCGCCGGGGACGACGAGCAGCCGGAACGACTCCCCGGTCCCGCTCGAGCCGTGCTCGTCCACCCGCTGCCTCCGGTTCCGCGACCGGCAGCCGGTCGGCGTCGTTCTCGACGTCGTGCCGACGCGCGCTCGGGCCAGGCTACCGGCGGGGCGACCACGATGACGTCCTGGGGCCCGGCGCTCGTTACCCTGGTGACGTGAGCGCGCCCCGGAAGACCCAGACCATGAAGCCCTCGACTGCGGCGCAGAAGCTCGAGGTGTACCTGCCGGCGACCCCCGAGGAGTTCCAGCAGCGCGACATCTCGCGCGACGAGCTGCAGGAGCTGCAGCGCACGCCCCCGCAGTGGCTCGTCGACCTGCGCAAGAACGGCCCGCACCCCCGCAGCGTCGTCGCTGCCCGCCTGCGGGTCTCGACCTCGGGCCTGGCCCGTCACGGCGTGACCGAGGCCCTCACGACCGCCGAGATCGAGGACATCATCGCCAACCCGCCCGAGTGGCTCTCGCGTGAGCGGGCCATCCTGGCCGAGGTCAAGCGCGAGGAGCGTCGGATCAAGGAGCGCGACGCCGCCCGTGCGGCCGAGGGCACGCAGAAGGCCTGACGCCCGACGGCGCCGGGCGGTCTCAGACCGCGCGGCGCACGATCAGGTCGCGCACCTCGTGGCCGAGCCGCAGCCCACGGGCCTCGAACTTGGTCACGGGTCGGTGCGCGGGGCGCGGGGCGAACCCGCCCGACGGGTTCACCAGGCCCGGGTCCGCGTCGAGCACGTCACGCATCGACTCGGCGTACTCGAGCCAGTCGGTCGCGCAGTGCAGGGTGCCGCCCACCACGAGCCGTGAGCGCAGCAGCGCGACGTGCGCGGGCTGGATGATCCGGCGCTTGTGGTGCCGGGCCTTGGGCCACGGGTCGGGGAAGAACACGTGCACGGCGTCGAGGCTGCCCTCGGGCACGTGCCCGCGCACCAGGTCGAGCGCGTCGCCGTGCGCGACCCGCACGTTCGCGAGGCCGTGGGTCTCGACGAGGCCCAGCAGGTGCGCGATGCCGGGCAGGTGCGCCTCGACCGCGAGGTAGTCGCGGGCCGGGTCGGCGGCGGCCATCGCGGCGGTCGTCTCGCCCATGCCCGACCCGATCTCGAGCACCACGGGCGCCCGCCGTCCGAACAGCCGCTCGACGTCGAGCATCCCGTCGGGCGTCCGGGGCATCGGGCCCTGGGTCTCGTCGTGCACCGAGAAGCCGAGCTGCGGCCAGAGCCGGGCGAGGGCGTCCTCGCGACCCGGGCCCAGCTGGCTGCGTCGCGGGTGGAACGTGCGCACGGGCTCGTACGGGACCGCTGCGGTGTGCCGGAACGCGGCGGACGGGAGGCTCACGGTCGACCAGCCTACGGACCTCACCTGATGATCGGGCCCGGCGACCGGGCGACCCGGTCGGCCGCGGGTCAGGACGTGAGCGGCGGGGTCGACTCCTCCTCGGTGGACATCACCGCGAACGTCTCGCCGAACGGCCCCTGGATGACGGCCATGCGCCCGTACGCGCTGTCCGCCGCGGGGCTCAGGAGCCTCCCGCCCAGGGCGAGCGCGCGGGAGACCCACGCGTCGGTGTCCTTGACCGCGAAGTAGGTGGTCCACGCCGAGGGGACGTCGGACGGGGTGTCCGACGGGAGACCGCCCAGGCCGCCCGAGATGCGCCCGTCCACGTCGAGCGTCATGTACGTGAAGCCCGGGCCGCTCATGTCGCCGAACGTGTACGGGAACAGGGCGCGGTAGAACTCCCGGGCCACTGGGACGTCCCGCGTCATGACCTCGTTCCACACCAGCGCGCCGGGCTCGTCGACCACGTCGGCCCCCGTGTGGGTGCCCGACTCCCACAGCCCGAAGACCGCGCCCGTCGGGTCCGCCAGGACCGCCATGCTGCCCATCTCACCGATCTCGAGCGGCCCGGCGATCACCTGACCGCCGGCCTCGACGGCACGCTCGACGGCCGCGGCGATGTCGTTCGTCGCGAGGTACGTGGTCCAGGACGGGGGCGGGGCGGCCGGCCCGGGAGCGCCCTCGCCGGGATCGGGCGCCGAGCCGATCGCCGCGGCGGCCCGTCCACCTAGCAGGCACGTCGTGTAGTAGCCGTACTCGGGCCCGGACTCCTCGAAGTCCCAGCCGAAGAGCGGACCGTAGAACTTCCGTGCCGTCTGCCGGTCGGGGACCATGAGGTCGACCCATGCCGGTGTGCCCTCGGGCCAGCGCTCGTCTCGCGTGCTCATCCCAGACCCCCCTGGTGGATGCGGCCCCGTCGTCAGGACCCCACGGCCATCACACCACCGGGTTCGCCGGTCCCACCACCGTTGGTGGGGATGCGGGGACGGGCAGGCCCCGGGGTTCAGGGGTCCCCGGGGCCTGCCCTGCGGCCGCGTCAGCGTCTGCGGCCGCCTTCATGCAGGTCGTGCTGCAGGTCAGGCTGCGCGCCCGAGCCCGCTGAACTCCCACCCGGCGTCCCGCCACGCCCGCGCGTCGAGCTTGCCGCGCGCGTCGATGACCCGGGGGGCCGAGGTGAGCCGGGCCAGGCGGCCCGCGTCGGCCATCAGGAACTGGTCCCACTCGGTGAGCACGAGCACCAGGTCGGTGCCCTCGACGCACTCCTCGATCGACGTCGCGTACGACAGGGTCGGGAAGCTCCTGCGGGCGGTGTCGCCGGCCTCGGGGTCGAAGACCGTGACCTGGGCGCCGCGCAGGTGCAGCGCGGCCGCGACGTTGAGCGCCGGGGAGTCCCGCACGTCGTCGGTCAGCGGCTTGAACGCCGCCCCGAGCACCCCGATGCGCCGGTTGAGCACCGAGCCACCGCACGCGGTGATCGCGAGGTCCAGGACCCGCTCGCGCTGGCCCATGTTGATCTCGTCGACCTGCTGCAGCAGCGACGCCGCGCGGTGCGCACCGAGCTCGGTCGAACGGTGCATGAGCGCCCGGATGTCCTTGGGCAGGCAGCCGCCGCCGAAGCCGAGGCCCGCGTCGAGGAACTGCCGCCCGATGCGCACGTCGTGGCCCAGCGCGTCGGCCAGCACCGTGACGTCCGCACCCGCGGCCTCGCACACCGCCGAGATCGCGTTGATGAACGAGATCTTCGTCGCGAGGAACGCGTTGGCGCTGACCTTGACGAGCTCGGCCGTGGGCAGGTCGCACGTGACCACGGGCGTGCCCTCGGCGATGGGCCCGGCGTACACCTCGCGCAGCAGCGCTTCCGAGTGCGCGGTGGTGCCGCCGAGCACGATGCGGTCGGGGTGCAGCGTGTCGCCCACGGCCTTGCCCTCGCGCAGGAACTCGGGGTTCCACACGAGCTCGACGTGGAGCCCGGCCGGGGCGACCTCCGCGACGAGGTGCCGCAGCTGCTCCGCGGTGCCCACCGGGACCGTGGACTTGCCGACGATGAGCGCGTCCTTGGTCAGGTTGCTCGCGATGGCGCGGGTGGCCGCCTCCACGAACCGCAGGTCGGCCGCGTGGCTCGTCTTCTGCTGGGGCGTGCCCACGCACACGAAGTGGACGTCGGCCCAGCCGGCGGCCTCGGCGAGGTCGGTCGTGAAGCGCAGGCGGTCCGTGAGCAGGTGCTTCTCGAGCAGCTCGTCGAGCCCGGGCTCGAAGAACGGCACCTTGCCCGCGGCGAGCGCGTCGACCTTGTGCGGGTCGGTGTCCGCGCCGACCACCTCGAAGCCGAGCTCGGCCATCGCCACGGCGTGCGTGGCTCCCAGGTAGCCCGTGCCGAAGACGGCGATGCGGATGCCGCCCGAGGGTTCGGTGGTCGGCCAGGTGGAGGGGAGTTCCAGGTCGTCGGTCATGAGGTCTCCTCGGTGGGCGAAGCGGTGGGGCTCGGGGTGGGGGATGCGGTAGAGCGGGGTGCGGACGTGGCCGTGGGGGTGGCCGACGACCGGGTCGTGGAGCTCGGCCTGGGGGTGGACGCCGGGCGTGCCGTGGCGGTCGCCGTCGCGGTGGGTTTGACGGTCGGCGTCGCTGTGGCCGTGGCCGTGGGCTTGACGGTCGGCGTGGCGGTGGCCGCGGCGGGGGCGGGTTCCTTCTCGAGCGAGTCCTCGGGCGAGGCCCCCGCGTCGGGTTCGGCGACCGCCGCGAGGGACTTGCCGCCGAACCTGGCGGCGGGGTTGTTCACGCCCGCCACGAACTCGGCGAGGGTGGTGCGCCGCGAGTCGACGCGCCAGTCGTTGGTGATGAGCTGACCCTCGGAGTACGTCGAGACAGCCATGTTGAACCACGCGAACCCGATCAGGTCCGAGTTCGCGGGCCGGGTGAACGCCTCGAAGAACGAGCGCACCCAGGTGGGCTTCTTCCCGCCGATCTCCGACGCTCCGACCTCGGCGAGCAGGATCGGCTTGTCCGTCAGGGATCGCACCAGGTCGAGCGTCCGGCCGTACGTGTAGGTGAACGTGTTGTCGTTGTCGATCTTGTACGGCGGCCGGTAGTAGCCCGAGACCCCGACCCAGTCGACGTACGCGTCGCCCGGGTACAGGCCCGCGAGCGTGTCGACACCCTGGAGCGCGGTGGGCAGGTTGTTGACGATGTTCGGCGCCCACACCCAGATGACCAGGTCGTTCGCGCCCTCGGCCTCGAAGATGTCGTGCACGTGGCGCCACGTCGCGGCGTAGTCGCCCACGCGGTTGCCGTTGATCGACGCCCCCGTACCGGTCTGCTCGGACCACGGGTACCAGATGCCGTTCATCTCGTGGTCGAAGCGGATCGCGAGGGGCAGCCCCAGCGCGGCGACGTCCCGGGCGTACTGGTGCAGGTAGTCGTCGTAGCGGCCCGCGACCCCGGCGGCCGGGTCACCGAGGATCTGCGGCAGGGTGTAGTCGGGCTCGACGATCACGTCGTTGCCCGACGTGCTGGGCCGCGACTCCCACGTGAGCATCGGCAGCATGCCGCGCTCCCACGAGCGGGCGATCGCGTCGGCCCGGAAGGGCTTGTCCCAGCCGCTGAAGTAGCCCACCAGGTTCGGGGTGCGGGTGACCTTCTGCGCGGCGTCGTCGAGCGTCGACCAGCTGAACGGCGCCTGCTCGGTGTACAGGCCGAAGTACCGCGCGCCGGGCGTGAGCAGCTCGGTCTTGGACGGGGCGGTCGGCTTGGTGACCACGGGGGTGCCCTTGCCCGGCGGCTGCGAGGGGTTGGACGGGTTGGCGGCCTTGGACGCGCTGGTCCGGGTGGTCGTGGACGACCGTGGCGACGAGCCGCCGCTCCCGGCGCCCGAGCCGCCCGCGGCAGCCGCAGCCTCCGTCGCGGCCTTCTCCTGCTCGCCCTTGAGGCGGGCCGCCTGTTCCTTGTCGAGAGCCTCGCGCAGCGACCCCGCCTGGGCGCGGCTCGTGGCGAGCTCGTCGCGCATCGCGGCGTTCTCGCGGGCGAGCCGAGCTTCCTCGGCGGTCTGCACCGGCTTCTCGTCGGTCACGGCGGCGCGCAGCCCGCTGACCGCGGGGGTGTTCCACACGACCCCGGTGATGACCACCAGGGCCGCGGCCAGGATGCACGTGGCGAGCTTGGCCCGCAGGGTCATCCGGCCCATCGTGGGCGCCCACCAGGCCTTGCCGGGCGTGGGAGGGCTCTCGGGAGTGGTCGGGTCAGACATAGAGCAGCGCCTCCAGGCTGAGCAGGGCGATGGCGATGGCGTAGGGGATCGCGGCCTTCGGGTTGAGCCGGCGCCGCGGCGCGGGGGCCGGGGTCGGGTCGGGGACGACGGCGCGGGTCGTTCGGCGCTCGCGGACGGCGACGGTGCTGCGGCGCACCGGCAGGCTCCCGAGGACGTCGGCCCCGAGGAGGTCGGCCCCGAGGGGGTCGGTGCCCCTGGCGTCGCGGTCCACGACGTCACGTGGGCCATCGACGTCGAGCAGCTCGAGCTCGGCCATGAGGTCGTCGAGCCGGTCCTGGCGCTGGGTCGGCACGTCCGGTCCGCCGGCCGCGGCACGAGGGGTGGGCTGTGCGCCGACCTGCACCGGCGCCGAGGGCGACCCGCCCGCGTACGCGCCGGCCCGGGTGCCCCAGCCGCTCGCGTGAGCCATGCGCAGGAAGCCGAGCAGCCGCACCGGCATGAGGAAGAACGTCGAGACGATGATGAACAGGGGCAGCCGGAAGAAGTCGGACGGCACCTCCTGCAGGTGCCGGATCTGGCGGATCGCCATCGACAGCACCGAGGAGGTGAGCATGAGCGCGATGACCCACACCCAGCCGGTGCGCGCGCCGTACGTGTCGAGGATCGCCTGGTAGAGGTTCACGCCGGTGCCGCTGATCGCCCGGTACACCCAGCCCCCGAGCGTCCCGATGAGCAGGAACGGCAGGAGGATGTCGACGAGGAAGAACAGCGCGAGCACCGGTGCGTGCCCGAGCATCCAGGGCAGCATGCGCAGGGTGTTGTACTGGCTGCCGCGCGCCCAGCGGAGCTGCTGCTTGAACAGCTTCTTGATCTGCAGCGGGGCGTCCGTGTAGCAGAGGCTGGTGTGCTGGTAGACGGTGCGGTAGCCCTGCTTGAGCGTGAGGTTCGTCAGGGTGCGGTCGTCGGAGACCTCGAGGAAGACGCCCATGAACTTCTGGTTCATGAAGTCGTCCATGACGTGGATGAGGATGTCGCGGCGGAACGCGATGGTGCGGCCCGGCAGGCAGCCGACCTGCCCGAGCACAGACTGCGCGGGCATCGAGTACAGCGACCGGGAGTTCTCGAGCCAGTCCGCCCAGCGGGTGATCCAGGAGCGCGTGGGCTCGAGGATCCGCTGGCGGGTGGTGACGCCGCCGATGCTCGGGTCGGCGAACGGCTTGATGAGCTCGCGCAGCGTCCCGTCGGTCCAGATCGTGTCGGAGTCGAGGAGCACCGTGATCTCGTGGCGCGACATCTCGGTGCCGATCATCACCGCGTTGCGCTTTCCGGGAATGGGCGTGTGGACCCATTGCACGAGTGGCGCGAATTCTTCGCAGACAGCGACCAGTCCGGGGTTCGGCGCGCCGTTGATGACGACGATCACCTCGTCGGGCTGCTGCTCGGTGACGCGCTGGAGCACGTCGCGGAACAGGTCGAGAGGTTCGTCGACCACGGGCACGATCACGCTCGTGCGGGCGTGGTGGTCGGCGGTGAAGGGCCGGTAGCGCCGTGAGAGCACCACCTTGAGGATCCACAGGGCCCACACGAGGCCCGAGAACACGGCGAAGAGGTAGAGCTCCGCGTGGTCGTCGAGCATGTGGCGGATTTGGAGGAGGAAGATGAACATCGCGCTGACCTCGCATGACGTCGTCGTTCGGGCGGGGGGTGCTCGGCGCCATCGGCGAGGCAACGTGGACGGTGGGGTGTCGGACCAGTCGAGGGGGAGGAGGTCGCCGGGCGCGCCCGACCGGGCCCCGGGTGCGCTCCCGGGGCACGTCCCACCCTCGTCGACTGCGGGTGATGCCTACCGGTTGGTCCGGTTCGGCGATGGACCCCACCCTGGGGGAAAAAGTCCGAAGAATGCAAACGTGCGCGCGCTTTCAATCATGCGCAGCAGCGATGTCGCGGGTCATTCTGGAACGAATGTCCGACTATGCAACCGATGTTCTGCGGTTGCATGAGAAGATTCTCATTGACGGACATCTGTCCAAGACGGCCGTCCTGGACAATGGTCCACGGAATGTGATTGGCGCCGTGTGACGTGCAGGTTTCCGTGACGTGACCGGAAGAGGGGCGCGTTCAGTCGGCCAGGTGCGCGTCGAGCCAGGCCATGACCTCAGCGAGGTAGCGCTCGCGGGCGGCCGGGGGTGACAGGGCCAGGTCGTGCGCACCGCCGGGGATCTCGACGAACGTCACGTCGGGCCCCAGCAGCGTCGCCCGGGCGGCGATCTGGGCGACGTCGAGCACGCTGTCGGTGGTCACCAGCGCGTCGTGCCAGCGGTAGGCGGGGCCCGAGGCGTCCGAGGCGAGCACCAGCACCGGGCAGTCGATCTCGAGCCCGCGCGCGACCCGTGCGTGGCCCCGGCGCACCGTGCGCAGCCAGCCCGCCCGCACCGAGAACCCCGCGTGCGGCTTCCACGTCAGGTCGTAGTCCCACTCGCCGCCCGTGCCGACGTGCAGCGCGGGGCCGTAGAAGCCCCCGAGCCGGCCCACCACGAGGCGCGGTGCGAACCGTCCCACCACGTCGATCAACGGTGTCACGACGGCCCGCACGAACCACGGGCCGCGCAGGTCGAGCCACGGGCTGTTGAGCACCACGGCGTCCACGACCCCTGCACCCCGTCGCGCGTCGGCCCACAGCGCCGCGACGAGGCCCCCCAGGGAGTGGCCCAGCAGCACGATCTCGTCGTGGTCGGCGAGCAGGATCCGCGCGGCCGCGTCGAGCTCCTCGGCGTACACCGACAGGTCGGTCACGTAGTTGGGCTCCTGCCACGGCCGCAGCGAGCGGCCGTAGCCGCGCAGGTCGAGCGCGTAGAAGTCCTCGCCGTGCGCGGCGAACGCGTCACCGACGTGGCGCTGGAAGAAGTAGTCCACGAACCCGTGCACGTAGAGCAGCGCGCGGCGCGGTGCGGGTCGCCCGACGTCGGGGGTCCGGTGCACGAGCGTCGCGACGGCCTCGCCCTGCGCGTCGGGGCGCAACGGGATCGTGCGGGCCGTCCAGCCCGCACCGAGGATGTCGGGGGCGTCCCGAAGGTCGGGGGTCAGCGCGTCGTCGAGCATCTCGCGATCGTCGCACGGCCCGCCGTTGCCGACCACCAGCACGGGGCGGACGCTGGGAGCGGAAGGCGGACGCCAGCGCGCGGGGGGGCGCCCGGCGCAGGGGCCGTCGAGGTGAGGGGTCGGGGCGTGGACACGACGGCAGACCCGTCGAGGGTGAGCGGTGGCCGCGGACGCGGTGGTGGCGTCGGACGTGCGCCGCCCCGAGGTCAGTCGGGCGCGGTGACGTCCTGGGTGACGTCCTGCAGGTCCGCATCGGGCGACGCCGTCGGGGGAGTGGTGCGCGACGCCTCCGCGACCGCCCGGCGCCGTCGCTCGGCCAGGGTCGCCAGCAGGGTGGCCAGCCCGGCGACGCCCGCACCGAGCCACACCCAGCCAGGTGTCGAGCGCATCGTCGGGGCGCCGGGGGTCGCCGATCCGCGGGCCTCGAGCGTGAGGCGGTCGCCGTACACCGCGTGCCACGTCACGGTGCGGCCGGACAGGTCGCCGTTGTGCTCGCGCACGCCCCCGGGGAACGTCACGGCCACCCGCACGTCCAGGTCGTCGAGGTCCACGTCGTCCGCCCCCTCGCCGGCGGCGGCCCCGGCGGACTCCTGCGAGACGTCGATCGACCCCGCGACCACGAACTCGTCGCCCACGCGCGTGATCTGCACCGAGGCGCCGTCGCCGCCGAACGTGTCGAGCGCGCCGTTCTCGATCGTGACCTGCCGGCCCACGAAGCCGTCCTCGACGAAGGGCTCGCTGGTCGTGCCCGGAGCGTCCGCGGCAAGGGCGGGCAGCTCGAGCGAGTCGACCAGGTCCTCGGCAGAGAGGCCCGAGCGCTCGGCGAACGCCTCGGAGACGGCGAACGTCAGCGTGCCCGAGAGCGTGTCGTCGGGGTGCAGGGTCGCCGCGAGGTCGACCCGCACGCACCCGGCGAGGCCGAGCGTCACGAGGGCCACGAGCGCGACGGCAGCGGTGCGTCGGGGCATGGCCCACACCCTGGCACCGCCAGGACCCGGGCGGAAGGGGCATCCCCGGCCCGAGCGCGCCCATCAGTGTTGAGTCGACTAGGCTCAACTTCAGTCGAGGGGCTGCGGGCACGCCGCAGCGACAGCACCCACCCGTGGCACCGGAGGAACGATGGACGCCAAGTTCACCACCAAGGCTCAGGAGGCCCTCGGCGACGCCATCCAGCAGGCGTCGGCCGCCGGCAACCCGCAGCTCGAACCCGCGCACCTGCTCAACGCGCTGCTCACCCAGGAGGGCGGGGTCGCCAACGCGCTGCTCGACGCCGTGGGCGTCGACCGTACGGCGCTCGGCCGATCGGTCCGCGCGACGCTCGTGGGGCTGCCCGCCGCGACCGGGTCGGCCGTCGCGCAGCCCTCCGCGTCGCGCGCCACGGCCGCCGCGCTCCAGGCGGCCCAGGACGAGGCGCGCGCCCTCGGTGACGAGTACGTCTCGACCGAGCACCTGCTCATCGGCGTGGCAGCGGGCCAGAGCAGCGTGGCCGACGCCCTGCGCCAGCAGGGCGCCTCGCGCGAAGGGCTGGTCGCGGCGCTGCCGACCGTGCGCGGCAGCGGGCGGGTCACGAGCCCGAACCCCGAGGGCACCTACAAGGCCCTCGAGCAGTACGGCAACGACCTCACGGCCGCGGCGCGCGACGGCAAGCTCGACCCCGTGATCGGGCGCGACTCCGAGATCCGGCGCGTGGTGCAGGTGCTCTCCCGCCGCACCAAGAACAACCCCGTGCTGATCGGTGAGCCCGGTGTCGGCAAGACGGCGGTCGTCGAAGGGCTCGCCCAGCGCATCGTCGCGGGGGACGTGCCCGAGTCGCTGCGCAACAAGCGGCTCGTGGCCCTCGACCTCGGGGCGATGGTCGCGGGGGCCAAGTACCGCGGCGAGTTCGAGGAACGGCTCAAGGCCGTGCTCGAGGAGATCAAGGGCTCCGACGGCGAGGTCGTCACGTTCATCGACGAGCTGCACACGGTGGTGGGCGCCGGGGCGGCCGAGGGCTCGATGGACGCGGGCAACATGCTCAAGCCGATGCTCGCGCGAGGCGAGCTGCGCATGGTCGGCGCGACCACGCTCGACGAGTACCGCGAGAGCATCGAGAAGGACCCGGCCCTCGAGCGCCGCTTCCAGCAGGTGTTCGTGGGGGAGCCGAGCGTCGAGGACACGATCGCGATCCTGCGCGGGCTCAAGGAGCGCTACGAGGCGCACCACAAGGTGACGATCTCCGACGCCGCGCTGGTCGCGGCCGCGGCGCTGTCGAACCGGTACATCCCCGGGCGTCAGCTGCCCGACAAGGCCATCGACCTGGTCGACGAGGCCGCGAGCCGGCTGCGCATGGAGCTCGACTCCTCACCGATCGAGATCGACGTGCTGCGTCGGGCCGTCGACCGGCTGACCATGGAGGAGCTCACGCTCGCGAACGCGGACGACGACGCCTCGCGCGAACGGCTCGAGAAGATCCGCGCCGACCTCGCCGACCGCCGCGAGGAGCTCGCGAGCCTCACCGCGCGGTGGGAGAAGGAGAAGGCCGGCCACAACCTCGTCGGCGACCTCAAGGCCCGCCTCGACGAGCTGCGCAGCGCGGCCGAGCGTGCCGAGCGTGAGGGTGACCTCGCGGCCGCCGGGCGCCTGCTCTACGGCGAGATCCCCGCCGTGCAGAAGGAGATCGAGGAGGCCGAGCGCCACGAGCAGGAGGTCAGCGACGAGGACGGCGACGGGCCCGCGCACGCGCCGATGATCGCGGAGAAGGTGGGCCCCGACGAGGTCGCCGAGGTCGTCTCGGCGTGGACCGGCATCCCCGCGGGCCGGCTGCTCGAGGGCGAGAGCGCCAAGCTCCTGCGCATGGAGGACGTGCTGGGCGACCGGATCATCGGGCAGAGGCAGGCCGTCGAGGCCGTGTCCGACGCGGTGCGCCGGGCCCGCGCGGGCGTCTCGGACCCCGACCGACCCACCGGGTCGTTCCTGTTCCTGGGGCCCACGGGCGTCGGCAAGACCGAGCTCGCCAAGGCGCTCGCGGACTTCCTGTTCGACGACGAGCGCGCCATGGTCCGCATCGACATGTCGGAGTACTCCGAGAAGCACTCGGTGGCCCGGCTCGTCGGGGCGCCCCCCGGGTACGTGGGCTACGAGGAGGGCGGCCAGCTCACCGAGGCGGTGCGGCGCCGGCCCTACTCGGTGGTGCTGCTCGACGAGGTCGAGAAGGCCAACCCGGAGATCTTCGACATCCTGCTGCAGGTGCTCGACGACGGTCGCCTGACCGACGGGCAGGGTCGCACCGTCGACTTCCGCAACGTCATCCTCATCCTCACCTCGAACCTGGGCTCGCAGTTCCTCGCGGACCAGACGCTCGACGACGAGGCCAAGCGCGAGGCCGTGATGACCGCGGTGCGCAGCGCGTTCAAGCCCGAGTTCCTCAACCGGCTCGACGACGTGGTGATGTTCCACGCGCTGAGCCTCGAGGACATCGGGCACATCGTGGACCTGCAGGTCGCGAACCTCGGCGCACGGCTCGCGGACCGGCGTCTGACGCTCGACGTGACGGACGCCGCGAAGGAGTGGCTCGCGATCGAGGGGTACGACCCGGCGTACGGCGCTCGTCCGCTGCGCCGGCTCGTGCAGAAGGAGATCGGCGACCAGCTCGCGCGGATGCTGCTCTCGGGCCGGGTGCACGACGGCGACACCGTCGTGGTGGACCGTCCCTCGGGCGACGACCGGGGGCTTGCTCTCACCACCCGGACCGCCTGACCCGGGCGGGTGCGGGCGCGGGTGCCGCCGGTCTGGCCGGCGGTGCTCGGGCGCCGATGCTCGGGCGGAGCGCCGGTGCGTCTGCCAGAGTGGTCGGCCATGACGACCACAGTGCTGCCCACGCCCCGCGACGCCGACCCGCTCCTGGCACCGAAGCTGCGCTGGGGGATCGTGGCACCGGGCTGGATCGCGGGGCGGTTCACCACGACGGTGCACGCGCACACCGGGCAGCGGGTCGTCGCGGTCGGGTCGCGGTCGGTCGAGCGCGGCGAGGCGTTCGCGCGCGAGCACGGGGTCGACCGTGTGCACCCGAGCTACGAGCAGCTCGTCGAGGACCCGGACGTCGACGTCGTCTACGTGGCGAGCCCGCACAGCCACCACCGCGAGCAGGCCCTGCTGGCGATCGCCGCGGGCAAGCACGTGCTCGTCGAGAAGGCGTTCACGCGCAACGCCGCCGAGGCGCGCGAGGTGGTCGCCGCGGCACGGGCCGCGGGCGTCCTGCTCATGGAGGCCATGTGGAGCCGCTACCTGCCGCACGCCGACGTGGTGCGCCGGCTGCTCGAGGACGGCGCGGTGGGTGACGTGCGGCTCGTGACCGGCGACTACGGGGTGCGCACCGACCCGCCCGCGGGGCACCGGCTGCTCGACCCGGCGCTCGCGGGCGGCGTGCTGCTCGACCTGGGCATCTACCCGCTGTCGTTCGCGTCGTTCGTGGCCCGGCACGCGGGGCTGGGTGCGCCGACCGCTGTGCACGCGGCGGGTCTGCTCGCCCCGACCGGGGTCGACGCGCAGGCCACGGTGCTGCTGGACCATTCGGGTGGTGCGCAGGCGCAGGTCTTCACGTCGATGTTGACCGAGACGTCCCGCACGGGCTCGGTCGCGGGCTCGGCGGGGCGCATCGAGCTCGGCCCTGACTTCTATGCGCCGGCGAGCGTCACGCTCGTGGCGGACGGCCGCCGGCTCGTGTGGGACGAAGATCCGCTGCGCGGCCACGACGGCCTCTGCTACCAGGCGGCCGCGCTCGCCCGCTACGTCGGCGAGGGGCGCACCGAGTCGCCGTGGCAGCCGCTCGACGAGACCGTCGCTGTGCTCGAGACGGCCGACGAGGTGCGTCGCCAGCTGGGAGTCGTGCTCCCGGGGGAGTGAAGACGTTTTCACGGGCCCGTGGTCACCCATCCGGGTGACCAATGCGTACAAAGGTGACGCAACGTGGGCGTACTCTCGTTCGTGCCACGGCGGGGGGCCACGGACGGGGGCGCGATGACGAGCCAGATCGAGCGTGGGTACGCCAAGGGGCGTGCGCGCCGTCAGCAGATCCTCGACGAGGCGATGACGCTGTTCGGTGACGTCGGGTACCGCGCGGCCTCGCTCCGGGAGATCGCGGCGCGTGTCGGCATCTCGCACCCCGGCCTGCTGCACCACTTCACCAGCAAGGAGTCCTTGCTGCTCGCGGTGCTCGAGAGGCGCGACGAGACGGACTCCGCGCGCTTCGACATGCAGGAGACCACGGGCACCGAGGTGCTGCGCCACATGCTCGAGCTGGCCGACTACAACGCGACCCGGCCGGGCATCGTCGAGCTCTCGTGCGTGCTCGCGGCAGAGGCGACGTCGCCCGACCACCCCGCGCACGAGTTCTTCATCGACCGGTACGAGCGCGCGGTGCGGATGTGCATCGACGCCTTCGAGCAGGCCCGCAGCAAGGGCGAGCTGAACCCGGGCGTGGACCCCGAGCACGCGGCACGCAGCTTCATCGCGCTCATGGACGGCCTGCAGGTCCAGTGGCTGCTCGACCGCAAGGGCGTGGACATGGCCGCGACCCTCCGTGAGCACCTCGCGAAGCAGCTGAGCGTCGAGCTCTGAGAACGCTCCCACCTGCGGTGGTGGGCCCCCGCTCGTCCCGGGTGGGTCGAACCGGGGCGTGGTAAGCATGAGACGGCACGACTCCCCGGACGAACGAGGTCGACGATGACCAGCACCACCCCGAGCGACGCCGACCTCGACGTGCTGGTCGGGCGGCTCACGCTCGCCCAGAAGGTCCGGCTGCTGACCGGGGCCGACTTCTGGTCGATGCACGCCGAGCCCGCGGTCGGGCTGCGCACCGTGGTGCTCTCCGACGGTCCGTCGGGGGTCCGTGGCGCCGTGTGGGACGAGCGCGACCCGTCGCTCAACCTGCCGAGCGCGACGGCGCTCGGGGCCACCTGGGACCCGCAGCTCGCGTACCGCTACGGCGCGGCCATGGCGCACGAGGCCCGACGCAAGGGCGTCGACGTGGTGCTCGGCCCCACCATCAACCTGCACCGCAGCCCGCTGGGCGGCCGGCACTTCGAGGCGTACTCCGAGGACCCGCTGCTCACGGCCGAGATCGCCGACGCGCTGGTGCACGGCCTCCAGGAGAACGGCGTCGCGGCCTGCCCCAAGCACTACGTCGCGAACGACTTCGAGACCGAGCGCTTCACCGCTTCGGTCGAGGTCTCCGACCGGGCCCTGCACGAGCTCTACCTGCAGCCCTTCGAGCGCACGGTGACCGATGCGGGCGCGTGGTCGATCATGAGCGCCTACAACGCGGTCGACGGCGTCACCATGAGCGAGAACCACCTGCTGCGCTCGCCGCTCAAGGACGACTGGGGCTTCGACGGCGTCGTCATCTCCGACTGGACCGCCGTGCGCTCGCTCGACGCGGCCCGCGCCGCCCAGGACCTCGTGATGCCCGGGCCCGAGGGCCCCTGGGGCGCGGCGCTCGTGGCCGCGGTCGAGGCCGGCGAGGTGCCGCTCGAGGCTGTCGACGAGAAGGTGCGACGGCTGCTGCTGCTTGCCGCGCGGGTCGGTGCGCTCGAACCGGTCGACGGGTCCGCGCCCACCGAGGTCGTCGCGCCGCACGCGGAGATCGACCCTGACGCCGTGCTCCTCGCCCGCGAGGTCGAGGTGCGCGGGTCGGTGCTCGTCCGCAACGACGGCGCGCTGCCCCTGCTGGGTCCGGACACCACCCCGCCCCGACGGGTCGCGGTGCTCGGCCAGAGCGCCCAGCGCCCGCGTACCCAGGGCGGCGGCTCGGCGACTGTCGTCCCGACCCGCACGGTCTCGCCGGTCGAGGGCCTGCGGGCCGCGATGCCCGACGCGACAGTGGTGCACGCGCTCGGCGCGCTCGTGCACGAGGGCGTGCTGCCCTTCGACCTCGACACCGTGCGCGACCCCGAGACGGGTGAGCCCGGGGTGCGCGCCCGGTTCCTGACCGGCGCGGGCAAGCCCGTGCTCGACGAGCACCGCTTCGCGACCGACCTCATGTGGCTCGGCAACGCCCCGACCCGCGGCTCGGACGTCTTCGAGGTCGTCACGGACTTCACGCCCACCACCACGGGCCCGATCGAGCTCGGCTTCGCAGTGATCGGGCGCACGGTGCTCTCGGTCGACGACGAGGTCGTGCTCGACGAGACCCTCGAGGTCGACCTCGCCGACCTCGGGGCCGCGCTCATGGCGCCGCCCGCCGCGACGGCCCGCGTCGACGTCGAGGCGGGACGCACCTACCGGCTGCGCTGGTACCACCCCCTCGTCGGGATCCCGTCCATGCCGGACGGCTCGGACATGCCCGGGGTGCTCGGGTTCACGGGCGGCTGGCGCCCCGTGGTCGACTTCCCGGCCGACCTGATCGAGGAGGCCGTGGCGCTCGCGCGCGACGCCGACGTGGCGGTGGTCGTGGTGGGCACCAACGAGAAGGTCGAGTCCGAGGGCTTCGACCGCAGCGACCTGCGCCTGCCCGGCCTGCAGGACGACCTGGTGCGGGCGGTCGCGGCCGTCAACCCGCGCACCGTCGTGGTGGTGAACTCGGGGTCGCCGGTGCTCATGCCGTGGCGCGACGACGTGGGTGCGGTGCTGCTCACCTGGTTCGGCGGTCAGGAGTACGGCAACGCGGTGGCCGAGGTGCTCACGGGAGACCAGGAGCCCGGCGGCCGGCTGCCCACCACCTGGCCCGCGACCGAGCAGGACGTCCCGGTGCTCGACGTGACGCCGCGCGACGGGGTGCTGCGCTACGACGAGGGGATCCACATCGGGTACCGCGCCTGGCTGCGGTCCGGTGCCACCCCGGCGTACCCGTTCGGCCACGGCCTCGGGTACACGACGTGGTCCTACGACGCCGTGCACGTCGACCGTGCCGGCGCCGGCGTGCTGGCCCGCGTCGGCCTGACCAACACCGGCCTGCGGCGCGGTCGCGAGGTCGTCCAGGTCTACCTCGAGCGGGACGACTCGGCGGTCGAGCGGCCCGCGCGCTGGCTGGCGGGCTGGGCCGTGGTGACCGCGGACCCCGGCGAGCACGTGATCGCCGAGGTGCTCGTGGGTGCGCGTTCCTTCCAGCACTGGGACGAGCCGAGCGCGAGCTGGGCCGCCGAGCCGGGCGAGTACCGGCTCGTCGTGTCCCGTGACGCGGCGTCGACCGAGCTCAGCGCGAGCGTCGTGCGCTGAGCCGCCCGCGGGTGGGGAGCCGACGGCTCGGGGGAGCCGTCAGGGGATGACCACGCTGCCGTCGAGGAACGAGCCGGTCAGCCCGCCGCCCTCGACGGTCGCGAGGCACAGCCCGGTGCGGTCCCCCCGCTCCCAGGACGTCTCGGTGGGGGCCCAGGTGAGCGCCCGCACACCCGCGGCCTCCTCGAGCGCACTCAGCTGGCAGGCCTCGGCGACGCGCGCGTCCGCGTGGGCCTGGCCCGGCCACACCGCGTCGGCGTCGAAGCGGTACTGGGTGAGGACCTGCGCGGCGTGCGGGTCGGCGCACGGCACGACCGACACCACGTCGACGTCACCCGAGGCGGGCAGCGGATCGAGGCAGCTGCCCGTCACGAGCTGCAGGGCGTGGGCCTGACGAGGCGCGGTCACGTCACCGGGCAGCGGTCGGGTCGCCTCGGCCACCTGGACCGCCACGACGCCACCCGCGACCAGGCCGAGGGTGCCGAGCCCGCCCAGCACGAGCCCCGCGACGGCGAGCCCGCGTCCGCGAGTGCCCCGCCGGCGGGTGCGACGCAGCGCGACGAGCCCGAGTGCGAGCGCGACCGGGCCGAGCAGCAGCAGCCCGGTGATCAGGGCGGCGACCGCCAAGGGCTCGGTCGCCGGGCGTGGGGTCGTCCACCCGGGCGCGTAGTAGGGCTCGGGTGGCGTCGACCACTCGGACGGGGCGGTCAGGTCTGCGTCCCGCCCGCGAGAGCGAGCGTCCCGCTCACGACGGAACCGGTCATGCCCGTGCCGTCGTCCAAGAGCACGCAGTAGCCGTTGGTCTCGCCCGCGGCCCACTGCGCCGGGTGCGGGGAGTAGACGTCGACCCAGTTGTCGTCGCCGAGCGCGGCCGAGCCCATCGCGTCGATCTGCGCCCAGCAGACGTCGAAGGCGGCGTCGTAGGCCGGGTCCGCCGTGCCGTCACTCGTGGGGGCCTCCCCGAACTCGACGAGTCCCGTGACCTCCGCGTAGTGCAGGCTCGCGCAGTCGACCACCACGGCGTCGCTCATGTCGTACTCGCTCGGCCAGTCCTCGAGGCACTGCCCCGGGGCGAAGGTCGAGGGCAGCACGTAGAACGGGAGCGCTGTGCTCTCCGAGCCCGTCTCATCGCCGTCGTCGCCGAACGGCCACTCCTGCCCGTCCTCCGACGTCGCGGTCGTCCAGCTCGCTTCGTCGTCGAGCGCCATGGTGCCCGCGATCATCAGGGCGACGAACACCGCCATCAGGAGCGTCATCGCGGCGCCCACGGCGATGCCCGCGATCGCGAGCCCGCGGCCCCGGTCACCGGTCCGCCGGATCCGCACGAGTGCCCCGATGCCGAGCCCGATGCCGATCGGCCCCGTGACGCCGATCCCGAGCAGGCCCACGCAGCTCGTGACGAGCGAGGCGATCGCGAGTCCGCTCGTGGGGCGCGCAGGCTCACCCCACGAGGGCTGCGGCGGGTAGCCGCCATACCCCTGCGGGTACGGCGAGGGGTAGCCGGGCGGGGGGTACTGCGCGCCACCGTAGGGCGAGGGCGGCGGGCTCGCGGGTGCGCCGTAGGGCGAAGAAGCCGGGCTCGGTGCGCCGTACGGCGAGGGGGTTGGGCTCGCGGGGGCACCGTAGGGCGACCCACCGGTGGGAGCCCCGTACACGGGTGCCGGCGCGACGGGGGGCGCGACCGGCGGCGCGACGGGTGGCGCGACGGGGTAGGCGAACGCTCCCGGGTCCGGCGCTGAACCCCCTGCAGGTGCGGCGAAGGGGTTCGGGTGCCCCTGGTCGTCGGGCGACCAGGTCGGAGGCGTGCTCATGCGCAGGAACCTAGCGGAGCGGGTCGCCACCGCGGGGCCCGAACAGGTGCTGTCGCCCGCTCGCCACGTCGCGACCCACCTGGGGGTGGGTCAGTCCGCGAGGTCGAGGACCACCGGGACGTGGTCGGACGGCGCCTTGCCCTTGCGCTCGTTGCGCTCGACCGTCACGTCCGTGACCCGGGCGGCGAGGGCCGGCGAGGCGTAGGTGAAGTCGATGCGCATGCCCTCGTTCCGCGGGAAGCGCAGCTGCTGGTAGTCCCAGTAGGTGAACGTGCGACCGGGCAGGTGCACGCGCGAGACCTCGGAGTAGCCGGACTCGGCGAAGGCCGTGAACGCGGCACGCTCGGCGGGCGTCACGTGGGTGCGCCCCGCGAAGACCTCGATGTCCCACACGTCCTCGTCGAGCGGCGCGATGTTCCAGTCGCCCACGAGCGCGATCTGCGCGTCGGGGTCACCCGTGCCGGGGGCGATCCACGACGCGGCCTGCGTGCGCAGCGCCTCGAGCCACTCGAGCTTGTACGTGTAGTGCGGGTCGTCGATCTCCCGGCCGTTCGGGACGTACAAGCTCCACACCTTGACGCCCCCGCACGTGGCGCCGAGCGCGCGCGCCTCGCTGACCGGCTCGACGCCGAACCCCGGCTGGCCCGCGAACGACGTCTCGACGTCCTCGATGCCGACGCGCGAGATGATCGCGACGCCGTTCCACTGGCTGAACCCGAGCGTCGCGACCTCGTAGCCGGCCGCCTCGAAGACCTCGCGCGGGAACTGCTCGTCCTTGCACTTGGTCTCCTGGAGCGCGAGCACGTCGGTGCCGGTGCGCTCGAGGAAGGCCACGGCACGGTCGGCACGGGCGCGGATCGAGTTGATGTTCCAGGTCGCGAGGCGCATGGCGGTCAGGTTAGCCGCCGTGGCTGACGGGCCGGGCCGCGGGCGCCGCCGGGCGGTGACACGCGAACCGCCGGGGTTCGTGGGACAACGTCCCGGCTCGTCCGTAGGGTGGCCGCATGGGAACAGCACTCATCACCGGAGCGAGCTCGGGTCTCGGGCTCGAGTTCGCCTGGCAGCTGGCCACCGCGAAGCACGACGTCGTCCTGGTCGCGCGCGACACCGAGCGCCTCGAGCGTCTCGCGTCGCAGCTGCGTGCCGCGGCAGGGGTCCACGCCGAGGTGCTCACGGCCGACCTCAGCGACCGGGCCGACCTCGAACGGGTCGCCCAGCGGCTGCGCTCCCCGGAGCGCCCCGTCGGCCTGCTCGTCAACAACGCGGGCCTCGGCCTGCACCAGCCCTTCGTCGGGGGTGACCTCGACCGCGAGGAGAAGGCCTTCGACGTCATGGTGCGCGCGGTGATGGTGCTCTCGCACGCCGCCGCCGAGGCCATGGTCGAGCGCGGTCGGGGTGCGATCCTCAACGTCGCGTCGGTCGCCGCCCTGCTCGCGTCGGGCACCTACTCGGCCCACAAGGCGTGGGTGCGCACGTTCACCGAGGGCCTCGCGGTCGAGCTGCGCGGCACCGGCGTCACCGCCACCGTGCTGTGCCCGGGCTTCGTGCACACCGAGTTCCACGCCCGGGCGGCCATCGACTCGAGCGTGCTGCCCGAGGTCGCGTGGCTCAACGCCGACGACGTGGTCGCCACGGCGCTCGCGGACGTGCGCCGGGGTGCGGTGATCTCCACGCCGAGCCTGCGCTACCGGCTCGCGTCGGGCGTCGCCCGGCTGCTGCCGCGCTCCGTGATCCGGGCGTTCGGCTCGTACCGCAGGAGCCTGGACGACCCCGCGCACGCGCACACGCCGCACGCCCCGCACGACGGTCGGTAGCCTGGCGGGCGTGACCCACGTGCAGCCCCCGTCCCCGATGTCCCCGACGCCCCGCGAGCAGCTCCGCGACCTCATCGCCGAGCTGGCTGTCGTGCGCGGAAAGGTCACGCTGTCCTCCGGGCGCGAGGCCGACTACTACGTGGACCTGCGGCGCGTGACGCTGCACCACCGCGCGGCCCCGCTCATCGGGCACGTGCTGCTCGACCGGCTCGAGGAGGTCGGTCTGGGCACCGCCGAGATCGACGCGGTGGGCGGCCTGACGCTGGGCGCCGACCCGGTCGCGACGGCGCTGCTGCACGCCGCGGCGTCGCGGGGCCAGGATCTCGACGCGTTCGTGGTCCGCAAGGAGGCCAAGGCGCACGGCATGCAGCGCCGCATCGAGGGACCCGACATCGCGGGACGTCGCGTCGTGGTCCTCGAGGACACGTCCACCACGGGCGCCTCGCCCATCGCGGCGGTCGGGGCCGCGCGCGAGGCCGGCGCGGAGGTCATGGGCGTGGCCGTGATCGTGGACCGCGCGACGGGCGCGGCCGAGAAGATCGAGGCGCTCGGCGTGCCGTACCACCACCTCTTCGACCTGGCCGACCTCGGCCTGGTCTGACCCGATGGGCGGCGTGCTCGCGGGCGCGCTCAGCCTCGTGCTGCCCGTCGTCACCTCGGCCGGGGCGGTTCCCGTCGCGCTGGTCTGCGCGGCGGCCGGTGCGCTGCTGGTTAGGGGGCGTCGGGCGGCCGAGCGACGGCACCGGGAGCACGCCGCCTGGGCCGAGCCCCGCAGCTGGGTCTGCACGCGCGAGGATTCCGGGCTGGTGGACCGGTGGCGCGGGCGGCCGTTCGGGGAGGGCAGCGCACGCCGCGCGACCGAGGTGCTGCGCGGGACCCTCGACGGGTTCGGGGCCACGTCGTTCACCTACTGCTGGACCACGGGCACCGGCGAGTCGGCCCAGGTGCACCGGCGGCACGTCGTGGCGATCGACCTGCCGGCTGCGCTGCCGGTGCTCGAGCTGACCCCCGAGGGTGTCTCGGCCCGGATCGCGAGGGCGTTCGGCGGGCAGGACCTCACCTTCGAGTCCGAGGCGTTCAACCGGGCGTGGCGCGTGCAGGCCACCGACCTGCGGTTCGCCCACGACGTGGTGCACCCGCGCGTCATGGAACGGCTGCTGCTCCCCGACGTGAGCTGCACGAGCCTGCGGATCGAGGGCGCGTCGCTGCTCTGCTGGGACGAGGGGACCAGCGACCTGGTGCGGCTCGAGCGGCGGCTGGCGCTGCTCGTGGGCCTGGTGCGTGCGATCCCGCGGCACGTGTGGCAGGACCGGGGTCACCTCGACCCGGTCTGAGTGCGGGAACCCGGCGCGTCGTCGGTACGGTGACGGTTACGATCCTGCGACCCGCCGATCCACAGGAGACCCGCCGTGACCGCCACCGCCGTGAGCATCATCGTCATCGTCGTCCTGGTCGTGATCGTGCTGATCTGGGCGGTCGCGCAGTACAACGGGTTCGTCCGGCTGCGGAACCTCGTGCAGGAGGCGTGGCGCCAGATCGACGTCGAGCTGCACCGTCGGCACGACCTGATCCCCAACCTGGTCGAGACGGTCAAGGGCTACGCCGCCCACGAGCGCGGCGTGTTCGACGAGGTCACGCGGGCACGCGCCGCGGCGTCGACCCCGGGCACCCCGCCGGCCGAGCAGGCCGCGCAGGAGAACATGCTCACGCAGGCCATCGGGCGGCTGTTCGCGGTCGCCGAGGCCTACCCGGTGCTGCGGGCCAGCGAGAACTTCCAGCAGCTGCAGACCGAGCTGACGACCACCGAGGACCGCATCGCCGCGGGCCGACGGTTCTACAACGCGAACGTGCGGACGCTCAACACCAAGGTCGAGTCGTTCCCCTCGAACCTGATCGCCAAGGTGTTCGGCTTCCGTCAGGCCGAGTACTTCGAGGCCGGCGACCCGGCGGTGCGCGCCGTCCCGCAGGTCGGGTTCGGCGACACGCAGGCCTGAGCGGGGGCGTCAGACGAGGTCGATGAGGTCCGCGATCGAGTCGACCACGTGGCTCGGGCGGAACGGGAACCCGGGCAGGTCGGCGGCCGCGGTCGATCCCGTGAGCACGAGGAACGTCTGCAGGCCGGCCTCGATGCCCGCGATGACGTCGGTGTCCATGCGGTCGCCGATCATGGCTGTCGACTCCGAGTGCGCGTCGATGCGGTTGAGCGCCGAGCGGAACATCATCGGGTTGGGCTTGCCCACGAAGTAGGGCGTGCGGCCGGTCGCAGCCGTGATCATCGCGGCCACGGCGCCCGTCGCGGGCAGGTCGCCCTCGGGGCTGGGGCCGGTGACGTCGGGGTTCGTCGCGAGGAACCGGGCGCCGCCCTTGATGAGCCGGATGGCCCGGGTGATGGCCTCGAACGAATACGTGCGGGTCTCGCCGAGCACCACGTAGTCCGGGTCGGCCTCGGTCAGCGTGTAGCCGATCTCGTAGAGCGCTGTCGTGAGCCCGGCCTCGCCGATCGTGTAGGCGCTGCCGCCGGGCGACTGGTCGTCGAGGAACTGCGCGGTCGCGAGCGCCGACGTCCAGATCGCGGTCTCGGGCACGTCGATGCCGGTCGCGGCGAGCCGGGCGCGCAGGTCACGCGCGGTGTAGATCGAGTTGTTCGTCAGGATGAGGAACGGGCGACCGGCGTCGCGCAGCGCCCGCACGAACTCGGGCGCCCCGGGCAGAGCGTTGCCCTCGTGCACCAGCACGCCGTCCATGTCGGTGAGCCAGCTGTGGATCTGCCGCGTCATGCCGTCCTCGTCTCTGACGTCGCTGGGCGAGCTGTCACTCGGTGGGGCCCATGGCGTCACGGGCCGCGCGGTCGCGCTCGTCGGGCTCGTCGTAGCGCGCGTCGCGGCGGCTGCTGCGCGCCCGGAGGAGCTCGATGGCGATGGGGACCACCGACACCGCGACGACGGCGATGAGGATGAGCTCGATGTTGTCCTTGATGAACGCGACGTTGCCGAGCAGGTAGCCGAGCACTGTCACGCCGACGCCCCAGATGAACGCGCCGATCACGTTGAACGAGACGAAGTGCCGGTAGGTCATGTTGCCGACGCCCGCGGCGACGGGGGCGTAGGTGCGCACGAACGGCACGAAGCGGGCCACGATGATCGTCCGGCCGCCGTACTTGTCGAAGTACGCGTACGTCTGGTCGATGTACTGCTGCTTGAAGAACCGTGAGTCGGGCTTGTTGAAGATCTTGGGCCCGGCCTTGCGCCCGATGAGGAAGCCGACCTGGTCGCCCGCGAACGCCGCGAGGAACAGCAGCAGGCACAGGGCCCACAGCGGCACGTCCATCTGCTCCTGGGCCACGAGCATGCCCGCGGTGAAGAGCAGCGAGTCGCCGGGCAGCAGCGGGAACAGGAGCCCGGACTCGATGAACACCACGATCGCGACACCGATCAGCGCGTACGCGCCGAACGACTCGATCAGGTGGTCGGCGTTCAGGAAGTCTGGCCCGAGCGCGGGCACGGTGCCGAGGGCAGGCAGGGTGGCCGCGAGGGCGGTCGTCATGAGCACGCCATCAGCCTACGTGGGCGGTGGTGACGGCAGGTGACCGTCCTGGTGAAGACCTCGCACACATCGTGCATCGCGGTTCCCGGCGCAGGTGCGGGTGCGGCCGGGCGGCAGGATGGGGGCGTGAACGACGCGAGCGACCCCGCAGCCCGGCCCGCCGTCGGACCAGACGGTCCCGATCGCCCGGACGAGGCGGACACGGGTGTCGGGGTGGGCCCGTGGCCGGGCGGACGCGCCGCCTGGCCGCCCCTCGACGGGCCCGACGGGAGCCGACGCTACGACCCCGACCTGCTCGAGCACGGCGACCGCCGCAACGTGGTCGACCGCTACCGGTACTGGACGGTCGAGGCGGTCGTCGCCGACCTCGACACCCGGCGGCACCCGTTCCACGTCGCTATCGAGAACTGGTCGCACGACATGAACATCGGCTCGGTGGTGCGCACAGCGAACGCGTTCGCCGCGGCGGAGGTGCACATCGTGGGGCGCCGCCGCTGGAACCGCCGGGGCGCGATGGTCACCGACCGCTACCAGCACGTGCGCCACCACCCGGACGTCGCCGACCTCGTCGCCTGGGCGCAGACCGCGGGATCCGACGGCTCGCCGATGCCGGTGATCGGCATCGACAACGTGCCCGGCTCGGTGCCGCTCGAGGGCTACCGGCTGCCGCGTGCGTGCGTGCTGCTGTTCGGCCAGGAGAGCGTGGGCCTGTCGACCGAGGCTCAGGGTGCCGCGGTGGACGTGCTGCACATCGCGCAGTTCGGCTCCACCCGGTCGATCAACGCGGGCGCCGCGGCCGCCATCGCGATGCACGCCTGGGTGTCGCAGCATGCGGCCCGTGCGTCCGATGGGTAGGACGTCCTGATCGCACACGGGTCAGGACGTGGAAGACTCAGGTGGAAACCACTCCCACTAGCAGCAGGAGAACCCGCGATGCCGATCGCAACACCTGAGGTGTACAACGAGATGATCGACCGCGCGAAGGCGGGCAAGTTTGCCTACCCCGCGGTCAACGTCACCTCCTCGCAGGGCGTCACCGCCGCACTGCAGGGCTTCGCCGAGGCCGAGAGCGACGGCATCATCCAGGTCTCCGTCGGTGGCGCCGAGTACGCGTCCGGCTCGACGGTCAAGGACCGCGTCGCCGGTTCGCTCGCCCTCGCCGCCTACGCGGCCGAGGTCGCCAAGGGCTACCCGATCACCGTCGCGCTGCACACGGACCACTGCACCAAGCAAAACCTGGACAGCTGGGTCCGCCCGCTGCTCGCGCTCGAGATCGAGCAGGTCAAGGCCGGCAAGAACCCGACGTTCCAGTCGCACATGTTCGACGGCTCGAACATCCCGCTCGACGAGAACCTCGTCATCGCGGAGGAGCTCCTGGCCCTCTCGCAGCAGGCTCGCACGATCCTCGAGATCGAGGTGGGCGTCGTCGGTGGTGAGGAGGACGGCCACACGGCCGAGATCAACGACAAGCTGTACACGACGGTCGAGGACGGCCTGGCGACGGTCCGTGCGCTTGGTTCGGGCGAGAAGGGCCGCTACCTGACGGCCCTGACGTTCGGCAACGTGCACGGCGTCTACAAGCCCGGTGCCGTCAAGCTGCGTCCCTCGATCCTCAAGGAGATCCAGGACGCCGTGGGCGCGACCCTCGGCAAGGACAGCCCGTTCGACCTGGTCTTCCACGGCGGCTCGGGCTCGACCGAGGCCGAGATCGGTGAGGCCGTGGACAACGGCGTCATCAAGATGAACATCGACACCGACACGCAGTACGCGTTCACGCGTCCCGTCGCCGGTCACATGTTCGCGAACTACGACGGCGTCCTGAAGGTCGACGGCGAGGTCGGGAACAAGAAGGCGTACGACCCGCGCGCCTGGGGCAAGCTGGCCGAGGCCGGCATGGCCCAGCGTCTCGTCGAGGCGGCCCAGCAGCTGCGCTCGGCCGGTCACAAGATCTGACGCACCACTGACCGACGAGGGCCCGGTCCCGACGCTGCGTGCGTCGGGACCGGGCCCTCGGTCGTCGTGGGTGGTCGCGGGGCGCGAGGCCGCCGCGGCGCGGTCAGGTGGTCGCGGGGCCTTCGTCGGCAGGGTCGGGCGTCGCAGCGAAACCGGTCGGCTCGTCGGTGTCGACCACGTCGAGCAGCTCGCCGATGCGGGTCACCTCGAGCAGGAACCGCACCGTCGGAGGGACCCGGAGCAGCCGCACCCGGTGCTGCGAGCGGATCGACAGGCGGGCGAGGAACGCCACACCCGACGAGTCCATGAACGTCACGTGGTGGGCGTCGACCTCGATCGGCAGGCCCGCCTGCTCGGCGTCGGTCGTCGCCTCCTGCAGGTCAGGCCCGAGGTCGGCGTCGATCTCGCCCGACAGGACGATGCGGGTCCTGTCCGATCCGAGGATCACGTGGACGGCCCCGGGTTCACCCGCGAGACCGCCGGACGTGATCCCCGGGCCCGCGGTCTGAGCGGGCCCGTCCGTCGTCGGGCTGTTACCGTCGCGCACGATGCTCCTTCCCGGGCGGGGTCGTTCCCCGTGTCCGGTCTGCTGCTCAGGCCTGCGACCGTTCGCAGCCCCCCCTAGTTCGGAACGCTAGACGATCGGAGGTGGTCGTGGTCAACCCTGCGCGCTCCGATCATCATGACGAATCTCTCGCCGGGCTGCGCGACAGAGCGTTGCGTGCCGCGGACGTCCCGTGTTTCGTGGCCTCCGACGAGGACGGCGAGCGGCGGATCGTGTGGGTCAACGACGCGTTCACACGCGTCACCGGCTTCTCGCTCGAGGACGTGCAGGGGCAAGGGCCCGACGTGCTCTACGGCCCGTGGACCGACCGCGCCCAGACCTCGCTGCTGAGGGACGCGGTGGACGCGGGCGTGGTGGCCACGGGCACCGTCCAGGCCCGCAGGGCGGACGGCTCGGCGTTCTGGACCCGGGTGTCGCTGTCCCCGGTGCGCGACGACGACGGCGCGACCACGCACTGGGTGGCAGTGCTCGTCGACGTGACCGAGCTGATCGAGCGCGACGCGGCGCAGACCGCGCTGGTGGAGAGCGAGCGGATCGAGCGCACGAGCCTGCGGCTGGTGCTGCAGATCTCCGACCTGCTGATGGACCTCGACGACCCGACGACGCTGCGCGAGATAGCCCGGCTGCTCGAGGCCGGCGGTGTCGTCGCATGGGCCGGCTTCTACCTCAACGACGGTGGCCTGAGCGCGGCCGACGGCATCGACGTGACGGCGCCGCCGTCGGGCCGGGGTCGCCGCCACGGCAACGTGCCGCCCGACGACGTGCCGACCGCCCGCCGCCGCGACCTCGTCGACGAGGTGCAGCAGCTGCTCGACGGCGTGACCGACAACCCGGTCGAGCTCGACCTCACGGGCTGGCACGCCACGACGAGCGCGTCGGGCTGGCTCGCGGACCACGTGCGGCCCCGGATCGCCGAGGTCGCCCCAGGCCTGACCCGGGTGGTGGTGCTGCCCGTGCCCGGTCGGCGGCGCGTCATGGGCGTGCTCGTGGTGGTCCCGCGCGCGGGGTCCGGCCGGGGGTGCGACCAGCTCGACGAGTCGTCGCGCACCGTGCTGCAGCTCACGGTGCGGCGCGTCGGCCTCGCGGTCGACAACGTGCGGCTGTACGAGCGCGAGCACCGGCTCGCCGAGACGCTGCAGCGCTCGATGCTGCCCGAGCAGGCCGAGGTCGAGGGCCTCGACGTGTGGACCTACTACGCGCCGAACGCCGAGCACGCCCAGGTGGGCGGCGACTGGTACGACGTGCTGCAGGTCTCGACGGACGTGGTCGGCGTGGTGATCGGCGACGTGGTGGGCCACGACGTCGAGGCGGCCGCCGCGATGGGTCAGCTCCGGTCGGTCGTGCGCTCGTACGCCTACGAGGTCGTCACGCCCGGGCCCGTGCTCGAGCGCGTCGACCAGCTCGTGGCGGGCATGCGGATCCCGCGGTCCGCCGCGCTCGTGCTGACCACGCTGACCCGCAACGGCGACGGCTGGGACGTCGAGTACTCACGCGCCGGTCACCTGCCCGCGCTGCTCGCCCGGCAGGGTCGGGTGACCCGGCTCGCGGACGGCGCCGGGCCGCTCATCGGCTTCGGTGGGCGCGAGCGGACCACGGGCCGGGCGGAGATCGTGCCGGGTGACGTGCTGGTGTTCTACACCGACGGTCTGATCGAGCGTCGGGACCGCGCGCTGCGCGAGGGTGTCGAGACGCTCGTCGACGTCGTCGCGGGCATCACAGCGACCGACTCGGCGGGCATCGGCGAGGAGCTGCTCTCGCGGCTCGCGGACAGCCCTGAGGACGACGTGGCGGTCGTGGTCGTGCGGGTCCCCGACCCGAGCGACGCGACGGCGCTGGCGGGCAGCCCGCGCAGCCGCCGCTGGCTGCTGCCGAGCGAGCCCGCGTCGATCGGGCGCGCGCGGCACGCGGTGCTGCGCACCTGCCAGACGTGGGGCCTGCCCGACGGGCCGAGCGCCGAGCTCGTCGTCTCGGAGCTCGTCGCGAACGCCGTGCTGCACGGCTGGGGGCACATCGCGCTGCGGCTGTACGACACGGGTGAGGGCCTGCGGATCGAGGTCGAGGACTCCAACCCGACGCCGCCCGTGGCGACCGACGGGCACCCGGGGCGCATCGGCGGCTACGGCATGCAGATCGTGGACCGGCTGGCCGACTGGGGCTGGCGTCCGGCGCGCGGCGGCAAGCTCGTGTGGGCCAAGCTGCGGGCCGACGGCACCGACCGGGTGCGCGGCTGACGCGACGCGGTCAGTGCGACGCGTGGCCCGTGCTCGTGGGGCGGCGGAAGCCCGAGACGTGCTTGTCGTGGTCGCACTCGTCGTCGACGCGGAACAGGTCGAGCGCGCCGCAGACCTCGATCACGAACAGGTCGCGCGCATCGGCCCCGCGCAGCACCGTCGCTCCGCCGCGCTTGCGGCCCGAGTCGGCCAGGGAGATGAGGAACGCCGCGCCCGTCGAGTCCATGAAGGTCACGCCGCACATGTCGATGACCAGGAGCTGTCGGCGCAGGCCGACGATGCGGGCGGCGATCTCGGGGAACTGGTCACGCTCCGCGAGGTCGAGGTCGCCTTCGATGACGAGGGTCGTCGTCGTCGGCGAGGTCGAGATCTCGATCATGTTCGTCCTCGGGGGAGAGGCAGCTGGGGGGTGAGCCTGTTCGACTGTAGCCACGCTCCCACACCTGCGGACGTGGCGCACGCGCACCTGGGTGTTCGCTGCGACACTAGGCCCATGAGCCACAACCTGCTGGGTCCCGAGCCGACCCTCCTGCCGGCCGAGGGCGCCGACGCCGACGCCCGCATGCTGCTCTCGGCGGGCCAGGACGCGCGCGACGCGGCCCGGGCGTTCCCGGCGTCGTCGCTCGCGTGGGCGCTGCTCGCCGAGCAGGCGCTGTCGGACGCCGGCGACCCGGTCGCGGCCTACGCCTACGCCCGCACGGGGTACCACCGTGGGCTCGACGCGCTGCGCCGTGCCGGTTGGCGCGGGGCCGGCCCGATCCCGGCCGACCACGAGCCGAACCAGGGCTTCCTGCGGGCGCTGCTCGCGCTCGCCGACGCGGCCGACGCGATCGGCGAGGAGGACGAGGCTGCGCGCTGCACCACGTTCCTCACCGACTCGGGCACGTCGGTGGTCGAGGTCTCCGCGCTGCGCTGAGCCCTCCTGGGCGGCGGCGCCATCCGCTGACCTGGTCGTCGATGACCGGCCTTTTACCATTCCGGTATCCTCTCGGAGGTACGGGGTCGCTGCCGCCCGTGCCCTGGTCCCTCGGCCGCGAGCCTCGCTCGCACCGGACGTGCCGTCGACCGGACCGCCAGGCAGGTGGAAAAAGGTGATGCCATGCCCGCCGTCGTAGTTCTGGGTGCCCAGTGGGGTGACGAGGGCAAGGGGAAGGCGACCGACCAGCTCGGCTCGCGCATCGACTTCGTCGTCAAGTTCAACGGCGGCAACAACGCAGGCCACACCGTCGTCATCGACGGCGAGAAGTACGCGCTGCACCTGCTGCCCTCGGGCATCCTCTCCCCGGGCGTCGTGCCCGTGATCGGCAACGGCGTGGTCATCGACCTCGAGGTGCTGTTCCAGGAGATCGACGCCCTCGAGGCGCGCGGCGTCGACACGAGCCGCCTGCTGGTGAGCTCCGCCGCGCACGTCATCGCGCCGTACAACCGCACGCTCGACAAGGTCAGCGAGCGGTTCCTCGGCAGCCGCAAGATCGGCACCACGGGCCGCGGCATCGGCCCCACCTACGCCGACAAGATCAACCGCGTGGGCATCCGCATCCAGGACCTCTTCGACGAGAAGATCCTGCGGCAGAAGGTCGAGGGCGCCCTCGACCAGAAGAACCACCTGCTGGTCAAGGTCTACAACCGCCGCGCGATCACGGTCGACGAGACCGTCGAGGAGCTGCTGGCCTACGCCGACCGCGTGCGCCCGTACGTGGCCGACACCCCGCTGGTGCTCAACAAGGGCCTCGACGAGGGCAAGACGGTCGTGTTCGAGGCCGGCCAGGCCACGATGCTCGACATCGACCACGGCACCTACCCGTTCGTCACGTCCTCGTCGGCGACCGCGGGCGGCGCGTGCACCGGCTCGGGCGTCGGCCCCACCCGCATCGACCGCGTGGTCGGCGTCATCAAGGCGTACACGACGCGCGTGGGCGAGGGTCCGTTCCCCACCGAGCTGCTCGACGACATGGGCGAGCACCTGCGGCAGAAGGGCGGCGAGTTCGGCACCACCACGGGCCGCCCGCGCCGCACCGGCTGGTACGACGCGGTCGTCGCGCGCTACGCGGCCCGCGTCAACGGCCTCACCGACCTGGTGCTCACCAAGCTCGACACCCTGACCGGTCTCGAGCGGATCCCCGTCGCGGTGGCCTACGACGTGGACGGCGTGCGCCACGACGAGATGCCCCTCGACCAGAGCGACTTCCACCACGCGAAGCCGATCTACGAGGACTTCGCCGGTTGGACCGAGGACATCTCGGGCTGCCGCACGTTCGACGAGCTGCCCGTCAACGCGCAGCGCTACGTGCTCGCGCTCGAGGAGATCTCCGGCACGCGCATCTCCGCGATCGGCGTGGGACCGGGCCGCGAGGCCACCATCCTGCGGCACGACCTGCTGGGCTGACATGACGCACCGGGGAGCGCCCGGACGGCCGACCGCCGTCGCGCTCCCCGGTGCGCTGCTCGTCGGGGTGCTGGCGCTTGCAGGGTGCACCGCCTCGGGCGAGACGGGTGCCGATCCCGGTGATCTCACCGCCGCCGACGTCGCCCAGGCGCGCGAACGGTGGGAGCAGGGCGGCTGGCAGGACTACTCGTACGTGCTCGAGGGCACGTGCGGCGAGCAGCAGCTCGTGGGCCGCTGGGCCGCCCGCGTGGTGGACGGGGCGGTCGCCGAGGTGGCGGCGACGACTCCCGGCGGCTGGACGCCTACCTCCGACCGGTACGGCGACATCCCCACCGTCCCCGCGCTCTTCGACCGGCTCGACGCGGCCGTCGCGGGCGACGGGATCGTGCAGGCGACGTTCAGCCCGCACGTGGGCTACCCGATGGCGCTCGTCCTCGACCCGATGCCCGACTCGGTTGACGACGAGACGTGCCTGACGGTCAGTGCGGTGACGCCGCTCGACCCGTGACTGCTCGATGCCCCACGGACAGAGACGACGCGTGGGTGTGGGGGGGGAGACTGGACCCCCGCCCGGTGCCGGGGGGTGTGGTCGGGCAGGGATCCAGTCGACTCAGTGGTGCCGGGCCGGCGATGCCGCCGTGACCGGCTCCTCGGGGAGCGTGAACGTCCAACCGGCCGCGACCTGCTCGGCGACGACCGTGCGCAGCGCCTCGACGGTGCCGGTGCGGTCACCGCCGCCGTCGTGGGTGAGCACGACGGCGCCCGGCTGCATCGCGGCACGCAGGTTGGCGGTGAGCGTCGCGACGTCCTGGGTCTCCCAGTCCGCGATCGTGTTGCCGAGCCCCAGGGGCTGCATGCCGAGCCGTGCGGCGACCTCGGCCGTCTGTCCCCAGCTGCCGTTGGGTGCCCGGAAGTACGGCACGGGCGCCTCGGGGTCGCCGAGCGCTTCGCGGATGATCGCGAGGTTCTCGGTGAGGTCGGCCTCGACCTGCTCGGGCGTCCAGTCGCCCATGTCGGCGAAGCTCGTCGTGTGGTTGCACAGGGTGTGGCCCTCGGCGACGATCCGGCGGAGCAGCTCGGCGCCGCGCGGGCCCTGGATGTTCTGGCCGATCACGCAGAACACCGCGGGGATGCTGTGCTCGGCGAGAAGGTCGAGCACAGCGTCGGTCTCGCCCGGGTTGGGACCGTCGTCGAACGTGAGTGCCGCGACGGTGCCGGTGCCTCGGGCCGTGGTGACCTGCGTCGTTGTGGGATTCACTGCGCCTCCTGCGTCTGTGCGCTCTTCGCCCCTGTGCGAGTGCGACATCTGCTGACTGACACCCTAGAGACTGTTGAACGTTCTCGACATCGTTATCGACGACTTCTCATGTGTTGGAACAGGTGGTCCGCGAGCAGTTGCCGACGACCACGCTGGTCAGCGGATCAGGCGGACGTGCTGCTCGGCTCCCCAGGCGGTGTCGGCGGTGAGGACCGTCGCCGCGAGCCGGTCGCCGAGCGCGAGGCAGAACCTGTCACCCAGCGACAGCCCTGACCCCCGCACCCACCGGCTGGCGGCGCGTTCGGCGTCAGCAGTTGTCGCCTCGTGGACCGTCAGCCCGTAGCTGGCGAGGAGTGCTGTGGCGACCGACCAGTCGCCACCGGCCGCGCGGATCTTCTGGGCGACCTCCGACCAGTTCACCGCCGAGCAGACCGACCCGCTGGTGAGTGCTTGCTCGGTGATGTCGGCTCCAGGCTCACCGCCGAGGTACGCGAGGATCGCGGATGCGTCGAGGACGGTCGTCACGCAGCGTCCTCGCGCTCGGCGGCCGCGCGGCGGTCCGCGAGGAGCGCAGACACCAGGTCTGCTCCGGCGAGCTGGCTGCGCAGGTGGTCGCGCGCCTGGTCGCGGGTCATGACGACCAGTCCGCCAGGCGTCTCGAGGAGGATCAGGGGGACCCCCGCGTCGAGGCCGGCGTGGGCGCGCACCGCGGCGGGGACGACGAGCCGTCCTCGGTCACCCATCGTGATGGCGTATGTCCCACTCATGCTTCGAACGTACCACTCGATGTCGCGGCGTGGTACGTCTCGGCGACCTGCGGCGGGCGGGGGGCTGGCCTGGTCACTTCGCCTGGTCGTAGCTGTCCACCACGGCGACCTGCAGGGCGAAGTCGACCGGGGAGTCGCCGAACAGCAGACGGCCCGCCTCGACGGCAGCGTCGCGGACCGCGGCGGCCACCTCGTCCGCCACCGCCTCGGGGGAGTGGACCATCACCTCGTCGTGCAGGAAGAACACCAGGTGCGGGCGGCCCTCGATCGCGCGGAGCCTGCGGCGCAGGGCGGCCATCCAGCACAGCGCCCACTCGGCGGCCGTGCCCTGGACGACGAAGTTGCGGGTGAACCGCCCCCAGTTCCGGGCACGCTGCCGGGCAGCGCGGACGTCGTCGGGCTCGGCGCCCTCGGACGACGCGGCGTGCAGCTCAGCCATGCGGGTCGCATCGGGCACGGGGGACGTGCGACCCAGCCAGGTCGAGACCGGGTCGCCCCGCTCGCCCGCGCGGGCCGCGGCCTCCACCAGACCCACCGCACGGGGGTACGCGCGGGTCAGGCGCGGCATGAGCATCGCGCTCGCGCCCGTGGTCGCACCGTAGATCGCGCCGAGCATCGCGTACTTGGCCTCCTGGCGCGTCTCGACGATGCCCGCGTCGACCACGCCCTGGTACAGGTCCGCCTGGCGACCGGCCGCGGCCATCGCGTCGTCGCCCGACATCGCCGCGAGCACCCGCGGCTCGAGCTGCGCGGCGTCGGCCACGACCAGCCGCCACCCCGGATCGGCCCGCACCGCCCCGCGGATGCTCGCCGGCAGCTGCAACGCACCGCCGCCGCTCGACGCCCACCTGCCCGTCACCACGCCGCCGGGCACGTAGTCGGGCCGGAACCGGCCGTCGTGCACCCACTGCTCCATCCACGCCCAGCCGTTCGCGCTGAGCAGCCGCGCGAGCTTCTTGTACGCGAGCAGCGGCTCGACCACCGGGTGGTCGATCCCGCGGATGTCCCACTTGCGGGTCGAGGTGACGTCGAGCCCCGCGGCCCGCATCCCGCGCAGCAGGTCCTGCTGCGAGTCGATGTTCAGCGCGGGCTGGCTCAGCGCCGCGCGGACCTCGGCGGCCAGCACCTCGAGCCGGCTCGGACGGCCACCACCGGCGGGCCGCGTGCCGAGCTCGCGGGTCAGCAGCTCGTGGTGCACCTCGGCGACCCACGGCATGCCGTCGTGGTGCATCTCGGCGGCGATCAGCGCACCAGTCGACTCGGCCGCCAGGAGCAGGCGGAGGCGGCCCGGATCCGCCGAGCCTGCGACCGCGGCGAGCTGGCGCTGCAGCTCGGTCAGCGGGTCGGCGTCGTCGGGGGCGTCGGCGTCGGCGTCGACGTCGGGGTCTGCGGCGATCGGCTCGGCCGCGAGCCGTGGGTCGTCGAACAGGCTCACCTCGACCGCCTGCGGCTCGCCGGGCGCGGGTTCGTCCCATCGGCCGGGCGCGGCCTGCGCGAGCTCCGACCCCTGCGTCAGCACGCTGCGCCGCAGGATCGTGTGGCACAGCCGCAGGTCGTGGCACCGCTCGACGCGCACCCCGGCCGCCAGCAGCACCGGGTACCAGCGGGCGGTGTCGTCCCACACCCAGCGGGGGTGCTCGGCCTCGCGGACGGCCACGGTCGCGGGCAGCTCGTCGACCGGCACGTCGCGACGGGCCAGAGGGACGCCGTCATCGGTGGCGTCCTGCAGCACGACCACGCCCGGCCGCACCGGGTGGTCGAGCACGACGATCAGGGGCACGGTCCATTGTCGGGGCACGGTCTGACACGGCCGTCTCCTGCTGTCGGCGCCAGGCGCACCTACGGTGGTGGGGTGGCCAGCCGTGACGCCGAGGAGCAGCACCTGCGTGACCTCGCAGTGCTGCGCGGCGTGCGGGACCGGATCGACCGGGAGTACGCCCAGCCGCTCGACGTCGACGCGCTCGCGCGGGACGCGCACATGTCGTCGGGGCACCTGAGCCGCGAGTTCAGGCGCGCGTACGGCGAGGCGCCGTACTCCTACCTGATGACCCGGCGGATCGAGCGGGCGATGACCCTGCTCCGCGTGGGCGACCTGAGCGTCACCGACGTGTGCTTCGCGGTCGGCTGCTCGTCCCTCGGCACGTTCAGCACCCGGTTCACCGAGCTGGTGGGCGTGTCCCCGAGCGTCTACCGGCGCGAGCACGCGGCCGCGACGGCGGGGATCCCCGCGTGCGTGGCCAAGAGGGTCACCAGACCCGTCAGGAATCGAGAAGCGTAGGCGGCGGCCGCGACCTAGCGTCGCCGGTATGGACATCTCGATTCAGCACAGCTTCCTGCCCCACACCGACCCCGAGGCCTCGCTGGCCTTCTACCGCGACGCCCTCGGCTTCGAGGTGCGCAACGACGTCGGCTACGGCGGCCTGCGGTGGATCACCGTCGGACCGCCCGACCAGCCGGACACCTCCGTGGTGCTGCACCCGCCCACAGCCGACCCCGGGATCACCCCCGACGAGCAGCGGATGATCGCCGAGATGATGGCCAAGGGCACCTTCGCCACCATCGTCCTGGCCACCCCCGACGTCGACGCCACGTTCGACCGCATCCAGGCCACCGGCGCCGAGGTCGTCCAGGAGCCCACCGACCAGCCGTACGGGATCCGCGACTGCGCGTTCCGCGACCCGGCGGGCAACCACGTCCGTATCAATGGCGGCGCCTGACCAGAGCGTACGACCTAGCGTGGTCGACGTGGCGAGGACCGACACCGGGCGACGGCAATCCCTACCGCCCGCGCGCGACGCGCTGGTGGCGGTGGCCCGCATGCGTCCGTCGGACGCTCTGGCAGCCCATCGCGACGAGGTGAGGGCGGCGATCGCCCGTCACCGTGGGGCCGACGCGAAGGTGTTCGGGTCGGTCGCGCGCGGCGGTGACACCGTCGGTTCCGACCTGGACCTCATGATCACGTTGCCGCCGGGCACCGACCTGTTCGATGTCCTCGACTTGACCGACGAGCTCGAGCAGATCACCGGGGTGCCGGTCGACGTCATCTCGGGGCGCGCCGCCGGGCCCGTTATGGAGCGCGTCCGCCGAGACGCGATGGCCCTGTGACGGCGAGGCCCGGGTCGTCTCTGTCGGGCAGCCTCCAGGGGATGGCTCGCTACGCTGGCACCATGTCCGAGCCCGTGGTCGAGACGCCGGTCCTTGCGGAGATCTGCCAGCGCTACGGCATCGCCCGGCTCGAGGTCGTCGGCTCCGTCGCCCGGGGTGAGGCGCGGCCTGAGAGCGACCTCGACGTGCTGTACGAGATGGCGCCGGGCTGCCGGCTGACCTGGAACATCGAACTGCTAGTTGACGAGCTCAGCGGAGTCTTCGGGCGACCGGTCGACCTGGTGGCCCGTCGGTCACTCCACCCACGCATCCGGGCGAACGTCGAGGCGGAAGCCCGCGTGCTCTATGCAGCGTGACGCGCTCTTCGTCGCGGAGAGGGTGGACGAGCGCTCGTGCAGCGAGATCTTGGTGGGCTTGAACTCCTGCGCCAGGTCGTAGAGGCGCCTACCCGGCAGGCGGTCGGTCGTCTCGGTGAAGGCCTTGGTCACGTACTTCGACAGGCAGGCGGCAGCCTTGCGCGACTCGGCGAGGGCACCGGAACCGACCGGTAGGTCACCGATCAGTTCTATCGACACGAACCCGTGCCCCCAGGTCTCTCGGATGACTCGCTGGGGGACGAACTGGCCGACCGCAAAGTGCACATGCGGGCCGTGGCCGGTCGTGTGCCACTCGGGCACCCACACGTAGGGGAATGGCCGTCCGCCGTTCCGCACTCGCAGAGCTCGGAAGAACTCGCCGACGTCAGCGCGGACCTGGACCTGGTCGTGGCACCCGTAGCCCGCGTAGGTCAGCATGCCCAGACGGTTGAGACGGTTGGTCGAGCAGTAGCGGCGCAAGGCAGTACGCGCACGACGCCCGGCCTCCGCCGCGGCTCGGTCCGGGTCTTTCGCCTTGACTGCGGCGACGTACTCACGCACCGGGCGAGGGAAGCGACAAAGCAACCCCCCACCCCCACCAGCTGCGGGTACAGCGCGAGCACCCAGCCCGCACTGCGGGGGGCACGGGCAACGCGGGATGCTGCGAGATCGGACATGGACACTCCACCAACGGCGCCAACAGGGACCGCTGCGAACCGTCATGCGATGGGGATGCACTCAAAAGACGGGTCACAGCATCCCGTCTCGCTCCGGAGGGCCTCGTCTGTTGGTCTGCCTTCGAGCGCGCCTACGGCGCACCCCTCGTCTTCCGTTCGCGCGGCATGTGTGCCCGAAGGATACCTTCCGCAACATCTGCGGGCCATGGGCGCTCTGGCATCGGGAAATTCTTTGGGCCGCCTATCGGTGGCCCAATACCCAGGTCGAGACGGTATGCGTAGACAAATTCTCTCTCGCGGTCCTCAAGGTACCGCTGAAGAAGAAACCAGGTGATCTCGTCGTTCGGTCCCGGTGAGTTTATGGCTGCACGAGTCGATTCGGCCATGTCGACAAATAGCCGTAGGACGCTCTCCGCTGCCGTTATCGTCTGGTATGTGGGAGCCACTCGGCGCACCCGCTCAAGCGCGCTAACCAGGTCCGACATCGGCGATGCGGGGAAGTTGTCCATCCGCTCCTGTGGTACATCCTCACCGCGCCGATGGCACTCTGCCAACTCGTGCAGGTTGTGCCAGTACTCACGCTCACGTTTCAGGCATGTCAAGAATTCCTCGTAGGCCTCCTTGCGCTCAGGCGCGAATCGGTCGAGAGCTTCGCGCCTGTCCTGCCGACGGGCGGCCAGCCCGTCGTAAACGATCTTGAGCAGGATGCCGACGATCGTGAATACGCCGCCCACCACCGTCAATACGAGCGGGGAAACATCATTGGGCATCGTCGCAGGCTACTCGATCGGCACGCGGAGCGGGGTCAACGCACTGGGTGTATTGGCAAGTTGTCGGGTTGGCGGGGTGTGTCGCTCTTGAGATCGGCAGTTGCGTTCGTCGTTCGCGCCGCCGGTGTGCCTGGCACACTCGCGGCGTGATCACGTACCCGCGCCCGTTGGTCGACGGTGACGTCGTCGGCGTCGCGAGCCCGTCGGCAGGGGTCGAGGCCCGGCACCGGGCGCGCCTGTCGGTGGCGCTCGACCGGGTGCGCGACCTGGGGTTCGGGGTGCAGGCGGGCCCGCTGCTGAGTGGATCGGGTGTGGCGAGCGGTTCGGCCAAGGCCCGGGCGGACGAGCTGACGGTGATGATGACCGATCCGCGAGTGCGGGCCGTCGTCCCGCCGTGGGGCGGCGAGATCGCGATCGACCTGCTGCATCGGCTGGACTGGGACGCGCTGGCCGCCGATCCGACGTGGCTCGTGGGGTACTCCGACATCTCGACGCTGCTGCTGCCGCTGACCTTGCGGACCGGCGTGGCGACGCTGCACGGGCAGAACCTGATGGACACGCCGTACAGGGTTCCGGCGCCGATGGTCGCCTGGCACGAGGTGGTGCGTGCGGCGGCCGGGAGCACGATCACGCAGGGTGCTGCGGAACGGTATCGGGCCGAGGGGTTCGACGACTTCGCCGCCCAGCCCGACGTCGACGAGTACACCGTGGACGCGCAGGGCGGCTGGACCCGGGTCGACGCCGACGGCGATGTGGAGGCGACCGGGCGGCTCGTCGGCGGCTGCCTCGAGACGGTCTCGCACCTGGTCGGGACGCCGTTCGGGGACATTGATTGCTTCGTCCGTGAGCACGCGCCCGAGGGGCTGATCGTCTACCTGGAGTCGGCAGGATCGGACGCGGCCGACGTCACCCGACGGCTGTTCGGGCTGCGGTACGCCGGCTGGTTCACGCACGCCCACGCGGTGCTGATCGGGCGGACGCCTGGGCGTGACCTCCCGGGGTGGAGTCAGCACGACGCGGCACGTCACGCGCTCGGCGACCTCGGCATCCCGGTGCTGGTCGACGTGGACTGCGGCCACGTGCCGCCGCACCTGTCCCTGGTGAACGGCGCCCTCGCGACCGTCACCCACACCTCCGAGGAATCAGTCCTGCGTCAGGAGCTCCGGTAGTCCGGCGCGCTCCGCCCGGCGGCGAGCTCGTATGAGCTGTGCACCAGGTCGTCGATGAGCCGCTTGGTGACGCCGCGGCCCGCGCCGACAGAGATCCAGTGGTTCTTGTCGAGGTAGCGGCCGGGCGTGATCGAGTCGTGGTCGCGGCGGAGTGCGTCCCCGTGGTGAGGGTCGACCGTTGCTGACGTCCGCGAGCGAAGCCGCAGCGTCTCGTGCGGTCTGCTGCAGCTGCTCCCCGGACAGGGTCACCGGTCTCTCCTGCCGAAGGTGTCGGGGTCGACGGGACGCTTCGCGCGCGGCAGGTTCTCGACGACGAGCAGGTACGACTCGGTGACCAGGTCCTCGACGAGGCTCCTTCTCAGGTCACCACCGGGATGGAGCGTGATCCAGTGCTGCTTGTTCATGTGGTACCCGGGCGTGATGTCTTCGTGCTGGTCCCGGAGCGCTCTGCCGTCCTCCGGATCGGCCTTGACGATCACGATGGGCTCCCCGGTGACCTCGGTCATCAGCATGAAGACCTTGTCCCGCACCTTGAACACGTCCCAGTCGGGGCCGAACGGGTGCTGCACCCCGGCGCCCGGCAGCTCCTCGACGCGGTCCCTGGCGCACTGCTGCAGCCGGCTGCCCTGCATCTGTCCTCCTCGGACGGCGGCCGGGACGAGGCCGTCCTGAGGTGCATGCCGTGGTCTGCACCTAGTCTGATGGAAGCCGTGGTCCGGTGCCTACCGAGCCCCCATCGAGGTCGCTGCCGCCGAACCCGCAGCACTTCACAGGGAGGTCAAGCATGTCTGACACCATGCGCGCGATCCGACTCACTGCCCCTGTCGATCCGGACGGCCTCACTGTCAGCGAGGTCCCTCTCCCCGAGGTCCGCCCGGGGTGGGTGCGTATCCGGGTGATGGCGTTCGGGGTGAACGAGTCTGAGGTCACCAGCCGCAAGGGTGAGTCCGACCCGGACTTCACCTTCCCCCGCATCCTCGGCATCGAAGCCGTCGGTGTCGTCGACTCCGCCGGCGACGGCATCGACCTCACCCCCGGGCAGAAGGTCGCGACGATGATGGGCGGCCTCGGACGCACGATCGACGGCAGCTACGCCGAGTACACCGTAGTTGACGCGGCCAACGTCATCCCCTTCGACACCGACCTGCCGTGGGACGTCGTCGGCGCGCTGCCGGAGATGCTGCAGACCGCGCACGGCTCCCTCACCGTCGGGCTGCAGCTGCAGCCCGGACAGACCGTCCTCATCCGCGGCGGCACCTCCACCGTCGGTCTGACCGCGATCGCGCTCGCCCACCAGATCGGCGCGACCGTCATCGCCACGACACGCAACCCAGCCAAGTTCGACCAGCTGAGGCAGGTGGGCGCAGACCACGCGGTGCTGGACGACGACACGCGCGTCGACGCTGTGCGGGAGCTCGCGCCGGACGGGCTCGACGGAGCGCTCGAGCTGGTCAGCGCGACAGACCTCCCGGCCGCCCTCTCCCTCGTCCGCCGCGGCGGCACCGTCTGTTTCGTCGGTGCGCTCGCCGGCGAGTGGACCATCCCGGAGTTCTCCCCGTTCGCCATCCCCACCGGGGTCAGATTGACCAGCTACGCGGGCGAAGCCACAGACCTCCCGGCCCAGGCGCTCAGCCGGTACCTCCGTGCCATCGAAGCCGGATCCCTCAAGATCGTCGTTGCCGGCGTCTACTCAGGGCTCGACGAGGTGGCGCAGGCGCAGCGCGATCTCGAGTCGGGCCACCGACCCGGTAAGCACGTCGTCGTGCTCGCCAGATGACCGGCGTTGCCGCCGATCGCCGCTTACAGCTCCTTGGCCATCTCGATCTCGCGTCGGGTCGGGTCGAGGTCGTAGGGCACGTTCGCGCCGGTCGCGACGTAACCGCGACGGCGGTAGGCGGCCTGCGCACGGGAGTTGTCCTCGTGGACGAACAGCCGGATGGAACCCCGCGGCCGCGCCCAGTCCTCGGCGCAGGTGAGCAGTGCATCGGTCACTCCGGCTGCGCGGCCACGGTGGGACGGCGCGACGTAGACGCTGACCAGCATCGGGCCGCCGTCGAGCACGACGCACCCGACTGCCCCGACCCAGCGACCGTCGGGGGCGACGGCGACCACGGCCAGCTGGGCCGAGTCGGTGCCGCGTCGGGCCCGCGTGCGCCACACGGTCTCGTCATGCGCGAGGGCGGACGCGAGCGTCTCGCCGTAGGCCATCGGGGTGTCCGCGAGCATCTCCAGGCGCAGCGCACGGACCTGCTGCCAGTCGTCCTCGGTGGTCGGCCGCACGACCACGCCGTCGGTGCTCACGGGGGGAGCGTATCGACACGTCCGAGACGCGGGTGTCGTGCCGCATCTCCTCGCAGAACCATCACACAAATGCGTGACCGGCTGCGCGGCGGACCGGAACATCGAGGTGATGAACGAGTCGCCCACGGAGTGAGCGTCAGGTTCGGTGACGAGGACCTGGGGGACGTCTCCTCGGACGGAGGGATCGTGCTCCTCGACGTGACCGAGTGCTACGACGGTCCCGTGGTCGTGACCTTCGCCGACGGGACCTACGGCCCTAGAAGTGCGGCGGGCACGACGGCGATCCCGTCGTCGCGACGGTAGGCGGCGGACCCGGTGGTGATGACGACCGCGTCGAGCAGGTCGTCGCCCACCTGATCGCGGAGCCAGTGCAGGTGCCTGGTGTCGTGGTCTTCGGCGACGGGCGCCAGCTTGACCTCGACCGCGAGCATCCGTCCGTCGGGTCGGGTGACGACGAGGTCGACCTCGTGGTCGCCGCGGTGCGTGCGCAGGTGGCTCACGCGCGCGCCGGCAGCCTCGGCGTACACGCGGACCGAAAGCGTGACGAGCCCCTCGAAGAGCGCACCGAGCAGGTTTCCGTCCCGGGGGACGGCGCCCGCGCCCGGGTGTGGTCGGTCGAGGAGGGCGCCCGCGCCGACGCCGAGCAGCCGGGCCGCGAGCGCGGGATCGGCCAGGTGGTGCTTCGGGGTCTGGCCGAGCGACGCGAGATGGTTGCGGGTGCCGACCCAGGCGGGCAGCTCGTCAAGCAGCCACAGCCGCTCGAGGGTCTCGCGGTACGCGATGGTCGTGGTCTTCGCGGGCTTCTCCGGGTGCCCTGCGGTCGCCGCGTCGAGGATCTGGTTGTAGGACGCGGTGGTCGAGGTCGCGGCGGCGAACGCTGCCAGCCAGGCGCGCAGCACCCCGGGGCGACGGACGACGTGGCCCGCGTCGGCGAAGTCGCGCTGCACCACGGCGTCGAGGTAGCCGTCGAGAGCGTCGGGCCGCGATCGCGCGGGCAGTGACCGCAGGCCGGGGAGGCCCGAGGCCACGATCTCGTCGGCGTAGTCGGCCAGAGTGACCGGGCTGTCGCCGCCGACATCGGTGCGCGCGCCGGTCAGCAGGTCGGTGAGTGAGACGGTGGGTGCGACGAGCTCGCGTTCGGAGAGCGACATCGGTCGCATCCGGACGCGCACCAGCCGGCCAGCGCCCGTGTGCGTCGGTGCGTCGGTGGGGGTCGCTGAGCCAGTGAGCAGGAACTTACCGGGCCTGGCGTCGGCGTCGACCGCGCGGCGCACCTGGTCCCAGACGGGTGGGTGGAGCTGCCACTCGTCCACGAGCACCGGTGCGGGCAGGCGCCCGAGCCGGTCGCGGTCGGCTCGGACGAGCGCGATCTCCTCGGGGTCGTCGAGGGCAATGACAGTGGCGGCGCGGCGGGTGGCCGTGGCGGTCTTGCCGACGGCTTTGGGGCCGTCGATGACCACGGCGGGCAGGTCCTCGAGCAGGCGGTCGAGCTGGGTGTCGACGACGCGGCGGACGTAGGTCATGGGTCAGACGCTACCGTTCCGCGGAGCCATACGCTACCGTTTCGTCGACTCAAACGCTACCGTTTTGCGCCGTGCGGGCGGCCGGGCCGGCTACCGCCCGCGGCCCGCGTGCCGTTCGAGGAACGTGTACACCTCGGCGTCGTCCACCCCGGGAAAGGTGCCCTGCGGCAGCGGGCTGAGGATCTGCGCGTGCATCTTCGCGCTCGGCCAGGACTGCTCGGCCCAGCGCCCGGCGAGGTCGGGGTCGGGGCGCCGGCAGCACGAGGCGTCCGGGCAGCGGGACGTGGTGCGCAGCGTGGTGTCGCGGCCGCGGAACCACTTGGCGTGCGCGAACGGCACGCCCACGGTGATCGAGAACTCGCCCTGCTCGGCGGTGCCCGTCTGGGCCGTGCACCAGAACGTGCCCGCGGGGGTGTCGGTGTACTGGTGGTACTCGGTGGTCCGGTCGCGGCTGGTCAGGGCGGCGCGCGCAGCCCAGTGCCGGCACACGGGCTGCCCTTCGATGGCCCCGGTGGGGTCGGTCGCGAAGCCCACGCCGTCGTTCTCGTAGCCGCGGGTCAGCGCGCCCTCGTCACCCACCCGCAGGAAGTGCACGGGCAGCCCGAGCCCACTGGTGGCGAGGTTGGTGAAGCGCTGCGCGGCGGCCTCGTGTGTCACGCCGAACGCGTCGCGGAAGTCCTCGATCGCGAGGTCCTTGGCCCGCTTGGCGGCGCCGAGGTGCTCGAGCGCGGCGCTGCGCGGCATGAGACACGCGGCCGCGAAGTAGGTGATCTCGAGGCGCTGGCGCAGGAAGTCGGCGTACGACGCGGGCCAGGAGTGGCCCAGCACGCGGTGCGCGATGGCCTGCAGCGCGAGCGAGCGCAGGCCGTGACCGCCGGGGATCGAGGCGGGCGGCAGGTATATGCGGCCGCTCGCCAGGTCCGTCACGGTGCGGGTCGAGTGCGGAAGGTCGGCCACGTGCAGGATCTCGAAGCCGAGCTGCTCGGCCATGCGCGCGACCGCGCGGTGGGTCAGCGCGCCCACGGTGTACCCGGCGGCACGGGCCATCTCCTCGCCGACCGTGTCGATCTCGGGCAGGCAGTTGTCGCGCTCGCGCATCCACAGCCGTAGCTCGGTGTTGGCGCGGCGGGCCTCCTCGGGGGTCGCGATCGACTCGTTGGCGCGGCGGGCGAGCTCGTCGTGCAGGCCGACGAGCGCCTCGAGGGCCTCGGTGGGCACGGCGCGCCCGGGCCGCACGGCGGGCAGCCCGAGGCCGGTGTACAGCGAGGTGCGCTGCGCGCGGTCGAGGGCGATCTCGAGGGCTGCGCGGCGGTTGGGCGGCTCGGCGGCGAGCAGGTCGGTCAGGTCGACGTCGAGCGCGGCGGCGATCTGGTGGAGCAGCGACAGCCGGGGCTCGCGGTGGCCGTTCTCGACGAGCGAGAGGTGGCTGGGGGCCGATCCGGTGGCCTGCGCGAGCTGGTCGAGCGTGAGCGATCGCTGGGTGCGGAAGTGGCGGATGCGGCGTCCGAGGGTGAGCAGGTCGCCAGGGCGCGTCGACGCGCCGGCGGACGCCTGCGACGACGTCTCGGGCTTCTCACGGGCCATCTGTTGACACTAGCGAAAGATCGGCGTTTCTTGACGGTCTGACCCGATTGAAGATGGGTCCGACCTGGCGAAGTGTGGGAAGGAAGCAGCCACGACCGCCAGGAGGCCGATCTCCATGACCATCGTCGAACCCGTTCTTGCCAGTGCGACCCGCACCCGCCTCGACGCAGCACCGTCGTCGGCAGGGTCGCCGGGCACCGCCGCGGCGAAGGCACGGGTCGAGCCCGCCCCCGGCATCCCGACCCGGCACGGCGCGCTGCTGTCCTGGATCGCGCGCATCGCCACCCTGACCGAGCCCGACGCCGTGGTCTGGATCGACGGGTCGGCCGGGCAGCAGGACGAGCTCAAGGCGCTCATGGTCGAGTCCGGCACGCTCGTGCCGCTCGACCCCGAGCTGCGTCCGCGCAGCTTCCTCGCCCGCTCCGACCCGAGCGACGTCGCCCGCGTCGAGGACCGCACGTTCATCTGCTCGCGCGACCGCGACGACGCGGGCCCGACGAACAACTGGCGTGAGCCCGCCGCGATGCGCGCCGAGCTGTCGGGTGCGTTCGCCGGGTCGATGCGCGGGCGCACCCTGTACGTGGTGCCGTTCTCGATGGGGCCCATCGGCGGCCCGATCTCGCAGCTCGGCGTGCAGCTCACCGACTCGCCGTACGTGGTGGTGAGCATGGCCGTGATGACGCGCGTCGGCACCGGGGTGCTCGACGAGCTGGGCGACGCCGGTGCGTTCGTGCCCGCGGTGCACTCGGTCGGCGCCCCGCTCGTGGACCGTGACGGGAGCCCGCGCACGGACGTGCCGTGGCCGTGCAACGCCACCAAGTACATCGCCCACTTCCCCGAGACCCGCGAGATCTGGTCGTTCGGCTCGGGCTACGGCGGCAACGCGCTGCTCGGCAAGAAGTGCTTCGCGCTGCGCATCGCCTCGGTCATGGCCCGCGACGAGGGCTGGCTCGCCGAGCACATGCTGATCCTGCGGGTCACCGACCCCGCCGAGCGCGTCTTCCACGTCGCCGCCGCGTTCCCCTCGGCGTGCGGCAAGACGAACCTCGCGATGCTGCGCCCGACGATCCCCGGCTGGACGGTCGAGACCATCGGCGACGACATCGCCTGGATGCGTCCCGGCGGCCCCGGCACCGACGGCCGGTTGCGGGCCATCAACCCCGAGGCGGGCTTCTTCGGCGTCGCCCCCGGCACCGGGCCCACGACCAACCCGACCGCGATCGAGATGCTGCGCTCGGACGTCATCTTCACGAACGTCGCGCTGACCGACGACGGCGACGTCTGGTGGGAGGGCCTGACGCCCGAGCCCCCTGCGCACCTGGTGGACTGGCGCGGCCAGGACTGGACGCCCGATGCGGGCACGCCCGCCGCGCACCCCAACGCGCGGTTCACCGTCGCTGCCGACCGCTGCCCGTCGATCGCGGACGACTGGGACTCTCCCGCGGGCGTCGCGGTCGACGCGATCCTGTTCGGGGGGCGCCGCGCGACGAACGTGCCGCTCGTGGTCCAGGCCCGCGACTGGGCCCACGGGGTCTTCGTCGGCGCGACCATCTCGTCCGAGCAGACCGCCGCGGCCGAGGGCACCGTGGGGGAGCTGCGCCGCGACCCGTTCGCGATGCTGCCGTTCTGCGGATACACCATGTCCGACCACTGGGGGCACTGGCTCGCCCTGGGTGACCGGCTCGCCGCGCAGGGCGTCGCGCTGCCCGCGATCTTCCAGGTCAACTGGTTCCGCAAGGGCGAGGACGGGCGCTGGCTGTGGCCCGGCTTCGGGGAGAACTCCCGGGTGCTCGCCTGGGCGCTGGGCCGCGTCGCGGGGGATGCCGAGGCCGTCGAGTCACCCGTCGGCCTGCTGCCCGCCCCCGGTGCGCTCGACCTCGACGGGCTCGACGTGCCGGCCGCCGACCTGGCCGCGCTGTTCGACGTCGACCCCGGGTCGTGGCTCGAGGAGTGCGACCTGACCGAGGAGTTCTTCGGCCGGTTCGGTGCACGGCTGCCCGACGCGCTGACCACCGAGCTCGACGCGCTGCGCCGGCGGCTGCACGACGCGACGCCGGTCGCCCCCGCCGCACAGTGAGTGCCGCGGCCGGGCGACGGGCTGCCGCAGCTTGCCCGGCCCGCTAGCGTCGGGCCCATGCGCACCCCCGACGCGACCGCAGCCGCCGTGCCCGACGTGCCCGACGTGCCTGCCGTGGCGCCGGACGGCCGTGACCTCGTGGGGCCGGTCGTCGAGCTGCGGACGCTCACGGCCGAGGACGCCCCCGCGCTGTTCCGTGCGCTCGACGACGCACGCGTGTGGGCCGGCGGGTACGGCGGCGGCCCCGCCGGACGGCCGCCGAACGTCGGCGGGGCGCAGCGCTGGATCGAGCGGCTGCTCGCCGTGCCGGGGCTCGTGCCGTACGCCGTGCGGACCGCGACCGACTCCGAGATCGGACCCGCGGGCACCCTGGTGGGCACGAGCAGCCTGGGTGACGTCGACCTCGTCAACCGCCGCCTGCACCTCGGCTGGACCGCGTACACCCCGGCTGCCTGGGCGGGTCTGGTCAACCCCGCGACCAAGCTCCTGCTGCTGACCCACGCGTTCGAGGACTGCCGGTTCCACCGCGTGAAGATCCAGACCGACGCGATCAACCTGCGCTCGCAGGCCGCGATCGCGCGGCTCGGGGCTGTGCGCGAGGGCGTGCTGCGCCAGCACGTGCGCCGGGCCGACGGCACGTGGCGCGACACCGTCGTGTACTCGATCCTCGCCGACGAGTGGCCGCGCGTGCGGGCACGTCTCGAGGCCCGCATCGAGGCATGAGGTCGCGGGCGCGGACGTCTGCGGACCTCTGCGCGCGGTCCGGCTAGGCTCGCGAACCGTGAAGATCCTCGTCATCGGCACCGGCGCTCGTGAGCACGCCCTCGTGCGTTCCCTGGCCCAGGACCCGCAGGTCACCGCTTTGCACGCAGCCCCTGGGAACCCCGGCATCGCCGCGCTCGCGGAGCTCCACGCCGTGGACCCGCTCGACGGCCCGGCGGTCGCGGACCTGGCCGTGGAGCTCGGCGTCGACCTCGTCGTGGTGGGCCCCGAGGCGCCGCTCGTGGCGGGCGTCGCGGACTCCGTGCGCGACGTCGGCATCCCGGTCTTCGGGCCGAGCGCCGCCGGTGCGCGGCTCGAGGGCTCGAAGGCCTTCGCGAAGGAGGTCATGGCCGCCGCGGGCGTGCCGACCGCCGAACCGCGGGTGGTCACCGACCGCGCGCAGGTCGACGCGGCGCTCGACGCGTTCGGCGCGCCGTACGTGGTCAAGGACGACGGGCTCGCGGCGGGCAAGGGTGTCGTGGTGACGTCCGACCGGGACGAGGCGCGGAACCACGCCCTCACGTGCCTGGCCAAGCCCGACGGTCGGCTCGTCGTCGAGGACTACCTGGACGGCCCCGAGGTCTCGCTGTTCGTCCTCTCGGACGGGTCGACGGTGGTCCCGCTCGTCCCCGCGCAGGACTTCAAGCGCGCGCTCGACGCCGACGCCGGACCCAACACGGGCGGCATGGGCGCGTACTCGCCGCTGCCGTGGGCGCCCGCCGGGCTGGTCGACGAGGTCGTGACGCAGGTCGCGCAGCCGACCGTCGACGAGATGCGCCGCCGTGGCACCCCGTTCGTGGGCGTGCTGTACGTGGGACTCGCGCTCACGTCGCGCGGCACCCGCGTGGTCGAGTTCAACGCGCGCTTCGGCGATCCCGAGACGCAGGTCGTGCTCGCGCGGCTCGCGACGCCGCTGGCCGGCGTGCTGATGGCGGCCGCGACGGGCCGGCTCGACACGCTGCCGCCGCTCGAGTGGCGCGACGACGCCGCCGTCACTGTGGTCGTGGCGTCGCACGGCTACCCCAGCGAGGTGCGCTCGGGCGACCCGATCACGGGCATCGACGAGGCCGAGCAGGTCGAGGGCGTCCACGTGCTGCACGCGGGCACCGCCCTGCGGCAGGCGGCCGCTGGCGACGACGACGCCGCGCTGGACGCGGGGGTGCTGGTCTCGGCCGGTGGCCGCGTGCTCACCGTCGTGGGCGTCGGCGCCGACCTCGCGGCTGCCCGCACGGCGGCGTACGCGGGTGTCGAGCGCATCGACCTGCCCGGGTCGCACCACCGCACCGACATCGCCCGGGCGGCCGCCGCGGGGGAGTGAGCCGCGGCTCCCTGCTCAGACCAGGGTCAGGACGCCGAGCAGCGTGATCGCGACGCCGAACGCGAGCGAGACCCCGATGAGCACGGCGTGCACGGTGCGGAACCGCGTCGGGCGGCCGGCGGCGTCGCGCGAGCGCGGGTCCTTGTCGATGCGCTGCCAGAACCGCGGCCAGATGGCGATGTTCCAGACCCCCGCGAGCAGCAGCACGAGGGACCAGGCGAGGGGGAGCTCCATGCGGAGCAGTATCGCGTGCGGCGCGGACGGCGCGGACGGGATGGACGCCCGGCCCACGGCGGTCGTCGGGCGCGGCAGACTGGTCCCGTGACCCTCGCGCCCGACGCCGTCCCTGCCCAGCCGTCCGACCTGCCCGGGTGGACGCACACGTACTCCGGCAAGGTGCGCGACCTGTTCGCGCCCGACGCCTCGCCGGCCGGCCGCGCGCTGGTGGCCGAGCACGGCGACGTGGTGCTGGTCGTGGCGAGCGACCGGGTCAGCGCGTACGACCACGTGCTGAGCCCCGGCATCCCCGACAAGGGCGTGGTGCTCACCCAGCTCAGCCTGTGGTGGTTCGACCAGCTCGCCGACCTGGTCCCGAACCACGTGGTCTCCACGGACGTGCCCGAGGCCGTGGCGGGCCGCGCGATGATCTGCCGGCGGCTCGAGATGTTCCCGGTCGAGTGCGTGGCACGCGGCTACCTCACCGGCTCGGGGCTCGCGGAGTACCAGGCCGACGGGCAGGTCACGGGCATCCCGCTGCCCGACGGGCTCGTGGACGGCTCGCGGCTGCCCGAGCCGATCTTCACCCCGGCCACCAAGGCCGCGCTGGGTGACCACGACGAGAACGTGCCGTTCGCGGTGGTGGCCGATCAGATCGGGGCCGACGCCGCCGCGACGCTGCGCGAGCTCACGCTCGCGGTGTACGCGCGCGCCGAGGCGATCGCCCGGGACCGCGGGGTGATCCTGGCTGACACCAAGCTCGAGTTCGGCACCGATCCCGTGACGGGCGCCGTGACCCTGGGCGACGAGGTGCTGACCCCGGACTCGTCGCGGTTCTGGGCTGCCGACGCATGGCAGCCGGGTCGCTCGCAGCCGAGCTTCGACAAGCAGTACGTGCGCGACTGGCTGACCTCGGACGCGTCGGGCTGGGACCGGGCCTCCGACGTGCCGCCTCCCGCGCTGCCGGCCGACGTGGTGGAGCGCACGCGGGACCGCTACCTGGACGCCTTCGAGCGGCTGACGGGCCGACACCTGTTCTAGGTCCTGATCGCCCGGGTGTGCCGTCCGGCTCCTGTGGCTCGGCGCACAAGCGTGTGACGCAGCGCACGACGTTGGTCCTAGTCGCCCACGAGCGATGAGGTTAGCCTTACCTCATCGAAGCCGTGGTGACTGCTCTGCCCTACGAGGTGGCGCGCCCCGCCCGGCACCCCTGGAACGGATGGAGCCACCTCGTGCACGCACGCACGCACCTGCGCAAGAGCATGGCGGGCATCGCCGGCGCCGCAGTCCTCGCCCTCGGCCTGACCGCATGTGCAGGCGGCGACGCGACCGACACGGCCGCTGACGCGGACGCTGCGAACGAGAGCGTCACGATCACGTCCGCCTACGGCGACGCCGTCATCGAGGGCACCCCCGAGCGGGTCGTGGCCCTCGGCTGGGGCGGCGCCGACGTCGTGCTCTCGCTCGGCGTGGTGCCCGTGGGCATCGAGGCCGACACGTGGGGCGGCGACGCCGAGGGCTACGAGCCCTGGTTCCGCGAGGCCGTCGAGGCGCAGGGCGCCGAGCTGCCCGCCACGATCGACATGTACCCCGAGCTGGACGTCGAGAAGATCGTCTCGCTCGACCCCGACGTCGTCATCGCCCCGCAGTCGGGGCTCACGCAGGATGCCTTCGACCAGCTCTCCGAGTTCGTTCCCGTCGTCGCCCACCCCGGTGACGCGTGGGGCACCTCGGTCGAGGACCAGGTGAAGATCACGGCCAAGGCGCTCGGCAAGGAGTCCGAGGTCGAGGGTGTCCTCGACGGGATGACCCAGGCGACCGAGACCGCCGCGGCGGCGAACCCCGAGTTCAAGGGCGTCTCGTTCGCGTACGTCTACGGCGGCACGCAGGCCGGCTCGCTCGACGTGTACCTGCCCGGCGACACCCGCGTCGAGCTCCTGACGCAGCTCGGCCTCGAGCTGGCGCCCTCCGCGGCGGCCTTGACGTCGCCGACGGGTGCGTTCACCTCGAGCCTCGGCCTGGAGAACGCCGACCAGCTCAACGACGCCGACGTGCTGTTCACCTGGTTCAACGACGAGACCGAGCAGGCCACCACCGAGGCGCAGCCGCTGTGGCAGCAGATCACCGCCGTGCAGCGCGGCTCGTACGTGGCGATGCTCGACCGTCAGCTCGGCATGGCCACCTCCGTGGCGTCGCCGCTGAGCATCCCGTGGGCGCTGGACCGCTACGTCCCGCTCATCTCGGACGCCGTCACGCACCTGTCCTGACCGTCTCCACCCCTTCGAGGACGCCCGCATGACCGTCGTGGAGAGCACGGCAGCGCGAGCCCCGCACGTCACCGGCGTGCGGGGCTCGCGGGCGCGCTCGTGGCGGCTCGGCGTGGGCCTCGTCGGGGCGGTCGCGCTGCTGGTGCTCGTCGCCGGGCTGAGCATCGCCGTCGGCTCCAAGTCCGTGCCCCTGGGCGAGGTGTGGCACGCGCTGCGCTTCCCGGACGGCTCCTACGCCTCCGCGGTCGTCGACTCCCGCATCCCGCGCACGCTGCTCGGGCTGCTCGTGGGGGCCGCGCTCGCCGTGGCGGGCGCCGTGATCCAGGGCATCACCCGCAACCCGCTGGGCGACCCCGGGCTGCTCGGCGTCAACTCGGGCGCCGCGGCGTCCGTGGTGATCGTGACAGCGCTCGCCGGGGTCGGCGCCGGGCGCACGGTGTGGGCCGCGATCCCGGGTGCGGTGCTGGCGGCGATCGCCGTGTACGCGATCGGGGCCAGCGGCCGCGGACCCACGGCCGTGCGGCTCATCCTGGCGGGCGCGGCGATCACGGCGGTGCTGGTCGCGCTGGTCGAGGCGATCTCGCTGGCCAACCCCGAGGTCTTCGACTCCTACCGGTTCTGGGTGGTCGGCTCGCTCGCCGGCCGGCCCATCGAGGCGGTCGACGAGGTGCTGCCCGTCATCCTCGTCGCGCTGGTCGTGGCGCTGCTGCTCTCTCGGGCGCTCAACGCCCTCGCGCTCGGTGACGAGACCGCCACGTCGCTCGGGCTGCGCGCGGGTCGCACCCGGCTGGTCGGCGGGGCCGTCGCGACGGTCCTGACCGCCGCGTCCGTGGCGGCCGTCGGGCCGGTCGCATTCGTCGGGCTGGCCGTGCCGCACGTGGTCCGCGGCTTCACCGGCTCCGACCACCGCTGGCTGCTGCCGTACTGCGTGGCGCTCGGGCCGGTGCTGCTGCTGGGTGCCGACATCCTGGGACGGGTGGTCGCCCGGCCGGGCGAGCTCATGGTCGGCGCCGTCACGGCGTTCCTCGGTGCGCCGTTCCTCATCGCGGCCGTCCGACGTCGGGGGGCCGCGCTGTGAGCGCCCCGACGCTGACCCGCCCGACGGCCACCGAGACCCGTGTCCCGGTGCTGCGCCTCGGGTCCCTCGTCGCGCTGCACTGGCGGCGCCGAGCCGTGCTGGTCTGCCTCGCGATGCTCGGGGTGGGGCTGGTCGCCTCGCTGCTGACCCTCACCGTCGGCGAGCTCGGCATCCCGCTGCGGGAGCTGCCGGGCGTGCTGACCGGGAACGGCAGCCGCGCGCAGGAGTGGGTGCTGCGCACCAACCGGCTGCCGCGACTGCTCGTCGGCGCCCTCGCCGGAGCCGCGTTCGGGGTGGCCGGCTCCATCTTCCAGAGCGTCACGCGCAACCCGCTCGGCAGCCCCGACGTGATCGGGCTGGGCGCAGGTGCCGCGGCGGGTGCCGCGGCGGCGTCGCTGATCTGGCCGGGCGTCGTGCCGACGAGCGTCGGGGCGCTGATCGGCGCAGGGATCGCGATCGCCGCTGTCTACCTCGGGTCGGGTCGCGGCTTCTCGGCGCCCTACCGGATGGTCGTCACCGGCATCGCCGTCGGAGCGATGGCGCTCGCGTTCGTGCAGCTCGCGCTCGCGCGGGCCACCCGCGAGGACGCGTTCGTCATGGCCGCCTGGCTCAACGGCTCGCTCGCCTCGCGCCGGTGGAGCGACGTCACGCTCGTCGCTGTGGCCCTGGTCGTGCTGATCCCCGCCGCGCTCCTGCTGACGAGACGCCTGCAGCTCATGGAGATGGGGGACGACGCGGCCACCGGACTGGGCGTCGACCCGACCCGCACCCGCAACCTGGCCGTGGGCGTCGCGGTGCTGCTCACCGCCGCCGCGGTCACGGTCAGCGGACCGGTGGCGTTCGTCGCGCTCACCGCGCCGCAGATCGCGCGCCGGCTGACCCGGTCCTCCGGGCCGGGCATGATCGCCGCGGCCTGCACCGGCGCCACCGTGCTGGTGGTCGCCGACCTGCTGGCCCAGCGTCTGCCGTTCGGCGTGCAGTACCCCGTCGGGGTGGTGACCGCCGGGCTCGGCGGCATCTACCTGGCCTTCCTGTTGATCCGCGAGTGGAGAAGGGGTGCGGTGTGACCTCCGTGACCAGCTCGATGTCAGTCCAGCCGCACGCCGTGGGCGACCACGCCCGGTCCGTCACGGGTGCCGCCGAGCCACCGCTGCGCGCCGAGAACCTGACCCTCGCCTACGACAAGACGGTCGTGGTCGAGGACCTGTCGGTGTCGGTGCCGCGCGAGTCCTTCACCGTGATCATCGGCCCCAACGGCTGCGGCAAGTCCACGCTGCTGCGCGCCCTGGCGCGCACGCTCGTCCCGCGTTCCGGCCGGGTGCTGCTCGACGGCGCGCCGATCTCTGCGCTGCGCACCAAACAGGTGGCCAAGCGGATCGCGCTGCTGCCGCAGAGCCCCCTCGCGCCCGAGGCGATCACCGTGGGTGACCTCGTGGCGCGCGGCCGCTACCCGCACCAGGGTCTGCTGCGGCAGTGGTCCGCGGCCGACGAGGTCGCCGTCCGGGACGCCCTGGACGCCACCGAGGTCACGAACCTGCGTGAGCGGCTGGTCAGCGAGCTCTCGGGCGGGCAGCGGCAGCGGGTGTGGCTCGCGATGGCCCTCGCGCAGCAGACCGACCTGCTGCTGCTCGACGAGCCCACCACGTTCCTCGACATCGCCCACCAGCTCGAGGTCATGGACCTGTGCGCCCACCTGCACGAGCAGGGCCGCACACTCGTCGCCGTGCTGCACGACATCAACCAGGCGGCCCGCTACGCCACCCATCTGATCGCGATGAAGGGCGGCGCCGTGGTCGCCCAGGGCGCCCCGCACGAGGTCATCACCGCCGAGCGCATGGCCGACGTGTTCGGCCTCGCCTGCCGCGTGGTCCCCGACCCCGAGACCGGCACCCCGATGGTGGTCCCCGCCCGCCACGGCTCTATCTCGGCGACGGGGTTGGATTGGGTCGTGCCACAGTGGGCACAGTTGGCCATCCGCGCCGGTGCGGCGGGGTGCGGGCTCGAGAGGGGCGGCGTCCGTGGACGAGCTGTTGCTGACCAGGGCCCGGGTGGCCTCGGTCACGGCCGACGGGGTGCGGGTGCACCGGCCGCGCGGCGAGCCGGTCGACGTGCACGTGCGCGACGGCCGGGTCGTGGCCGTGGCGGCCGGGCTCGACGCGGCGGTGCCGTCGCGGGTGCCGCGCGTCGACCTGGACGGTCGGGTGGTGCTGCCCGGCCTGTGGGACGCGCACGTGCACCTGGGCCAGTGGGCGCTCGCGCGGCGGCGGCTCGACGTCTCCGGGGCGTCCTCGGCGGCCGCGGCGGCGCAGCTGGTGACCGCGCGCCTCTCGGGCGGCTTCGACGAGGACGTGCTGGTCGGCTTCGGCTTCCGGGACGGCCTGTGGCCCGATCGGCCCACCGCGGCGCTGCTCGACGCCGCCGCCGAGCGTGCCGGTCGGCCCCGGACCCCGGTCGTCGTGGTCGCGGCGGACCTGCACTGCGCGTGGCTCAGCACGGCCGCGCTCGAGCACTACGGCGTCCAGGGCCACCCCGACGGCGTGCTGCGCGAGACCGACTGGTTCGGCGTCGGCGAGGTCGTGAGCCTGGTGCCCGATCCGCTGCTCGACGCGTGGGTCGCCGAGGCGACCCGGGCCGCCGCGGCCCGCGGGGTCGTGGGCGTCGTGGACTTCGAGATCGCGGACAACCTCACCGCGTGGCGCCGCCGGATCCCGGCCGGCGACCGGTCGCTGCGTGTCGAGGCCGCCGTGTGGCCCGGCCACCTCGACCGAGTCGTCGCCGAGGAGCTGCAGACCGGCGACGTGGTGCTCGGCACGGGCGGGCTGCTGACCATGGGCCCGCTCAAGGTCATCACCGACGGCTCGCTCAACACCCGCACCGCGTACTGCGACGACCCGTACCCCGGCATGGAGGGCGACGGCGCGCGCGGCGTGCTGTCGGTGCCTACCGACGAGCTCGTGCTGCTCATGGCGCACGCGCACCGCAAGGGCCTGCGGTGCGCTGTGCACGCGATCGGTGACACCGCGAACGCCCTCGCGCTCGACGCGTTCGAGGCGAGCGGCGCCCGCGGCAGCATCGAGCACGCGCAGCTCGTCGAGCCCGACGACGTGCGCCGCTTCGTGGACCTGCGGGTCGTCGCGTCGGTGCAGCCCGAGCACGCGATGGACGACCGGGACGTGGCCGACCGCTTCTGGGCGGGCCGCACCGATCGGGCGTTCGCGTACGCGACGCTGGCCGACGCGGGCGTGCGCCTGGCGTTCGGCTCGGACGCGCCCGTCGCCCCGCTCGACCCGTGGGCGGCGATCTCGGCCGCCGTGACCCGGTCGCGCGACGGCCGTGAGCCGTGGCACCCCGAGCAGTCGGTCGACCTCGATGTCGCCCTGGGGGCGTCGGTGCGCTCGCGGGTCGAGCCCGGGCAGGTCGCCGACCTCGTCGTGCTCGACATCGACCCGTGGGTGGTGCCCGACCCGCGTGACATGGTGGTGGCCGCCACGATGCTGGGCGGCCGATGGACCTGGGAGGCGCTGTGAACGACCCGATCACCCCGTATCCCGCCGCCGCCCTGCGTGACCCGGCGGTCGGCGAGCCGGTGCGGGCCGTCGTGGTCAGCGCGCACGGCGAGCCGCCCCAGGTGCTGCTCGTGCCCCGCGTCGCGTGCCCGCCGCACGGCGTCGTCGTGCGCGTCGAGGCCACCGGCGTGTGCCGCAGCGACTGGCACGCCTGGCAGGGCCACGACCCCGACGTCACGCTCCCGTACGTGCCCGGCCACGAGCTCGCCGGGACGGTCGTCGAGGCCGGGCCCGAGGTGCGCGACTGGACCGCGGGCGACGTCGTCACCGTGCCGTTCGTGTGCGCGTGCGGCACGTGCGACGCGTGCGTGGCCGGCGACCAGCAGGTGTGCGAGCGTCAGACCCAGCCCGGGTTCACGCACGACGGCTCGTTCGCGCAGTACGTCGCGCTCGACCACGCCGACGTGAACCTGGTGCGCCTGCCGCACGGGCTCTCGCCCGTCACCGCCGCGGCCCTCGGCTGCCGGTTCGCGACCGCCTACCGTGCCGTCACGGTGCACGGACGCGTCGGGCCTGGCCAGTGGGTCGCTGTGCACGGCTGCGGCGGCGTGGGGCTCTCGGCCATCATGGTCGCCGTCGCGGCTGGCGCGCGTGTCGTTGCCGTGGACGTCTCGCCTGCGGCCCGTGACGCGGCGCTCGCGCTCGGCGCCGAGGCGGCGATCGACCCGGGCCTTCTGCCCGATGCCGCCGTCGGCAGCGAGGCCTTGCCCGACGCGGACGCCGTCGCGCAGGCGGTGCACGCCGTCACCGGGGGAGGCGCCCACGTCTCGCTCGACGCGCTCGGCACCCCGCACACCGCCGCCGCCTCGGTGCTGTCGCTGCGCCGCCGCGGCCGGCACGTGCAGGTCGGTCTGCTGCTGGACGGTCCGACGCCGCTGCCCATGGGACGGGTCGTCGCGTGGGAGCTCGAGCTGGTGGGCAGCCACGGCATGGCCGCGCACGAGTACGCGGCGATGCTCGCCCGGGTCGTGGCCGGCGAGCTCGACCTCGACCGGCTCGTGGGTGAGGTCATCGACCTGGACGGCGTGCCCGCGGCGCTCGCGGCGATGAGCGGCCCGCCCACCTCGTCGGGCATGACGGTGGTCGTGCTCTGAACCGGCGCGGTGCGGGCGACGCCGTGGCCTGCCAGGTCGAGCGGGTACCGTCGCGGGTCGTGAGCCACCCGACCCTGACCGTCGCCGCCGTCTGCTTCCGGGACGCCGACGGCCGCATCCTGACCGTCCGCAAGCGCGGCACCGCGCACTTCATGCTGCCGGGCGGGAAGCTCGAGCCCGGCGAGGCGGCCGACGACGCGGCCCGCCGCGAGGTCCACGAGGAGCTCGGCGTCCGCCTCGAGCCTGCGGACATCACGCTGCTGGGATCGTGGCGCGCCCCGGCCGCCAACGAGCCGGACACCGACGTGGTCGGCACGGTCTACCTCGCGGAGCTGACGTCTGAGCCCTCGGCCGCGAACGAGATCGCCGAGCTGCGCTGGGTGCACGTCGTGGACGGCGCGGCGCTCGACGGCAGCCCGCTCGCGCCGCTGCTGCGCGACCGCGTCGTCCCGGCGCTGGCCCTGCTCGTCTGACCGTCTCGCCCGCGCCCCGGACGCCGCGATCGACCACCCTGGTGACTCGGTACTCTGGTCGGGCCCCCTCCGCCGCGAATACAGGAGCCACCACCGTGGGACGAGTCGTCGTCGATGTGATGCCGAAGCCCGAGATCCTCGACCCGCAGGGCAAGGCGGTCGCCGGTGCGCTGCCGCGCCTGGGGTTCGGCCAGTTCACGTCCGTTCGTCAGGGCAAGCGGTTCGAGCTCGAGGTCGAGGGGCCGGTGACCCCCGAGGTGCTGGCCGCCGCCGCCGAGGCCGCCGCGACCGTGCTGTCGAACCCGGTCATCGAGGACGTCGTCCGCGTGGCCGACATCGAGACCGACGCCGCCGCGACGACCACGAGCGAGGGCGTCGCCTGATGACGCGCATCGGGGTCGTGACGTTCCCCGGCACGCTCGACGACCGGGACGCCGCTCGTGCGGTCCGGCTCGCGGGGGCCGAGGCCGTCGCGCTGTGGCACGCCGACCGCGACCTGCAGGGCGTCGACGCCGTCGTGCTGCCCGGTGGCTTCTCGTACGGCGACTACCTGCGTGCCGGTGCCATCAGCCGGTTCGCGCCCGTCATGGACACGATCGTCGAACAGGCCGGCAAGGGTCTGCCCGTGCTCGGCATCTGCAACGGCTTCCAGGTCCTCACCGAGGCCCACCTGCTGCCGGGCTCGATGGTCAAGAACGACCACCTGCACTTCATCTGCCGCGAGCAGGTGCTGAGCGTCGAGAACGCCGACACCGCGTGGACCCGCGACTACACCGCGGGCGAGCGGATCACCATCCCGCTCAAGAACCAGGACGGCCAGTACGTCGCCGACGAGTCGACGCTCGACGAGCTCGAGGGCGAGGGGCGCGTGGTGTTCCGCTACGACGGCTGGAACCCGAACGGCTCGCGCCGCGGCATCGCCGGCATCACCAACGCAGCGGGCAACGTCGTCGGCCTCATGCCGCACCCCGAGCACGCGGTCGAGCCCGGCTTCGGGCCCGACGGCGCGAACGGCCCGCGCACCGGCACCGACGGTCTGCGCTTCTTCACGTCTGTGCTCCGGACGCTCGTCGGTTGATGACCACGACGGACGACCGCGCCGGGCACCCGTCCGCGGCCGGCGGCAGCGTGTCCGTGGCCCTGGTGGCCTGGGACGACCCGGAGTTCGCCGCGCTGCGCACCGCGCAGCAGGCCGAGCTGCGGGAGCTGTACGGCGACGACGACCTCGGGCACGCCATGACCGGCGACGACGTCACCGCGACGGTCCTGCTGCGCGTCGGCGGCGAGCCGGTGGCCTGCGGGGCGCTCCGCGACGTGGCGGTGGCGTACGGCCGGGGCGTCGGCGAGGTCAAGCGCATGTTCGTGCTGCCGGGGCACCGGGGCCGCGGCAACTCGCGCACGGTGCTCACCGAGCTCGAGCGGCTGGCCCGCGAGCGCGGCTGGCGCCGGCTGATCCTCGAGACGGGCGTGCTGCAGCCCGAGGCGATCGGGCTGTACGTGCGGGCGGGGTACGTCGCGACCGAGAACTTCGGCGAGTACGTGGGTGTCGTGGAGTCCCGGTGCTTCGCCAAGGACCTGCGGGCCCAGCCGCGGGAACGCTCCGCGCGCGAGGCCGGGTCCGACGCCGGGGTGGTCACGCTCGCCAGGGTCGCGTGGGACGACGCGGAGGCGCGCGAGCTGCGGCGCTCGATGTGGACCGACACGACGGTGCGCTACCCGGAGGTCGTGGACCTCGTCGAGGCCGAGGGTGGCCCCGACGTGGACGACGAGCGCCAGGGTGACGGGGTGCTCACCACGGTCGTGGCCCGCCTGGACGGCCGGCCGGTGGGCTGCGCCTCGCTGCGCGCCGCCCGGGACGGGTACCCGGCGGGTTCGGGCGAGCTCAAGAAGGTCTTCGTCGACGACTCCGCGCGGGGGTCGGGGGTCGCCCGCGCGCTGCTGATCGCGATCGAGGACGACGCCCGTGCCCGCGGGCTGACGAGCGTCGTGCTGCAGACCGGCATCCGCCAGCCCGAGGCCGTCGGCCTGTACGCGGCGGTCGGCTACCGGCCCGTCGCGCCGTTCGGCCCGTACGTGGGCGACCAGCTGACGCTCTGCTTCGCGAAGCCGCTCTAGCCCTCGAGCCCGCGGCGGCTCAGCCGGCGGGCGCATCCGACGGCTCCTGCTCAGGACCGTCGAGCGCGGTGCGCACGAGCGGGGCGACGACCGAGCCGTACAGCTCGATCGCCCGCACCGTGTGCTCGTGCGGCAGGGCGCCCTGAGAGATCTTGAGGTCGAACCGGTCGAGGCCGAGGATCCGCGCCGAGCGCACGATCTTCGCGGCGACGGTGGTCGGCGAGCCCGCGTACAGCGCGCCGTCGGGTCCGGCAGCCTCCTGGAACGCCTCGCGGGTGGGCGGCGGCCAGCCCCGCTCGCGCCCGATGCGCCCGACGTACGTGCGGTAGTGCGGCCAGAGCTGGTCGAGCGCCTCGTCGTCGGTCGCCGCGACGTGACCGGGGGAGTGCTGGCCCACGAGCCCCGGGCCGGTGCCGAGCTCGGCCAGCGCCCGGTGGTAGAGGTCGACGAACGGTCGGAACCGGGCCGGCTCGCCGCCGATGATCGCGAGCATGAGCGGCAGTCCGTAGCGCGCCGCGCGCACCACGGACTCGGGGCTGCCGCCCACGCCCACCCACGTGCGCAGCCGCCCGTGCTCGACCGGCGGGTGCACGTGCTGGTCGCGCAGCGCGGGGCGGGTGGTCCCCGACCACGTGACCGGGCCACCCGCGAGCAGGTGCGTGAACAGGTCGAGCTTCTCGTCGAACAGCACCTCGTACTGCGCCAGGTCGAGCCCGAACAGCGGGAACGACTCGGTGAACGAGCCGCGCCCCACCGTGACCTCGGCGCGCCCGGCGGAGATCGCGTCGAGCGTGGAGAACCGCTCGAAGACGCGCACGGGGTCGTCCGAGGACAGCACGGTGACAGCCGAGCCGAGCCGCACGCGCGTGGTGCGGGCAGCGATCGCTGCGAGCACCACGTCGGGTGCCGAGATCGCGAAGTCGTCCCGGTGGTGCTCCCCGACCCCCACGGCGTCGAGCCCCACCTGATCGGCGACCACCCCTTGCTCGACCACGTTGCGGATCACCTGAGCCTGGCTCAGCAGCGTGCCGTCCGCACCCTGCGTGACGTCCCCGAACGTGTCGATGCCGAGCTCGATGCCCATGTCTCCTCCAGTGCCCGCAGCTCTCTTCCAGTGCCCGCAGTGCCGGAGCGGCGGTGGCGGTCCGCTCGATCCGTCCCGTGCCCCTCAGGTCCAGCCTCGGTGCACGGCGGCCCGCCCGCCACGCCGCCCGCGCCCGGGACGTCTCGGATGTCGGATGTGGGCTGGTCATCCCGCGAACGCCTTCCTAGGCTGCTCGGTGCCCATCCAGAGCGACCGAGAGACCTGGCTCGTCGACGTCGCAGCAACCTCCCACCGCTCCCGCGGCGGGTGCAGGTGCTTCCGCCAGGACCGATGGAGGTCCACCGTGCGTCACCCGAGCAGCACACGCCGCTGTCGCTGTTGTCGCGCCTGACGTCCGGCCGCCCGCTCGTGCGGGCGCAGCGCTGACCTCTCCCTGACGCCCCTCGCGCCCGCCGTCGTCGGCGTGGCCCGAGGCGATCCGGCGTCGTCCGGCACCCGCGTGCCCCCTCCTTCCGGCCCGGTCCCGCCGTGCCGTCCTCCGTCACCGTCGCGCGGTGCGCGCGGCGTCCTCATCCAGGGGTGCCCATGTCCCAGACCCGTCCGTTCCACCTGGCCGTCGAGCTCGAGGGCGCCGGCCGTCACCCGGCGGCGTGGCGGCTGCCCGACGCCGATGCCGAAGGGCTCCTCACCGCGGCCCACTGGGTTCGCCTGGTGCGGGCCGTCGAGCGCGCGGGGGCCACGTTCGTGGTGCTCGCCGACTCGGTGGCCCCGCCGGACGGCGTGCCCGGCACGGTCCAGGCGCGGCTCGACGCGACCGGCCTCGCCGCGCTGCTCGGGCCCCTGACCCACCAGGTCGGGCTCGTCCCGGTGGTGCCCGTCTCGTACGCCGAGCCGTTCCACGTGAGCAAGGCGATCACGACGCTCGACCACGTGAGCGACGGACGTGCCGGTTGGCAGGTCGACGTCGCGGCCCCCGCCGGAACGGGCGGTGGCGACGTGCAGGCGGCCCAGTTCCACGGCCGGACGGCGCGCTCGTCGGCGGCCCAGTGGGACGAGGCCGCCGACGTGGTCGAGGTCGTCAGCCGGTTGTGGGACTCGTGGGAGGACGACGCGATCGTGCTCGACGCAGCGACCGACCGGTACGTGGACCGCACGCGCATCCACGGCGCCGACTTCACGGGGGCGACGTTCTCGGTGGCCGGGGCGTCGATCACGCCCCGCTCGCCGCAGGGCCAGCCGATCGTCGTGGTGCGCGGTGACGTGCCCGAGGCGCTGAGCCTCGCCGCGGCCCGTGCCGACGTGATCCGGGTCGCGGCCCGCGACGTGGCGGGGGCGACCGCGCGCGTGGCGCAGGTCCGCGCGGCGGTGGCCGCCGCCGGGCGCGAGGCCCAGGCCGTGCACGTGCTGCTGGACGTCGAGGTCCTGCTCGCGGTCGACGACCCAGCCGCAGCCCGGCGCCTCGCTGAGCTCGACACCCTGGCCGGGCGGCCGTGGTCCCCGCGCGGCCTCGCGGTCGTCGCCGGGGCGCCCCGGGCCGCGGAGGCGCTCGCCGACCTCGTGGACCTCACGGGCGCCGACGGTCTGGTGCTGGCCCCGCTCGCGCAGGTCGGCGACGTGGCGCTGCTCACCGAGCAGCTCGCACCCCTGCTGCGGGCCCGCGGGCGGCTCGCGGCGCACCCCACCGATGCCGCGGACACGCCCCGCACGCTGCGCGACGCGTTCGGTCTCGCCCGCCCCTCGAGCCGCTACGCCACGGCCCGCTGAACCACCCCGCCGTCCCGCCGTCGCCGACCTCGTCGAGCAGAGAAGGACCTCTCATGCCGCAGCAGCACCCGAAGCAGATCCACCTCGCCGCCCACTTCCCGGGCGTCAACCACCACACCGTGTGGACCGACCCGTCGCACCAGCCCGGGACGCAGTCGTCGTTCGCGTCGTTCGAGCACCTGGCCCGCACCGCCGAGCGCGGGCTGTTCGACTTCCTCTTCCTCGCCGAAGGGCTGCGGCTGCGTGAGCAGCGCGGGCAGATCATCGAGCACGACGTGGTCGGCCGCCCGGACACGTACACGGTGCTCGCCGCGCTCGCGGGGATCACGACCCGGCTCGGCCTCGCGGGCACGATCAACGCGACGTTCAACGAGCCGTACGAGCTCGCGCGCCAGTTCGCGACCCTCGACCACCTCTCGGCCGGACGGGCGGCGTGGAACGTGGTCACGTCGTCGGACGCGTTCCACGGCGCGAACTTCCGCCGCGGCGGCTACCTGGACCACGCGGACCGCTACGAACGGGCCCGCGAGGTGGTCGACACGGCGCGGGCCCTGTGGGACGCGTGGGCGCCCGACGCGGTGCTCGCCGACCCCGTCTCGGGCACCTACGTGCGGGAGCGATCCGTGGGGCTCGTGCGCACGGGCGGCCGGCTCGTCGACATCGAGGCCCGCCCGACGCTGCCGCGCCCGCCCCAGGGTCACCCCGTGATCATCCAGGCTGGCGACTCGGACGGCGGCCGCGAGCTCGCCGCCCAGGTGGCCGACGCCGTGTTCTCCCGGCACGGCGGCCTCGAGGACGGGCGCGCGTTCTACGCCGACGTGAAGGGTCGGCTCGCGCGGTACGGCCGGAGCCCCGACGACCTCAAGATCCTGCCCGGGGCCAGCTTCGTGCTGGGCGACACCCCGGCCGATGCCGAGGAGCGGCTGCGCGAGATCCAGCACCAGCAGGTGCGCCCCGCGGTCGCGCGCTCGTTCGTCGAGCAGGTGTGGAACCGGGACCTGTCGGCCTACGACGTGGACGGCCCGCTCCCCGACGTCGATCCGCTGGTCGAGGAGCCGTCGATCACGCAGGGCCGCGCCGCGCAGTTTGCCGACCCCCGCGCGGTGGCCGCCCGGTGGCGCGCGATCGCCGAGGAGAAGGACCTCAGCATCCGCGAGCTGGTCATCGAGGTGATCGGGCGTCAGTCGTTCGTCGGCACGCCCCAGCAGGTCGCCGACGACATCGACCGCCACGTGCAGACGGGTGCGTCGGACGGCTTCATCCTCATCCCGCACCTGACCCCGCACGGGCTCGACGAGTTTGTGGACCGCGTCGTCCCGCTGCTCCAGGAGCGTGGCTCGTACCGCACCGAGTACACCGGCACGACGCTGCGCGAGCACCTGGGCCTGCCCGACGCGGGCGCGTTCGGCCGCACGCTCCCCGTCGCGGCCGACGTGCCCTCCGCGGACGCGGCGCTCGCGGTCCCGTGACGCCGCGGCAGCTCGTGCCGCACCACGACCCCACCTCCGCCCCGCGCATCGACCCGCACCACCGAGAGGACCCGCCATGACCACCACGACCGATCCCGCCGCCGCGACGTTCGCCGCCGAGTGGGAGGCCTGGCACGCGAGCCGGGAGCGGTACTTCCGCGACCCGCACGGCTGGGTCGCGATCACAGCGCTGCACTGGCTGACCCCCGCCCCGGCCCCGCTCGGCGGTGGGGTGCCGGGCCGCTGGTCGAGCGCCGACGGCACTGTGCGCATCCAGGCCGCGCGCACCGACGCCGTGGTGCTCCCCGACGGGACGACGGTCGACGGCGAGGCAACGCTGCACCCGGTCGAGGGTGCTCCCGGCCTCGGCGTCCGGGTCGGTGACCTGCTGGTCGAGGTCGCCCGCCGCACGAGCCACGACATCGTCCGCGTGCACGACCCGCGCGCCCCGCAGCTCGCCGAGTTCACGGGGATCCCGGCCTACGCGCCCGACCCGGCGTGGGTCGTGCCGGGCGTCCTGACACGCTACCCGGCCCCGCGCACCGTGACGACCGGGGCTGTGGTCGACGGTCTCGAGCACCACCACACAGCGATCGGCACCGTCGACTTCGCGATCGGCGGCGCGCCGCAGCAGCTCGTCGTGTTCGACGGGGCACACGGCCCGAGCGTGCTGTTCCGCGACGCGACCAGCGGGGTCACCACCTACCCCGCGTCGCGCACCCTGGCGCTGGGCCCGGTCGCTGACGACGGCGCGCTCCTGCTCGACTTCAACCGTGCGGCGAACTTGCCGTGCGGACTGACGCAGTTCGCGACGTGCCCCGTACCGCCGCGCGAGAACGTGCTGACCGTCGCCGTCGAGGCGGGGGAGCAGTGGGTCAGACCGGCCGACGCCTGACCGTCGGTCGCCACCCCGTCCGGACCTCGTCGTCGACGCACCGCGGTCCGGGGCCCGGACGGGGGCTCCCGGGGCCCGGAACGGACACCGCTGGGAGCCCGTACGCGATCAGGTCAGTTGATCGCCGACACGAGCCGGAAGATCACCATGATCCCGACGAGTGCCCCGACGAACCAGCCTGTCCAGGAGCCGGGTTGACGTGTCACCGGCCGCGTCGAGCGCCGACTCCCGGCCACGCGGCCGCGGTGGCCGCGTCGAGCTCTGCGTGGCCGCACTCGCCCCCGGCCGCGCCGCCGCGTGCGTGACGGGGGCAGCAGGTCGATGATCGAGCTCTCTGGGCGACGCCAGTCACTTGGCACAAGAACTCCGTCGGCACATCCGAGCCCGCCCTTGATGCCAGATGCCGCCCGCGTCGCGGTCCGGGGCCCGGACGCGGGCTCCCGCCCGGGCCCGACGCCCGCTACGATCCCCCTGTGTCCCTGCAGACGTGTTGTCGCTGAGCTGACGACCTCGCGCGCCTGATGTGGCTCCGGCCCCGGGCAGCGCACCTGCACGACACCCCCTGAGGAACCGCTCGTGACGACGCTCACGCCTCCCCGCCCCCTGCACGTCTCGCTCCCGCCCGTCCCGGCCCGGCACGCGGCACCGCTCACCGGGACCCGTCCCGCGCGCGCGGGCACACGTCCACCGTTCCGGGTGGTCCTCGACGCACCTGCCGCGCCGACCGACACGAGCGGCCCGCGGCCCGTCGAGCTGCACGACGCCTCTGAGGTCGCCGTCGCGCTGGCCGCCGCCCGCGCCGAGGTCGTGCGGCTGGGCTTCTCGTCCCGGCTGCCCACCCGGTCCGCGGTGTCCGCGCTGGTCGCGCAGCTCGATGAGGAGGTCGCCGCCATGGGGCGTCGGCGCTCCGACGTGACGGTGCTGCTCGACGTCGAGGTCGTGGTCGCTGCCGACGACGCCTCGGCCCGGGCCATGTCCCGCCGGCTCGCGTGCCTCGACGCCATGGCCGGCATCGCATGGCGCGCGGATGCGGGCAGGATCGTGGCGCCCGCGGACCAGGTGCTGGTTGAGGCCACCCGCCTCGCCCGCGAGGTCGGGGCCGACGGCGTCGTGCTCGTGCCGCTCGCCGACTCGTCGGACCTGCTGCGGGCGCTGCTCGCGGACGCGCACGATCCGCGCGAGGCCGCGATCCCGGCCTGACGTGTCACGACGGACGTCCCGCGCGTGCGGTCGCCTCGGGCGTCAGCCGTCGAGGGTGCCGAGCGCCTGGGCGACGTCCTCGATCAGGTCGGCGGGGTCCTCGAGCCCGACCGACAGCCGCACCGTGGACTCGGCGATGCCGACCCTCGCGCGACCCTCGGGCCCGAGCTTGCGGTGCGTGGTCGTCGCCGGGTGCGTGACGATCGACTTCGCGTCACCGAGGTTGTTCGAGATGTCGACGATCCGCAGCGCGTCGACCACGCCGAAGGTGAGCTTCTTCGCGAGGTCGGGCGACGCGCCGTCGGGCACCGAAAGATCGAACGTGACGACGGTGCCGCCGCCCGACTGCTGCGCGAGCGCGAGCTCGTGCTGCGGGTGCGAGGCCAGGTACGGGTAGCGGACCCGGGCGACGGCGGGCTGCTGCTCGAGCCAGGTCGCGACCTGCAGCGCGGAGGCCGTCTGGTGGCGCACCCGCAGCGACACCGTCTCGAGGCCCTTGAGCAGCACCCAGGCGTTGAACGGGCTGAGCGAGGGGCCGGTGTTGCGGATCAGGGTCTGCACGGGCCCGTGCACGTACTCGGACGAGCCGAGGATCGCGCCGCCGAGCACCCGACCCTGGCCGTCGATGTGCTTGGTGGCCGAGTACACGACCACGTCCGCCCCGAGCTCGAGCGGGTGCGAGAGCACGGGTGTCGCGAACACGTTGTCGACCACGACCGTCGCGCCGGCGGCGTGCGCGAGCCGCGAGACGGCGGCGATGTCGACGAGGTCCTGCATCGGGTTGGACGGCGTCTCGAAGAAGACGACGTCGGCCGGGGTCGAGAGCGCGTCCTCCCACTGGGAGAGCTCGTGGCCGTCCACGTAGTCGGTGCGCACACCCCACCGGGCGAGCAGCTCGTCGAAGATCACCACGGTCGAGCCGAACAGCGCGCGCGCCGCCACGACCCGCGAACCCGTGCGCACGAGCGCGGCGAGCGAGGTGAACACCGCGGACATGCCCGATGCGGTCGCGGACGCTGCTTCGGCGCCCTCGATCAGCCGCAGCCGCTCCTCGAACGTCGAGACGGTCGGGTTGGAGTACCGCGAGTACAGGAACCGGTCGGTCTCGCCCGCGAACGCCGCCTCGGCCTCGGCGGCGGTGTCGTACACGTAGCCCTGGGTGAGGAACAGCGCCTCGGACGTCTCGTGGAACTCGCTGCGGACCAGCCCGCCGCGGACCGCGAGGGTGTCGGGTCGCAGCCCGGGCTGCAGCGTCCCGTCGTCCCAGGCGCCCGGGCCGGGCGTGCGACGCGGGTGGTTCGCGCCGCTCACGGCTGGGTCCAGGGCAGTCCCGCGGCGCGCCAGCCCGCGGCGCCACGGTGGCCCTGCGCGTCGACGTCTCCCTCGAAGCCCTCGAGCACGTTGTACGCGGGGCCGTACCCGGCCGCGGTGGCAGCGGTCGCGGCGGCGACCGAGCGCACGCCCGAGCGGCACAGGAACACGACGGGCCGCTCGTCGCCCGGGGTCAGCCCGGTGCGGGCGAGCTCGGCGAGGAACTCGGCGTTGGGCTGCCCGCTCGGGTAGCGGACCCACTCGACCAGCTCGGTGCGGCGACCGAGCCCGCTCACGTCGGGCACGCCCACGTAGCGCCACTCGGCGTCGGTGCGCACGTCGACCAGCACGGCGCGCTCGTCGGCGGCCAGCAGGTCCCAGGCCTCGCGCGGGGTCAGGTCGCCCGCGTAGCGCCCGGCGCTCATACGAGCACGGTCTCGGGTCGCGGCGGGGTGGGGAGCACCACGGCCTGCGCGACGATCACGCGCTCGCCGTCGAACGTGGCGGCGGGGCTGCCGTGCAGCACGTAGCCCTCGTCGAGGGCCGCGCTGACGCGTGCGCAGAACGTCGAGTCGTCGGGTCCGGTCAGCAGCCGGTAGCGCAGCCGCGGGGTGCTCGCGTCCGTGCCGGGAGCGGGGTCGGGGATGCTCATGCTCGCCTCCATCGGTCCTGGCGGTAGCACCCTCGGCCGGGCACCGGGGTGCCCGCGGGTTGCTGCGGCGTCGTCGAGCCAGATCTCTCGGCCGCTCTGGATGGTGGACGCGACACTACGCCGCGTCGGTCAGGCCTTCCAAGCCTCGGACGCGCCTGTCCGCCATCCGAGACGGTCCCGTGAGCCGTTGACAGCCCCGAGGGCGGGCGTGAACCTTGAGGCAAGGTCATGAGTGCCAGCGCACAGCCCCGGCTTGCTGGCCGGCAACCCTCCTCCGCGGTGGGGTGCCCCGGGTGACGACCGGGCTGTGCGCCCGTCGGTGCACGGCAAGCGCGGGGGTTCAGCACGTCGCTCCCCCCACACCTGTCGGAGGAGTGCCATGAAGTCCCTCACCACCGAGCACCAGGACCTGGTGCGTGTCGACGAGGTCGCCGCGTCCGGGCACCCGCCGCTCCTGGCCGTGGTCGGGGCGGCCACCCAGGTGCCGCTCGTCGACGGCACCACCCGCACCTACGCGAACCTCGACTACGCCGCCAGCGCCCCCGCGCTCGAGGCCGTCGCGGCCCGCGTGAACGAGGTGCTGCCGCTGTACGCGTCGGTGCACCGCGGCGCGGGCTACCTCTCGCAGGTGTGCACCGCGCTGTACGAGGCGTCCCGGCAGACCATCGCCCGGTTCGTCGGGGCCCGCGAGGACGACGTCGCGATCATCACGCGCAACACGACCGACTCGCTCAACCTGCTCGCGGGCATCGTCCCGGCGGCTGCCGACGGCTCCCCGGGACAGGTGCTCGTCCTCGACGGCGAGCACCACGCCAACCTGCTCCCGTGGGGGCTCGGCGCCGACCGCGCCGCGACGGTGCTGCCCATCGCGGAGACGGTCGCCGCGACCCTCGACCGTCTGGCCGACGAGCTGGGGACGCGTCCGTACGCGCTCGTCGCGGTCAGCGGGGCGTCCAACGTGACCGGCGAGGCGCTGCCGCTCGACGACGTCGTGCGGATCGCGCACGCCGCCGGGGCCCGGGTCGCGGTCGACGCCGCCCAGCTCGTGCCGCACCGGCCGTTCTCGCTCGCCGGATCCGACGTCGACTACGTCGCGTTCTCCGGCCACAAGACCTACGCACCGTTCGGCGCGGGTGCCCTCGTGGGGCGCCGCGACTGGCTGGACACGGGCGCACCGCATCTCGCAGGGGGAGGTGCGGTGCGCGACGTCCGGGTCGACCGGACGCTGTGGCAGCTGGCGCCGGCGCGGCACGAGGCCGGTTCGCCGAACGTGCTCGGGGCTGTCGCGCTGGCCGAGGCGTGCGACGTGCTCGCGGCGCTGCCCGACGGGGCGCTCGCGGCCCACGAGGACGTGCTGCGCACCCGGCTGGTGGACGGGCTCGCCGGGATCGACGGGGTCGAGGTCGTGCGGATCTGGCCCGACTCGGTCGACCCCGTGGGCGTCGTGACGTTCACCGTCGCGGGCCACGACCCGGGGCTCGTCGCGGCGTACCTCGCGGCCGAGCACGGCATCGGCGTGCGGGACGGGCGGTTCTGCGCCCACCCGCTGCTCGCTCACCTCGGTGCGCCTGCCGGGGCGATCCGGGCCTCGGTGGGCGTCGGGACCGCGGGCGAGGCCGTCGACCGGCTCGTCGCGGCGCTCACCGCCTACCTCCACGCCGGGCCGCGTGCCCGGTACGAGGTGGTGGACGGCTGCTGGACCGTCGTCGACGACACCCGCCCGCTCCTCGTCGTCCACGGCCTCGAAGCCCTCGCCGCCACCGCCGCCCAAGCCTGCGGCCCCACCCCCGACTGACCCCACCCCCCACCCCCACCCTTCGCCGAGATAGAGCCTGGGGGGGGGGGGGGGGGGGGAAAGGGGAAAGGCTTTGTGCGAAGGGTGTGCTTCT
>NZ_JBISBW010000009.1:0-117025 GCF_044392165.1 Cellulomonas sp. P22
CCCCCCCCCCCCCCCCCCCCCCCCCCCCCCCCCCCCCCCCCCCCCCCCCCCCCTCCCCCCCCCCCCCCCCCCAGGCTCTATCTCGAGGTCAGGGGGGGCCGGGGGTCAGAACATGCCGGACTTGAGGGCGAGGGAGGAGACCAGGCCGAGGATCGACAGGCCCAGTCCCCAGATCGCCTTGCTGCGGCCGACGGGCGCGTAGCCGACCTCGGTCATGCGCGTGGCGCGGCTGAGCCCCAGGGCCGACACGACGATCCCGATGATCGAGGTCAGCAGCACGGGGTTCACGATGAGGCTCGCGATGCCCAGCGCGAGGCCGGCCGTGGCCCGCGGGTTGCGCAGCACGAGCGGGGCGCCCAGCCGCGAGGGCGTCTCGTCCTGCGGGTCGGAGAGGCTCGACATCCGTGCACCTGCCTTCGATAGGTCCGGCGAGCGTACTCGTCCGCCCTGGTCGTCCGTCCTGGTCACACGCTCGGCTTCTCCCCGTGCGAGGAACCACGTACCCTCGTCAGATGATGGACAAATCGGACAATGGCGTCGTGGTCCAGGTCGCGCAGCGGGTCGAGAACCTCCGGCGGGCCGTCGTCTTCTACCAACGACTGCTGGGCCAGCCGGCCGACGCGGTCTTCGACCCGCCCGGGCTCGCGTTCTTCGTGCTCGACGGGGTCCGGCTGCTGCTCGACCGTGAGGCGTCGAGCTCGCTCGTCTACCTGCGGGTCGACGACGTGCGCACGCGGGTCGCCGAGCTGCGTGCGGACGGCGTCGTCATCGAGGGTGAGCCCGCGGTCATCTACCAGCACGAGGACGCGACCCTCGGGCCCGCGGGATCCGACGAGTGGATGGCGTTCGTGCGCGACAGCGAGGGCAACACCGTCGGGCTCGTGAGCCACACCGCGCGGGTGCCCGCCCCCGGGCACCTGCCGGCGGGCGCCTGGCGGGTGCCCGCGCTCGGACGGCTCGCCACGGGAGCGTGACGCGCTCGTCGTGCCCGACGTGCATCGCCGTCAGTCGACGACGATGCCCAGGTGCTCGGCCATCGCCGGGGCGAGCTCGAGGAGCTGGTCGCCGCTGATCGTCGCGCCCGCGAGCCCTGCGACGCCGTTGAGCCCGGACAGGTCGGCGCCGCGCAGGTCCACCTGCGTGAGCGTCGCCCGGGTCACGTCCAGGCGGCCGATGCGGCAATCGTCGAACGCCACCCGCTGGAGCTTCGCGCCGATCAGGTCGAGCTCGCCGATGACGCAGCCGTCGAACCGCACGTCCACGAGCGACGCGTCGCGCAGGTTGAGGTAGTCGATCTTGCCGCCACGCACCAGCACGCGCGTGAAGGTGCTCGCGTAGGCCGTGACGGCACCGAGGCGGCAGCCCACCAGCTCGACGTCGCGCCAGGACGAGCTCGCCGCGTCGAGGCTCCCCGCATTGGCCTCTGCGAACCTGCTCTCCGCGATGTGGGAGTGGCGCAGGTCGGTGCCGTCGAGCCGGCAGCCCGTCAGGACGCAGTCCATGAGGCGGGCGTGCCGACCGTCCTGCCCGCTCAGGTCCAGCCCGTCGAACGACAGCCCTTCGTAGTCGCCTTCGTCCTCGAGCGCGCCGTCGAACGGCATGAGGGCGGGCAGCGACAGGCGTGGTGCAGCCAGGGTCTGGGCTCGGCGGGTCATGCCCTGAGCCTGCCACCTGCCCGCGGCACGATCAGCCGCGGGAGTCGCGCCAGTCGATCCACTGCTGCAGCAGCGACAGGTCGTAGTCGGGGCCGCCCGCGCCGATCGTGAACAGCGTGACGCCCGCGGCGACCAGGGCGTCGGCTACCTGGGACGGGGGAGCGTCGACGGCGACCGAGCGCTCGATCACGGTCGCGTCCCGCCCCACGGCCGCGCCGTGCTCGTCGAGGATCGCGCTCTTGCGGGTCAGCGTCTCGAGGTCGCCGAACGAGTGCCACGCGTCGGCGTGCTCGGCGACGATCCGCAGCGTCTTGCGCTCGCCGCCCCCGCCGATGAGGATCGGGATCTGACGCGTCGGTGCCGGGTTCCCCGCGGCCCACCGCGCCTTGATGCGCGGCAGCGCCTCACCCAGCGCCGCGATCCGCGACCCGGCCGTGCCGAACTCGTAGCCGAACTGGTCGTAGTCCTTCTCGAACCAGCCTGCGCCGATGCCCAGGATCAGCCGCCCGCCCGAGATGTGGTCCACGGTTCGCGCCATGTCGGCCAGCAGCTCGGGGTTGCGGTAGGAGTTGCAGGTCACGAGCGCGCCGATCTCGACACGGCTCGTCTGCTCGGCCCACGCGCCGAGCATCGTCCAGCACTCGAAGTGCTTGCCGTCCGGGTCGCCGTACAACGGGAAGAAGTGGTCCCAGTTGAAGACCACGTCGACGCCCATGTCTTCGGCGCGGCGGACCGCGTCACGGATCTGGGCGTAGTCGGCCTGCTGCGGCTGGAGTTGAACGCCGATGCGCACGGGCTTCGTCATGCCCCGATCCTGGCAGCGCTCGACCGATTCGTCGCGCGCCACGGCTCCGCCGCCCGAGCCGGGCACGCGCGGTCACATGCGTGCGAACCGTGCGCGCACGAACGAGTAGCCGCCGTAACAGGCGAGCCCGACCGCGACGGCGAGCAGCGCGACGACCCCGGCGGGCTGCTCGCGCAGGTCGTGGAGCGCGCCGTCGAGGCCCTGCGCCCGCTGCGGGTCGGCGGTCAGGCCCGCGAGCACGAACGCACCGCCGACCAGCACGAGCGCGACGCCCTTGGCGACGTAGCCGACCGTGCCCGCGACGCGCACCGTGGTGCCAAGCTGCGCACCGGGCAGGGCCCGCAGGTCGTCGAGGAACTTCCGGGTCACGCCCTTGTACCCGTGGTAGCCACCCACCCCCAGGACCACGAGGCCGACCGCGACCACGAGTGCCCGGCCGCCGGGTGCACCCAGGAGGCCCGACGTGGCGCCCTCGGTCTGCCCCTCGCTCGAGCTGCCCGATCCGACGGCGAACGCCACGGCGCTGACCGCCAGCGCGACGTAGACCACGGCCTTGGCCGCGGCCTTGACCCGGTCGGCGACCTCGCCGCCACGTATCGCCTGGGCTCCCTGCCAGGCGGCGAGCGCGAGCAGCGCGACCGCCCCGCACCACAGCGCGGCCCCGCCGAACGGGGTCCCGGCGATCTGACCGAGCGCGCCCGACTGGTCGGCGCTCTCGTCACCGCTGCCCAGGGCCACCTGGACGGCGAGCAGCCCGATCAGCACGTGCAGCACACCGCTCACCGCGTAGCCGCAGCGCGCGGCCAGCTCCCACGGTCGCTGCCGAGCGCTGCTCACCGCAGCTGACGTCATGGCGCTCATCAGACCTCCTCGTCGCGGACGGGCGTCCGCGGTCGCGGCCCGATCGTGACACCGACACCCCACGACGGCGACCGGAAGCGCACGACCTGCGCATCCGCCCGCTCTGCTGACCGACAGCGCACCTGACTAGGCTCCGACCATGAGCGGCGGCGACGTGCGCAACGTGCAGGCGGCGCTCGACGCCGTCTCCGGGCACTGGCAGCCGCACCGGCTGACGAGCGTGAACGACTACGACGTGAAGGTCGTCAAGGTCCAGGGCGAGTTCGTCTGGCACACCCATCCCGACACCGACGAGCTGTTCCTGGTGGTCAGCGGCACGCTCACCATCCAGCTCCGCGACCGGGACGTGGTGCTCGGACCGAACGACGTGTTCGTGGTCCCGAAGGGGGTCGAGCACTGTCCCCGGGCGGATGCCGAGGTCCACGCGCTGCTGTTCGAGCACCAGGGGACGGTGAACACCGGCGACGCCGGCGGCGACATGACCGCGCCGCTCCGCGAGCTGAGCTGAGCAGAGCCGGGCACAGTCGGAGCCGAGCCGAGCCGAGCGCTACTCGACCGCGCCCAGGCTCACGGTCCCGTCAGCGGCGATCGTGAGCCCGGAGTTGTGCGCGATCTCCCACCGCACGCCGCACGGGTCCTCGACGTACCCGTGGTAGCCGCCCCACTCGGCGCGCTGCGCGGGCTTGACCACCCGGGCCCCGGCGGCCACGGCCCGGGCGATCGCCGCATCGACCGCGGCGGGGGAGTCCACGTTGTGCGCGAGCGTGACGCCCTGGGGTGTGGCGGGGGCCGAGCCGCGCGCGTCGCCCATGTCGGCGGCGAGGTCCTGCGCGCCGAAGAACGAGAGCAGCACACCGGGCCCCACCTGCAGGAACAGGACCTGGCCGGGGACGTCGAACGCGGGATCCCAGCCCAGGCCGTCGACGTAGAACCGGCGTGCGGCCTCGACGTCGGCGACGCCGAGCGTGATGAGCGTGAGTCGTGGGTCCATGCCCAGCACCCTGCCACCTGGCACCGACGCCCGCGAGCAGTCAGCGCGGGACGACGGCGCCCGTCAGGTGCGGCTTGCCCGTGCGGCCGTGCCAGGCGGCGTACGTGAACCCGCCGTCGTCGTCGGGGGCCACCCGCACGTCGACGGTGGCGGGCAGCAGCACCGGCTTGGTGAACTCGACGGTCCACGTGAACGCGTCGCCGCGGCCGGCGCCCACGTCGGCCAGAGCGCGGGAGGCGGTGTACATGCCGTGCGCGATGGCCCGCGGGAAGCCGAGCGCCTTGGCGCTGACCTTCGACAGGTGGATGGGGTTCTGGTCGCCCGAGACGGCCGCGTACCGGCGGCCGGTGTCGGCGGCGAGGTGCCAGCGACCCGTGGGGAGGGGCGCGGTGAACGGCTCGCGCGCTCCGTCGTCGGGCAGGGAAGGCGCGACGTCCTCGGACGCCGACGCGTCCGCCCCGAGCCGCACCCCCTTGGCCAGGTAGGTCGAGACCCCGCGCCACGCGAGGGGCCCGGCCAGCACGTCGTCGGACGGCCCGGCCACACGCACCTCGGTCACGAGCTCGACCTGCGTGCCCGCACGGTGCGGCGTGAGGCCCTGCGCCCAGGCGAGCACGTCGAGCCGGTCGCCGAGCGTGAGCGGGTGCAGCTGCTCGATGTGGTTGGCGAGGTGCACCATCCCGAGCAGCGGCAGCGGGAAGTCGGGCCGCACCATGACGGCCGTGGCGACGGGGAACGCGAGCACGTGCACGAACCCGGCGGGCAGCACGTCGGACGCGCTCTCGCCGAGCAGGTGCTGGTAGGCCGTCAGGTGCTCGGCGTCGGCCCGCACGCCCGCGACGGCGTACGCGACGTCGGGCAGGGTGCGCGGGGCCGTGCGCCCGAACCGGCGGTCGAGCGCGCGCCGCCCGGACGCGACCAAGCCACGACGGTAGAGCCCGCCGAGCGCCGGGACCCCCGGGAGGACGACGGGGGTGCGCCCGCCCGACGCCCCGAGGATCCCCGCGATCGCCGGGAGCGGCACCGTGGGGTCGTCGGTGGCCGGGGCGTCCGTGCTCACTGGCCCACCATGTTCTGCCCGCACACCCGCAGCGTCTGGCCCATGATGCCGCCGGCCTGCGGGGACGCGAGGAACGCGACGGTCTCGGCGACGTCGATCGGCTGACCGCCCTGCTGGAGCGAGTTCAGCCGCCGCGCGACCTGCCGGGTCAGGGCCGGGATCCGCGCGGTCATCTCGGTCTCGATGAAGCCGGGGGCCACGGCGTTGGCCGTGCCGCCGAACGCGGTGAGCAGCGGCGCGGTGGCCCGCACCATGCCGATGACCCCGCCCTTGGACGCCGCGTAGTTGGTCTGCCCGCGGTTGCCCGCGATGCCCGACGTGGACGCGAGCGCGACGATGCGGGGCGCGTCGGTGAAGTCTCCCGACTCGACCAGCGCCTCGTTGATGCGCAGCGGGGCGTCGACGTTGACGGCGAGCACCGGGTCCCACTTCTCGGGGGTCATGTTCGCGAGCAGCTTGTCGCGGGTGATCCCGGCGTTGTGCACCACGATGTCGAGCCGCCCGTGCCGGGCCGTCGCGTGGTCGAGGATCTTCTGCCCGGCGTCGGGTCCCGTCACGTCGAGCTGCAGCGCCGTGCCCCGCACGGAGTTCGCGACCGCCGCGAGCTGCTCACCGGCAGCGGGCACGTCCACCGCGACGACGGTCGCGCCGTCCCGGGCCAGCGTCGCCGCGATCGAGGCGCCGATGCCGCGGGCCGCCCCGGTGACGACCGCGACACGCCCCGCGAGGGGCTGGTCCCAGTCGGCGGGCAGCGTGCCCGCGTCGGAGCCGACCGTCAGCAGCTGGCCGTCGACGAACGCCGAGCGCGTCGACAGGAAGAACCGCAGGGCCCCGAGCGCGCTCGGGGCGTCGACCGGGACGCCGTCCGCCACGACCACACCGTTCGCGGTCGCGCCGCCGCGCAGCTCCTTGGCGAGCGAGCGCAGCACCCCGTCGACGCCCTGGCGTGCGGCGGCGAGCGCCGGACCGTCGTCGGCGGTCGCAGGACGCGAGAGGGTCACGACGCGGGCGCCGGGTGCCAGCCCCTTGAGCACGCCGCCCGCGGTGAGCACCGGGCCGGCGAGGTCGTCGGGGTGCTGCACGTCGGTCAGCACGAGCACGACAGCCGCGTAGCGCTCGTCGGCCGCGGGCGTGCGGCGCACGTCGAGGTCCCAGCCCCGCACCGCGCCGCCGTCGTCGAGCCCGGTGCCCGAGAGCAGGTGCGCGAGCGACTCCGCCTCGGTGCCCGATCCGAGCACGAGCACAGGTCCGTCGACCAGCGGCTGACCCGGACGGAAGCGGCGCAGCTGGGCCGGTCGCGGCAGCCCGAGCTGCTGGGCGACCTTCTTCGTGAACCCCGAGTTGACGAGGTTCAGGTACGTGTCGCTCACGCTGCCTCCAGGATCGCCGTCAGACCGAGACCACCTGCGGCGCAGATGGACACGAGGGCCCGCACGGGGGCGTCGGTGCCCTGCTCGGCCTTGCGCCGGGCGAGCTCCTTGGCGATGGTCGCCACGATGCGCCCACCGGTCGCGGCGAACGGGTGCCCCGCGGCGAGCGACGAGCCGTGCACGTTGAGCCGCTCGCGCTCGACCTTGCCGAACGCGCCCTCGAGCCCGAGCCGGGTGCGGCAGAACTCCTCGTCCTCCCACGCCGCGAGCGTGGTCAGCACGGTCGAGGCGAACGCCTCGTGGATCTCGACGTAGTCCAGGTCGGCGAGCGTGAGCCCGTTGCGGGCCAGCAGGCGCGGCACCGCGAAGACGGGGGCCATGAGCAGACCGTCGACACCGTGCACGAAGTCGACCGCGCCGGACTCCGCGTCGACCACGGACGCGAGGGGCATGAGGTCGTGCTCGGCGGCCCACTCGTCCGATCCGAGCAGCACCACCGAGGCGCCGTCGGACAGGGGCGTGGAGTTGCCCGCCGTCATCGTCGCGGGGGCGTCGAGGCCCAGGCCGAACGTGGGTCGGAGCTTCGCGAGCTTCTCGAGCGAGGAGTCAGCGCGCAGGTTCGCGTCGCGCGTCAGGCCGCGGAACGGCGTGACCAGGTCGTCGAAGAACCCGGCGTCGTAGGCGGCGGCCAGGCGCTGGTGGCTCGTGAGCGCGAGCTCGTCCTGTGCCTCGCGCGAGATCCCCCACTCGGCGGTGGTGAGTGCCTGGTGCTCACCCATCGACAGCCCGGTGCGCGGCTCGGACGTGCGAGGCGTGACCGGCACGAGGTCCGTGGGGCGGAGGCGCGAGACAGCGGCGAGCTTCTGCCCCGCGGTCTTGGCGTGCGAGAGGTCGAGCAGGATGCGGCGCAGGTGGTCGTTCACCGCGATCGGCGCGTCGGACGTCGTGTCGACGCCCCCCGCGATGGCCGAGTCGAGCTGCCCCAGGCGGATCTTGTTGGACAGCCCGACGATCGCCTCGAGGCCCGTCGCGCACGCCTGCTGCACGTCGTAGGCCGGCGTCTCGTCCGACAGCGCGGAGCCGAGCACGGCCTCGCGCGTCAGGTTGAAGTCCCGGCTGTGCTTGAGCACGGCCCCCGCCGCGACCTCGCCGAGGCGTTCGCCCTGCAGGCCGTAGCGGGCCACGAGCCCGTCGAGCGCTGCGGTGAGCATGTCCTGGTTGCTCGCGTGGGCGTAGGGGCCGCCCGCGCGGGCGAACGGGATGCGGTTGCCGCCGAGCACGAGCGCGCGGCGGGGGAGCCGGGGGCGCTCCTGGGCGTCGGGCGTGCTCGTCTGCTGCTCGTCCGCCGTGGCGCCGGTGGGTGTGCTGGCCATGGCCGTCCTCTCGCGTCGTCGCTGAGTGTGGTGTGCCGTTGTGCCGGAGTGCCTGCGTGCAGAGGTCTCAGCCTGCCCTGACCTGGGACGTCTGGCCCAGGGGACCGGTTTTGCCCGGTGATATGTGTCCGAAACCCACAGTACCTGATACCTTCGGTTTCGTGAGCGAGATCACACCTGCTCCGTCGACGGCGACGGGCACCGCGTCGCTCCTGCCTCGGCAGGTGCCCGGTTCCGCCGCATTCTCGGCGCGCGCAGACGAGCGCCCCGGGCCGCTCACCGACGCCGGTGCGGACGGCCGCTCGACCCGTTGGGCGGATCACCGCGAGGCCAGGCGCGCCGAGTTCGTGCGTGTCGCCCGCCGCACCGTGCACCACCACGGTCCCGACGTCTCGATGGAGGAGATCGCCGTCGCGGCGGGCACCTCCAAGTCGATCGTCTACCGCTACTTCGCGGACAAGACCGGCCTGCAGATCGCCGTCGCCGAGGCCGTCGTGCTGCAGATCCAGGGAGCGCTCGAAGGTGTGCTCCGCGTCGCGCCCACTCCCCGCGAAGGGCTCCGCGCGATGGTCGCGGTCTACCTCGAGATGATCGAGTCCTCGCCTCACGTCTACGCGTTCGTCACCCGCGACGGCTCGGTCGAGTCGGGCGGGCCGCTCGGGCACTTCCTCGACTCGGTGACCCAGCTCGTCGCCGCCCCGTTCCTGCGCGGCCTGACCGACGACTCGGGCACCGCCGTCCGCCCCGCCGCGCGGCACGACCACCTGCCCGACGCTGCGCCCGTGAGCGGCCCCGACGCGACGCAGCGCGCGCTCACCGAGGCGTGGGCCGCCGGCGCGGTCGGGTTCGTGCGCGGCGCCGGCGAGTGGTGGCTCGCGCACCGCGACCAGCCGGGCAACCCCGACCGCGAGACCGTCACCGCCCAGATCACCGCCTGGCTCTGGGCCGGGCCCGTCGGGCTCCTCGCCCGCGAGCGCGGCCGCACCGCAGGCACCCCGAACCCCCCGCACGACGCAGCATCCGACGCACTCACCATCGAGGAGTCCCGATGACCGCCAGCACCGCCCGCCCGGCACACGCGACGCCGGGTCACGAACCGACCGTCGACGTCGACGCGCTCACAGCGGCGATGCTCGGCCCGTACGCCGAGCTGCGCCGTGGCGCCCGCGCCGTCGCGGGCGACCCGCGCTTCCAGCGCATCGAGGGTCTCACCGTCGCCGAGCACCGCGCGCGGGTGCTCGAGCAGCTCCGCACCCTGGCCCGCGAGGGCGAGGTGCTCCGGGCGTTCCCGACCGCGCTGGGCGGTCGCGACGACCACGGCGGCAGCGTCTCGCGCTTCGCGGAGCTCGTCGTCGCGGACCCGTCGTTGCAGATCAAGGCGGGCGTGCAGTGGGGGCTGTTCGCCTCGGCGATCATGCACCTGGGCACCGAGGCGCACCACGAGAACCTGCTGCCCGATGCGATGTCGGTGGACGTCCCGGGGGCGTTCGCCATGACCGAGACGGGCCACGGCTCGGACGTCGCGAGCATCGGGACCACGGCGACGTACGACCCGGCGACCGAGGAGTTCGTGATCCACACGCCGTTCCGGGCGGCGTGGAAGGACTATCTCGGCAACGCGGCGCTGCACGGCACGGCGTCGGTCCTGTTCGCGCAGCTCATCACGGCGGCGCCCGGCGGCCCAGCCGTCAACCACGGGGTTCACGCGTTCTACGTGCCGCTGCGCGACCCGGCGACCGGGGAGTTCCTGCCCGGCATCGGCGGCGAGGACGACGGGCTCAAGGGCGGGCTCAACGGGATCGACAACGGGCGGCTGCACTTCGACCACGTGCGCGTGCCCCGCACGAACCTGCTCAACCGCTACGGCGACGTGGCGCCCGACGGCACGTACTCCTCGCCGATCTCGAGCCCCGGGCGGCGGTTCTTCACGATGCTCGGCACACTCGTGCAGGGGCGCGTCTCGCTCGACGGCGCCGCGGTCAACGCCTGCAAGCTCGCGCTGATCATCGCGGTGACCTACGGCAACGAGCGTCGGCAGTTCACGGGCGGCTCGGACACCGACGAGATGGTGCTGCTCGACTACGGCGAGCACCAGCGTCGGCTGCTGCCGCTGCTGGCCGAGACCTACGCGTCGACGTTCGCCCACGAGGAGCTGCTCAAGGCTTTCGACGGCGTGTTCTCGGGAAAGAACGACACCGAGGAGACGCGCCAGGACCTCGAGACTCTCGCGGCGTCGCTCAAGCCGACGTCCACCTGGCTCGCGCTGCGCACGCTGCAGACCAGCCGTGAGGCGTGCGGGGGCGCGGGCTTCCTGACGGAGAACCGGCTCACGTCGCTCTACGCCGACCTCGACGTGTTCGCCACGTTCGAGGGCGACAACACCGTGCTGCTGCAGCTCGTCGCCAAGCGGCTGCTCACCGACTACGGGCGCGAGTTCGCGAAGATCGACGCGGGCGGGGTGGCGCGGTACGTGGCGGGGCAGGCGGCGTCGGCCGCGCTGCACCGCACCCCGCTGCTGCGCGCGGTGCAGACCGTCGCGGACGTGGGCGACGCCCGGCGCTCGGCAGGTCAGCTGCGCGACGCCGAGACGCAGCACGCCCTGCTCGTGGACCGCGTGGAGACGATGGTGGCCGAGGTGGCGCAGGCGCTGCGTCCCGCGACGAAGGCCCCCCGCGCGCAGGCCGCCGACCTGTTCAACGAGCACCAGCACGACCTGATCGAGCTGGCGCGGGCGCACGCCGAGCTGGTCCAGTGGGAGGCGTTCACCGCGGGGATCGCCCGGGTCGACGACCCGGGAACGCAGAAGGTGCTCACGTGGCTGCGTGACCTGTTCGGGCTCTCGGTGATCGAGCGGAACCTCGCCTGGTACCTCATCCACGGCCGGCTCTCGGCGGGTCGGGCGCGGACGGTGACGTCGTACCTCGACCGGCTGCTGCGGCGGCTGCGGCCGCACGCGCAGGACCTGGTCGACGCGTTCGGGTACGGGCCCGAGCACGTGCGCGCGACCATCGCGTCAGGCGCGGAGCGGGCGCGGCAGGACGAGGCGCGGGCGTACTACCGGGCGCAGCGCGCGTCGGGTGACGCGCCGGTCTCCGAGAAGCAGGTGCCCTCGGGCAAGATCGCGCGGAGCTCGGCCCGACCGGCGGCCGCCCGGTCCGCGGTCGACGAGGTCCCCGCGGAGGCCACGCCCGCCTGAGCGACCCGGAGCCCCCGTCCTGCGTGCGCCCTGGCGGCGTCGGGCGGGGGCTCCGTCGTCGCCGTGCTGGTGGGGGCGGGCGAACGTACGCTCGCTGGAGCCCGGCATCGGGCAGCGGCCTGGCGTGAGCGCACGAGGAAGGTCCCCGACCATGAGCGAACCGTTCCCCGGGATCGACCCGGGCGTCCCTCCGAGCGGCGCGGGCTGCGTCGAGTGCCTGCAGACCGACGGGTGGTGGTTCCACCTGCGGCGCTGCGCCGAGTGCGGGCACGTGGGCTGCTGCGACACGTCGCCCTCGCAGCACGCCACGGCGCACAGCGCAGCGACCGGGCACCCGGTGATCCAGTCGTACGAGCCGGGTGAGGACTGGTTCTGGGACTACCCGAGCCAGGACTTCTTCGAGGAGGGCCCCACCCTGGCCGCCCCCACCAGCCACCCCCTGGACCAACCCGTCCCCGCCCCCACCGCCAACGTCCCCCCCAACTGGCAAGACCTCCTCCACTAACCCCAACGACCTCAAGCGTTCGCCGAGATAGAGCCTGCGCGTCCAGATAGAGCCCCGCATGGCTCTATCTCGGCGCGCAGGCTCTATCTCGCGGAACGGGGGGTCTCGCGGGAACGGGGGGTCTCGCGGGACGGGTTAAGGGGCGGGGAGGTGGGGGACGGCGGCGAGGAGGCGTTGGGTGTACGGGTGCTGGGGGTGGGTGAGGAGCTGGGGGGTCGGGGCCTGCTCGACGACGCGGCCGTCGTGCAGCACGACCGTCTCCTCGCAGAGCTGACCGACCACGGCGATGTCGTGGCTGACCAGCACCAGGGTCAGGCCCAGCTCGGTGCGCAGCCGCCGCAGCAGGTCCAGGACCTGCTCGCGGACTGACACGTCGAGCGCGCTCACCGGCTCGTCGCCGACCAGCACCGAGGGGGACGGGGCCAGCGCCCGGGCGATCGCGATGCGCTGGCGCTGACCGCCCGAGAACTGCGCGGGGTAGCGGTCGGCCGCGTCGGGCTCGAGCCCCACCCAGCCGAGCACCTCGGTCACGCGGGCACGCCGATCACCCGGGACCCGCAGCGAGCGCAGCGGCTCCGCGACGACCGAACCGACCGTCATGCGCGGGTCGAGCGACGAGCGCGGGTCCTGGAACACGATCTGCACGTCACGCCGGAACCGGCGCACGGCGGCCCGGTCGCGGTGCGCGAGGGGTTCGCCGCGGTAGAGCACCTGGCCCTGCGTCGGCCGGTCGAGCGCCAGCAGCAGCCGCAGCAGGGTCGACTTGCCCGCCCCCGACTCGCCGACGATGCCGACGCTGCGGCCCGGGCGCACAGCGAGGTCGACGCCCGAGAGCGCGGTGGTGGTGCGCCGGCCCGAGCCGTAGGTGCGCCCGACCCCGACGAGCTCGAGCAGGGGAGCGGCGGCTTCTGCGTGCTGGTTCACGGCGCCTCCTGCGCGACGGGCAGCCGGGTCACGGCGCGCGCCGCGGCGAGGAGCTGGCGGGTGTAGGGCTCGGCGGGGGCCGCCAGGGCCTGCGCGACGGTCGTGGTCTCGACGACCCGGCCCTCGCGCATGACCACGAGATCGTGGGCGACGCGTGCGATCACGGGAAGGTCGTGCGTGACGAACACGAGCGTGGTGCCGGTGCGGTCCACGAGCTCGTCGAGCAGGTCGAGCACCTCGGCCTGCACCGTGACGTCGAGCGCGGTGGTCGGCTCGTCGGCCAGCAGGACGCGCGGCCCGCACGCGAGGGCCATCGCGAGGGCGACGCGCTGACGCTGCCCGCCCGAGAGCTGCCACGGGTAGGACCGCAGGATGCGGTCGGCGTCGTCGAGCCGCACCAGCCGGCACAGCTCGGCGGCCTGCGCGCGGGCCTCGGCCCGGCCCAGCCCGCGGTGCAGCCGCAGCGGCCCGGCGATCTGGCGCCCGACGGTCATCAGGGGGTCGAGCGCGGTGAGCGGCTCCTGGAACACCATGGCGACCTGCGCGCCACGGACCCGGTCGAGCCGGCGGCCGGTCAGCGCGAGCAGGTCGGTGCCGTCGAGCAGCACCTGGCCGCTCGCGACCATCCCCTCGGGCAGCAGGCCGAGGATCGCGAGCGCGGTGAGGGACTTGCCCGAGCCGGACTCGCCGATGATGCCGAGCCGCCCGCCCGCGTCGACCTCCCAGCTCACGGAGTCGAGCAGGGTGAGTCCGGTGGACGTGCGCACCGTCAGGTCACGGACCTCGAGCAGGCTCATCGGTCACCTCGCAGGTTCGGGTCGTTGCGTTCCCGCAGGCCGTCGCCGAGCAGGTTGAGGCCGAGCACGGTGGCGACGATCGCGAGGCCGGGCAGGATCGCGCCCCACGGCTGGACGAGCATCGTGGCCTGCGCCTCGCGCAGCAGCCGGCCCCACGACGCCTGGGGCGGCGGCGCGCCGAGACCGAGGTAGGACAGGGACGCCTCGGCCAGGATCGCGCTGCCGGCGAGCAGCATGAGCTGGACCACGAGCGTGGGGGCGATGTTGGGCAGCACGTGCCGCAGCACGGTGCCCCACCAGCCGGTGCCGGACGCGCGCCCGGCGGTCACGTAGTCCTCGCGCAGCACGCGCGCCGCGTTGACGCGCGTGACCCGCGCGATCACGGCCGACCCGGCGATGCCGATCGCGGCGACCGCCGAGGTCAGCGACGCGCCCCGCACCGTGACGATCAGCATCGCGAGCAGCAGAGTCGGGAAGGCGATGAGCAGGTCCACCACGTTGACCAGCGCGAGGTCGAGCCAGCGGGTCGTCGCGGCGGCGAGGACGCCGAGCGTGAGGCCGAGCAGCGCGGCGACCAGCACCGAGCACACTGCGACGATCACCGCCGCCTGCGCGCCGCCCATGAGCTGGCTCAGCAGGTCGCGGCCGAGGCGGTCGGTGCCGGCCCAGTGCTCGGCCGTGGGGCCGGACAGTCGCGGCCCGGTGCCCGCCGCGTCCGCGGCGTAGGGCGTCCAGAAGGTCGCGACGAGCGCGACGAGGGCCACGAGCCCCACCAGCACCGTGCCGGCCACGAGCGAGGGGCTCCATCGGGGGCGGCCCGCGCGGGCAGGGATGGTCGGGGTCGGCGCCGAGCCCGGCGCAGCGGGGTGGTCGGTCAGGTCGAGAGTCACCGGGTCGAGAGTCATCGGGCACCTCCGGCCGTGGCTCCGCGCAGCCGCGGGTCGATCGCCTGCTGGGCCAGGTCGACCACGAAGTTCACGATCAGCACGATCGCGGTGATGCCCAGCACGAGGGCCTGCACCACGGGCAGGTCGCGGGCCTTGACCGAGTCGAGCAGCAGCGTGCCCAGGCCCGGGAGCGCGAAGACGTTCTCGACCACGACGGCACCCAGCAGCGAGGTCGCGAGCTCGATGCCGAGGATCGCGACGACCGGCACCGCGCCGTTGCGCAGACCGTGCCGGGCGAGGGCCCGCACGCGGCCGTAGCCGAGCGAGCGCGCGGTCCGCACGTAGTCCTGGTCGAGCACGTCGAGCGTGGCCGAGCGCACGTAGCGGACCATGACCGACGACATCGCGATCGCGACGGTCGCGACGGGCAGGACGAGCGAGCGGACCGCGGCGGCCGGGTCGGACCAGCCCTGCCGGGGGAAGCCGCCGGGCGGCAGCACCCCCGCACGCAGCGCGAACACCCACACGAGCATCACCCCGACCCAGAACACCGGCACCGCGACGCCTAGCTGCGAGACGGCCGAGACGGCGACGCCGACGGGGCCGCGACGGTGCACGGCCGCGACCACGCCGAGCGGCACCGACACGAGCACCGACACGACGAACGCGGCGAGGCTCAGCGGCAGGGTGACCGGGAGGCGGGCCGCGACGAGCTCGCCGACCGGGAGCCGTGAGACGAACGAGGACCCGAGATCGCCCGAGGCGAGGCCCGTCACCCACTGCGTGAGCTGGGCGCCGACCGACTGGTCGGTGCCGAGCTCGCTGCGCAGCTGCGCGAGCTGGTCGCTCGTGGTCCCCACGCCGAGCGACGTCCCGGCGGAGTCGCCCGGCAGCAGCCGGAGCACCGCGAAGACGACGACCGCAGCGACCACGAGCGAGACCAGCAGCGCGAGGGCGCGCAGCAGCAGGTGACGGGCCACGGGTCAGCCCGCCCGCACGATGTCGGCGACGTAGAACGACTCGGTCACCTGGTTGACGGGGAAGCCGCTGATCTCGGACTTCGCGACGCGGATCTGCGGGTCGAGGTACAGCCACGCCGACGGCGCCTCGAGCCCGATGGTCTCGTTGACCTGACGCAGCAGCGCGACCTGCTCGGCCTCGGTGGGAGCCTGGTCGGCCTCGGCCACCCACTGCTGCACCTGCGGGTTGTCGTAGCCCCAGTAGAAGTCGGGGTTGGCGTACCAGACCAGGTCACGCGGGTTCACGTGACCCATGAGCGTCGTCTCGTAGTCCTTGTCCGTGTAGACCTTCTGGTACCAGGTCGCGTCGTCGATCGGGTGCAGGTCCACCGTCACGCCGACCGCGGCGAGGTCGGTCTTGATGAGCTGGACGATGGTCTCCTCGTTGTCGCCCGCGACGTAGTCGAGCGAGAACGTCAGCCCGCTCACCCCGGCCTCGGCGAGCAGGGCCTTCGCGGCGTCGGGGTCGTACGCGTGCACGTTGGCCTGGTCCACGAACCACGGGTCGGTCGGGGGCACCATCGAGCCGATGACCTGGCCGTACGTGTCCCACACGGCCGAGCGGATCTTCTCGCGGTCGAGCGCCTTGTACAGCGCCTGGCGCACCCGCACGTCGGTGAACGGCGCGACGCGGTTGTTGAACGTCCAGATCTGCTTGGTGGTCGACGTGCCCTCGGTGATCGTGAAGTCGGGGTTGCCCTCGAACTGCACGAGCTGGTCGGGGGAGTCCTCCGCGATGACCAGGTCGAGGTCACCCGTGAGCAGCGCGTTGTTGAGCGCGGTCGTGTCCTTGAAGAACCGGAACGTCACGCCGACGTTCTGGGCGGGCTCGCCCCAGTAGTCGTCGAACCGCTCGATGGTCAGGTGGTCGCCCTGCGTCCACTCGACGAACCGGTACGGGCCGGTGCCGTTGTCCGTGGTCAGCTCGGTGTCGCCGTCCTTCACGATCGTGACGGACGCCAGGTAGAAGGGCAGCGCCTGGCTGCGGCGGCCCAGCGTGAGCACCACGGTGGTGTCGTCGGGCGTGGCGATGTCCTGGATCACCGAGAGGTCGGCCTTGCGGGCGCTCTTGGACTCGGGCGCGATGGCCTGGGAGATGCTCCACGCGACGTCGGCCGAGGTGAACGGCGTGCCGTCGTGGAAGACGACGCCGCTGTGCAGGTGGAACGTGAGGGTCAGGCCGTCCTCGGACGCGTCCCAGCTCTCGGCGAGCGTCGGGATCACCGCGCCGTCGACGTCGACCGAGGTCAGGCCCTCGAAGACGTTGCGGGTCATGGTCTGCGAGACGCCCGAGCTGCCGCCCACGTTGCGGACCAGCCCGGTGGGCTCGTTGGTCGAGCCGATGACGATCTCGGCCTCGGACGTCGCGGCGGCGTTGGACCCCTCGGACGACGAACCGCCGCACGCCGCGAGGATCAGCGAGGCGGCGAGAGCGAGGGCAACGGCGGGTATCGCACGAGATCTCATGGTGTCCGTCCTGGTGAGGGGTGGGTCAAGGCACCGCCGGGCCGGCAACGGAGCCGGGTGGCGGGGAAGGGAGGTGCGGGGGTGCCGCGGCGCGCACCACGGCGGGGCGTGGGGCGGGGTACGGCGAGGAGCCGACGGATCGGCGGTGGGAGGCCGGGGCCTCAGGGGCTGGGGGGTCGCGAGCGACCCACGCTCAGCGTGCGGTCAGCGACAACACCGGGCGGCGCTCGACGCAGGGCGACAGCTGCGGAGGCACGGGGTGAGGGTCAGGGAGCGCATGATGCGGCGAGGTTACCAGGCGGTCGGGTGACGACGCCCAGGCGATCGGGGAGCGAGACGCCCCGTGGGCGTCGATCTGGCCCATCGCCTCGGTCATTCCCTCGGCCATACCCATCGCCGGGCGAGGATCGGGTCAGTCGAGCAGAGCCGCGCGCAGACCCACCGCGTGCGCCTCGACCCACTCGGCGTCGCGCCGCCAGTACCCGCCGTGACCCTCGTCCCACAGTCGTGCCCACGGCTGCTCACCGCTGCGGTGACCCTGGTCGAGCAGGTCGAACATGCTCCAGCAGCGCCGGGCCAGCAGGTCGGCGAGGCGTTCTCGACCGGGGCCGTCGAGCCGGTACCCGTCGGCGAGCGCCCGGAGCCGCACCCCCGAGAGCTCGGCCCCCGGACCGCCCGCGCCCGCCGGGGCCAGCGGTACGAACCCGTGCGCCGCGTACGCCAGGTCCCAGCCGCGGGTGCCCGGCCCGCACCCGTCCCAGTCGATGAGCACCAGGCGGTCCTCGGCCAGCACGAGGTTCCACGGCGCGAGGTCGTGGTGGATCACCAGGTCCGTGCCGTCCGGCGGGATGGCCGTCTGCCACACCGCGTCGGGCGGCGGCTCCCACCCATCGAGCGCGTCGTGCAGCTCGCGGGCCACCCGGCCGACCTCGTGCAGGTCCACCTCCGGCGAGCCGGGGACCGCCGGGTGCGCCATCGGCCCCGGCACGAACTCCAGGACGTGCCGACCCTGCGCGTCGAGGCCGAACGAGCGCGGCGCGTGGCGGAACCCCACGTCCTCGAGGTGCCGCAGCACCGCGTGCACCGCGGGGGTCGACGGCCCGGCCGGGCGGCGCACGGTGTCACCGACCCGCACGATCCCGGTCGTCACGTTGCCGCCGGTGAGCGGCACCTCCGCGACGTCTCGACCGTCACTCTCCGTGCGGTTCACCAGCGGTTGCGGGCCTCCTCGGCCCAGCCTTCGACTCCGTCGACGCGCACCCGCTCACCCGCGTCGGTGCTCATCCACCCCGTCCAGGTGCCGAAGCACTGGTGCGTCTCGCCCGCCACGACGCCCAGGTTCATGCGCGAGGCCCGCTCGTGGAACGGCGTGAACGTGAGGTCGACGCGCTCGCGGGCGACGTCGTGCACCCGCCACGGCGCGAGCCAGTCCGCGCGGTCGTACTCCCACACGAGCTCGTCGCTGTTCTTGTGCAGCCGGCCGTCGAGCAGCAGGGCGTTCTCGGTCGAGCCCGTGCCGTCGGTCCATCGGCCACCCACCTGCACGCCCACGGTGCGCCCGTCGACCAGCCCGCTGCCCGCACCCCAGTTCCACCGCATCGAGTACGGCCACCGCCCGCGGCCGTGGTCGAGCACCGCCCACGACGAGCCGTCGGGCACGTGGTGCGCCACGCCGTCGACCACGAGCGTGCCCGTCACGGGCCGGGCCACGTCCTTGACGGTGTACTGGAACCGGCGCGCGCTCCACGGCACCACGACCCCGAGGCTCTCGTGCCCCTCGTCCGAGGTCGACAGCAGGTCGACCTGCACCCGGTCGGTGCGGGCGCGCAGCCGGGTGCGCCGGTCGCCCTCGTCGAGCGCGATCTCCAGGCCGCGCGCGGTCGCCCGCGACGGCCCGGTACCGCAGCTGGCGGGCAGCACCGCACCGCGCGCGAAGGGCACGACCGCGACCCGGTCGATCTCCTCGCCCGTCGTGCGGTCGAGCACCCACACCTGGTGCTGCGCCGCGTAGTCGAGGCTCGCGACGGTCAGGGCGACCACGTGGGTCGGGGTCATGACGCCCCAGTACTCCCAGCGCTTCGTGCGACCCCAGCCGCGCAGCGCGGTGCCGTGCAGCGGGCGCCGGCTCCAACCGACGGCGGCGGGGTTGAGCCGCCCGGAGGGCAGGCACAGGTCGACGGGCTCGGTGATCTCGCGTTCGGTCGCGGTCACGTCACGGTCGGTGGGCACGGGACTCCTTCGTCGGGTGGCCACGACCGTAGCGGCTCGGCAGGGGCGGCGGACAGGCTCGCGGTGCGGTGCATCAGCCCACGAGAGCCCGCCCGGTCAGGTGGGGTTGCAGCGGGCCGCGAGTGTCGCGAGCGAACCGACGTCGGGCCGCCACGGCTCGAGGTTCCAGGCGGCCTTGTCGGGGGCGCCGACCGCGTGGCACAGCAGCTGGTCGTGCATGCCGTTCGTGTCGGCCTCGGGCTCCTGCGCGATCACGGCCGCCCACACGCCTTCCTGCGCGGCGAGCCCACCGGCGCGGGCCCACGTGGTCGGGCGCACCGCGAGCGACCTGCCCCCCTCGCGCTCGCCCCAGTCGGCCGGGTCGTCCAGCATCCGGGTGCCGAACCACAGCGTCACGGTGCCCGCGGGCAGGGTCGCCGCCCTGGTGAGTGCCGTGACGCTGAGCTCGAGGATGTCGTCGCCGACGGCCGTGAACCGGGCCTTGAGCGCGTCGCCCGACGTGGTCGTCGTCGGAGCCGCGAGCCCGCCCGTCAACGCGCCGTCGGGGTCGCGCAGCTCCACCGAACCGTCCCCCAGCACGTCGAACGTGCTGCCCGACGGCGCCGCCAGGGTCACGACGAGCGCGGGTGCGGCGGTCGCGTCGGCCACGGCGAGGGTGAGTCGCACCGACCCGTCGTCGAGCGTCTCGGTGCGCGGGTCGCCGGCCGTGGCCGCCGCGGTGAGCGTCACGTCACCCGCTGTGAGCGGAGCGCCGTGCGCCCGGACGTCGTCGGCTGTGCGCGGCCCGGGGGAGGGCGTCCGGGCCGGACCGGGCGTCGTGACCGTCGGCGGTGACGGCGCCGGCGTGGCGGTGCCGGTGCATCCCGCGAGCAGGGCCGCCCCGAGCGCCAGCGTCACCGCCGGCACCGCGGCACGTCGCTCGGTCCTCGTCCTCCTCAGCACGGTGGCACCGTAACCCGCCGTCGAGAAGCGGCTGGAGCACTCGACGGCTCGGACGCGACCAGACCATGACTGCCGGTCCGTCCGTCCCGCCTCGACGGCGTGCCCGCACCCTGGTCGCCGGGCCCGGGGACCCGGGGACGCCGGTAGCCTGGCCTGGTCTTCCGACGGACCCCGCGGACCCTGCCGTCCGGGCCACCCACTCGAGGGAATCGATGACCAGCGCGCCTCAGAACGCCCCCGCCCCGCACGCGACCGACGCCCGACGTCACTCGGACACGGTCGAGCACGCCGCAGCGACCCCCGAGCAGGAGCAGCCCTTCGCGGAGCTGGGCCTCAAGCCCGACGAGTACCAGCGGATCCGCGACATCCTGGGCCGGCGCCCCACGGCCGCCGAGCTCGCGATGTACTCGGTGATGTGGTCCGAGCACTGCTCGTACAAGTCGTCCAAGGTGCACCTGGGCCAGTTCGGCGACAAGACCACCCCCGAGATGAAGAAGCACCTGCTGGTGGGCATCGGCGAGAACGCGGGCGTCGTGGACATCGGTGACGGCTGGGCGGTCACGTTCAAGGTCGAGTCGCACAACCACCCGTCGTACGTCGAGCCCTACCAGGGTGCGGCGACGGGCGTCGGCGGCATCGTGCGCGACATCATCTCGATGGGCGCGCGTCCCGTGGCGGTCATGGACCAGCTGCGGTTCGGTGCGATCGACCACGCCGACACGGCGCGCGTGGTGCACGGCGTGGTCGCGGGCGTGGGCGGCTACGGCAACTCGCTCGGTCTGCCGAACATCGGCGGCGAGCTCGTGTTCGACGCCTGCTACCAGGGCAACCCGCTCGTCAACGCCCTGTGTCTCGGGGTGCTGCGGCATGAGGACATCCACCTCGCGAACGCGTCGGGCACCGGCAACAAGATCGTCCTGTTCGGGGCGCGCACGGGCGGCGACGGCATCGGCGGCGCGTCCATCCTCGCGAGCGAGACGTTCGACGACGAGAAGCCCTCGAAGCGCCCGTCGGTGCAGGTGGGCGACCCGTTCATGGAGAAGGTGCTCATCGAGTGCTGCCTCGAGCTCTACGCCGCGCGCGTGGTCGAGGGCATCCAGGACCTGGGCGCCGCGGGCATCTCGTGCGCCACGAGCGAGCTCGCGTCGAACGGTGACGGCGGCATGCACGTGGACCTCGAGAACGTGCTGCTGCGCGACCCGACCCTGACGGCCGGCGAGATCCTCATGTCGGAGTCGCAGGAACGCATGATGGCGGTCGTCACGCCCGAGAAGCTCGACGAGTTCCTGGCCATCACGGGCAAGTGGGACGTCGAGACGGCGATCATCGGCGAGGTCACCGGCACCGGCCGACTGACCATCGACCACGACGGCGAGCGCATCGTGGACGTGGACCCCAAGACCGTCGCGCACGAGGGTCCGGTCTACCACCGCCCGTTCGCCCGGCCCGCGTGGCAGGACGGCCTCAACGCGGACTCGATCAGCGGTGACGCGGCCGACCGCGCCGCGCGTCCCTCGACTCCCGACGAGCTGCGCGCGACCCTGCTGCGGCTGCTCGCCTCGCCGAACCTCGCGTCGAAGGCGTGGGTGACCGACCAGTACGACCGCTTCGTGCAGGGCAACACGGCCCTGGCCCAGCCCGACGACTCGGGCGTGGTCCGCGTCGACGAGGAGACCGGGCTCGGGGTCGCGCTCGCGACCGACGCGAACGGCCGCTACACCAAGCTCGACCCGTACACCGGTGCGCAGCTCGCGCTCGCGGAGGCGTACCGCAACGTCGCCACCACGGGCGCCCGCCCGCTCGCGGTGACCGACTGCCTGAACTTCGGCAGCCCGGAGGACCCCGACGCGATGTGGCAGCTCGTCGAGGCCATCCGCGGGCTCGCCGACGGGTGCCAGGTGCTGGGGGTGCCCGTCACGGGCGGCAACGTCAGCCTCTACAACGGCACGGGTGAGCCCGGCCGCATCGACTCCTCGATCCACCCGACCCCGGTGGTCGGCGTGCTCGGCGTGATCGACGACGTGGCCGACGCGACCCCGTCGGGCTGGACCACGCCGGGCCAGGCCATCTACCTGCTGGGGACCACGCGCGACGAGCTCGACGGCTCGGCGTGGGCCGACGTGGTGCACGAGCACCTGGGTGGCCTGCCGCCGCGCGTCGACCTCGACGCCGAGCGCCGGCTGGCCGAGGTGCTGGCCCACGCGAGCCGCGACGACCTGGTGGACGCCGCGCACGACCTCTCCGAGGGCGGCCTCGCGCAGGCCCTCGTCGAGGCGAGCCTGCGCTTCGGCACGGGTGCGCAGGTCAGCCTCGCCGGGCTGTGCGAGCGCGACGGGGTGAGCCCGTTCGCCGCGCTGTTCTCCGAGTCCGGCGCTCGTGCCCTCGTGGCCGTCCCGCGCAGCGAGGAGGTCCGGTTCGCGGACCTGTGCACCGCGCGCGGCGTCCCGGCCCTGCGCATCGGCGTGACGGCGGAGACGTGCAGCGCCGGCGCCGGCGCCGTGTCGGGGGCCTCGGTCACCGAGCACGCGCACGTGCCCGCGGTCGAGGTCGAGGGGCTGTTCACCCTGCCGCTCGACGAGGCCCGTGCGGCCGCCGCACAGACTCTCCCGGCGCACTTCGGGTGAGATGACCGGAGCCCCCGGCTGACCGTCGGGGGCCCAGAGGCCCGGCGCGCCGCGTCGTGCCACGCTCAGAGGACGGACGTCCTCGCGCCGGCGCCCCCCAGCAACGGGGCGCGCCCGGCTGCGGGCGAGGACGAAGGGAGTGCAGTCGTGACCGTGACCGTACAGCTCGAGACCGTGCTGGAGCAGGTGCTGCGCCGGAACCCCGGTGAGCTGGAGTTCCACCAGGCGGTCCGCGAGGTCTTCGACAGCCTCGGTCCCGTGCTCCGCAAGAACCCCCAGTACGTCGACGCCGCTGTGCTCGAGCGCATCTGCGAGCCCGAGCGGCAGATCATCTTCCGGGTGCCGTGGGTCGACGACCAGGGTCGCGTGCAGATCAACCGCGGCTTCCGCGTCGAGTTCAACTCGGCGCTCGGCCCGTACAAGGGCGGGCTGCGGTTCCACCCGTCGGTGTACCTGGGCATCGTGAAGTTCCTCGGCTTCGAGCAGGTCTTCAAGAACTCGCTCACGGGCATGCCCATCGGTGGCGGCAAGGGCGGCTCGGACTTCGACCCGCGTGGTCGTTCCGACGGCGAGGTCATGCGCTTCTGCCAGTCGTTCATGACGGAGCTGTACCGCCACATCGGCGAGTACACGGACGTCCCGGCGGGCGACATCGGGGTGGGTGGCCGGGAGATCGGCTACCTGTTCGGCCAATACAAGCGCATCACGAACCGCTACGAGTCCGGGGTCCTGACGGGCAAGGGCGTGTCGTGGGGCGGCTCGCTCGTGCGCACCGAGGCCACCGGCTACGGCACCGTGCTGTTCGCCGAGAACATGCTGCGCACGGCCGGCAAGGACCTCGACGGCAGGCGGGTCGTCGTCTCCGGATCGGGCAACGTCGCGATCTACGCGATCGAGAAGGCCCAGCAGCTCGGCGCGCACGTCGTCGCGTGCTCAGACTCGACCGGCTCGGTCGTGGACGAGCAGGGCATCGACGTCGCGCTCCTCCAGCAGGTCAAGGAGGTCGAGCGAGCTGGCCTCGCGACGTACGCCGAGCGCCGCGGTGACGGGGCGGCGTTCCGCGCCGGGGCCCGGGTGTGGGACGTCAAGGCCGACGTGGCGCTGCCGTGCGCGACGCAGAACGAGCTCGACGCGTCGGACGCCCGCCGGCTGCTCGCCAACGGCGTGGTGGCGGTCGCCGAGGGCGCGAACATGCCGACGACGCCCGAGGCCGTGGCCCTGTTCCAGGAGGCCGGCGTTCTGTTCGCCCCCGGCAAGGCCGCCAACGCGGGCGGGGTCGCGACGTCGGCCCTCGAGATGCAGCAGAACGCGAGCCGCGACTCGTGGTCCTTCGACTACACCGAGGACCGGCTGGCCGCGATCATGTCGGGCATCCACGACCGGTGCGCGCTCACCGCTGACGAGTACGGCCACCCGGGCAACTACGTGATGGGCGCGAACATCGCGGGCTTCACCAAGGTCGCCGACGCGATGCTGGCGCTCGGCATCATCTGATCCTCCCGGCGGTCGTGCCGGCACCCTGGAAATTCGGTGGCCGGTGGGTGCTCGCCGTCCTAGCGTCGCGGCATGGTCCCTGGAGCCCGACGCGTCGCCCGTGTCGACCGTGGCGCCGTCCTGCTGGTGCCGGACGGCGCCCTGCACGCGCCTGAGGTGCATGTCGAGCCCGTGCGGGTGGGGCTCGACCACGACGGGCTCGTGCCGGGGCCGGACGGCGAGCGCACCGCACCCACCGTCGGCGACCTGGTGGTGGTGGGGGAGCGGGCCGACGGCACGGCGGTCGTCACCGCGCTGGTGCGGCGCCGCAGCGCGCTCGTGCGGGACTCCGCAGGGGGGACGTCCCGCACCCAGGTGATGGCCGCGAACGTGGACGTGGTGCTGGTCGCCGAGCACCTCGACCCCGATCCCGACCTGGGGCGCATCGAGCGGCTGCTGGTGCTGGCGTGGCGCTCGGGCGCGCGGCCCGTCGTGGTGCTCACCAAGGCCGACCTGGTCCCGGACCCGTCGGGGCTGGCCGCCGAGGTCCGCGAGGTGGCGCTCGGCGTCGACGTGCACGTGGTGAGCGCGGGCTGCGGCGAGGGGCTCGATCCGCTGCGTGCCCTGCTCGCGCCCGACGTCGCGATCGTGCTGGTCGGACCCTCGGGGGCGGGGAAGTCGACGCTCGTCAACGCGCTCGCCGGGGCGCCGGTCATGGAGACGGGTGAGCGTCGCGCGGACGGCCGCGGGCGGCACACCACGACCCACCGTGAGCTCGTGCCGCTGGGTCACGGCGCGATGCTCATCGACACCCCGGGCATCCGCGGCGTCGGGGTGGTCGCGGACGAGGACGCGCTCGACGCCACCTTCGCGGACGTCGAGGCGCTCGCGAAGGGGTGCCGGTTCGCGGACTGCGCGCACGGCCGTGAACCGGGGTGCGCGGTGCGGGCGGCGCTCGACGACGGCAGCCTGCCCGAGCGCCGGTTCGACAGCTGGCAGCGGCTCGGCCGCGAGATGGCGTTCCAGGCCCGCCGCGCCGACGCGGCCCTCGCGGCGCAGGACCGGGCGCGCGTCAAGAAGCAGGCCCGGGCCTACCGCTCGCGGACGCGTCCGCCCGCCTGAGCGGCGGAGAGCAGGGGCGCGACGGAGGCGAAACGTTTCGGACGTCGCGGATGTCGCACGAGGCCTGGCGTCCACCGCCCAGAGACGGTTGTGTCGACTCCCGACAGCAGCGACGCGGGTCCGGACGACGTCCCGTCGGTCGCTCCCCTCGTCGACGGAGAGATCCATGTCCCAGCGCAGGAAGGCCGCCGCTCTGCTGAGCGCGAGCCTGCTCACCGTGACCGGAGTCGGTCTCGTCACCGCCACCACGGCCCAGGCGGCCCCCGGCTGCCGTGTCGACTACAGCATCACCAACCAGTGGAGCAGCGGGTTCGGCGCCGACGTGGCCGTCACGAACCTGGGTGACCCCGTGACGTCCTGGACCGTCGAGTGGACCTTCGCGGCCGGGCAGAAGGTGACCCAGCTGTGGAACGGCACGGCGACCCAGACCGGCACCACGGTGTCGGTCGCGAGCCTGCCGTGGAACGGTTCGCTCTCGACGGGCGCCCGCACGAGCTTCGGGTTCAACGGCTCATGGAGCGGGTCCAACCCGGTGCCCACGTCGTTCCGGCTCAACGGGACGGCCTGCACGGGCACGGTGACCACCACCTCGCCGACGGCCACCGCCACCGCCACGCCCACCTCCACCGCCACACCCACCGTGACACCGACCCCCACCCCGACTGTCACGCCGCCGCCGGTCACGAGCGGCTTCTACGTCGACCCGACCACGCAGGCAGCCCGTGCGGCGGCCGCTGCGTCGGGCGAGACGAAGACGCTGCTCGACAAGATCGGGCAGACGCCGCAGGGCTACTGGGTCGGCGACTGGGCGGACTCCGCGGTCGCGGCGGCCGGCGTCGCGGACTACACCGGACGGGCGCTGGCCGCGGGCAAGACCGCGCTGCTCGTGGTGTACGCGATCCCCGGCCGCGACTGCGGCTCGTACTCGGGCGGCGGGGTCGCGACGAGCGAGTACGCGCGGTGGATCGACACGGTCGCGGCGGGCATCAAGGGCAAGCCGTGGGTCGTGCTCGAGCCCGACGCGCTCGCGCAGCTCGGCGACTGCTCGGGCCAGGGCGACCGGGTGGCGTACCTCCAGTACGCCGCGAAGGCCCTGACGCTGAAGGGCGCCCGCGTGTACCTGGACGTCGGGCACTCGAGCTGGCTGGGTGCCTCCGAGGCGGCGCGGCGCCTGAACCTGGTGGGCTTCGAGTACGCCGTGGGCTTCGCGCTCAACACGTCGAACTACCAGACCACAGCGGCATCGACGGCCTACGGCAGGACGATCTCGGGCCTGACCGGCGGCAAGACCTTCGTGATCGACACCTCGCGCAACGGCAACGGCTCGAACGGCGAGTGGTGCAACCCCCGGGGCCGGGCGCTCGGTGAGCGGCCGACGGCGGTGGGCAGCGGCGGGCTCGACGCGCTGCTGTGGGTCAAGCTGCCCGGCGAGAGCGACGGCACGTGCAACGGCGGCCCCGCCGCCGGCCGGTGGTGGCAGGAGATCGCCCTGGAGATGGCGCGCAACGCGAAGTGGTGAGCCGCCGCTGACGGCGCACCCCTGACGGACGCCGGTCGACCCGCAGCCCCCCGGGCGGGTCGACCGGCGTCCGTCGTGCGAGGGTGTCCTCCCAGATGGCGTTCTGATGAGAGTTCGCCGAAGCCCTGGTGCGCGGGCCCGCCGTCGTGTTTCCTCATCCTCGACCGGGGTCGCGCGCACCGTGTGGTCGAGGTGCGTCGGACGACGCGGACGGGAGCGGGATGAGGCGGAGGACCACGACCATCGCGGTCGCGGTGGCGGGGGTGCTGGTCGTGGCCGGGTCGGTCGCGCTCGTGTCCGAGGCCGCGCAGGGGTCGGCCACCCGGTGCCGGGTCGACTACACGGTGACGAACCAGTGGGCCCGGGGCTTCTCGGCCGACGTGTCGGTGACGAACCTCGGCGACCCGGTCACCTCGTGGACCGTCGGGTGGACGTGGCCGAGCGGCCAGCGGATCACCTCGGTCGCGAACGGGACGGCCACGACCACGGACACCGCGGTGCGGGTCGCGAGCCAGCACCGGGACGCCCCGGTGCCGACGGGCGGCACGGCGAGCTTCTCGTTCGACGCGTCCTGGAAGGGCGCGAACACAGCCCCTACGTCGTTCCGGCTCAACGGCCGCACGTGCACCACCGGCGACCCGAGCGCCACGTCGGTCCCGTCGACCCCCACGACGACCGCGTCCGCGGCGGACCCGGTCGCACCCGCCGCCGAACCGTCCGCGAGCCCGACCGCACCCGACGCCCCCGACGCCACGACCGGGACCCCGTCGGGGACGCCCGATGCGCCCACCGCAGCCGCCCCCACCGCCACCGAGACCGTGGCGGGCGCCCGGTTCTACGTCAACCCCGACACCCAGGCGTACCGCGCGGCCGCTGCCGCGACAGGCGAGACCAAGCGGCTGCTCGACAAGATCGCGCAGACGCCCCAGGCCTTCTGGGTCGACGACTGGAACGGGGCGGAGCAGGCTCGCGCGGAGGTGCGCGACTACACCACGCGCGCGGTCGCCGCGGGCAAGACGCCGGTGGTGGTCGTCTACGCCATCCCCGGCCGCGACTGCGGCTGGTACTCGCAGGGCGGCATCGAGCAGAGCAGGTACGCGGCCTGGGTCGACGCGGTCGCGGACAGCATGGTGGGGCACCCGTGGGTGGTCCTCGAGCCCGACGCCCTCCCCCAGATCGGCACGTGCGACGGGCAGGGCGACCGCGCGGGGTACCTCAGGTACGCCGCGAAGTCCCTCACCGAGCGGGCCGGGGCGCGCGTCTACCTCGAGATCGGGAACTCGGCGTGGCTCACCCCCGACCAGGCCGCCGAGAAGCTCGACCTCGTGGGCTTCGACCATGCGGCGGGGTTCGCGTTCAACACGTCGAACTTCCAGCCCACCGACGCCTCGCGGGCGTGGGGCGAGCAGGTCTCGGCGCGCGTCGGGGGCAAGCCGTTCGTGATCGACACCTCGCGCAACGGCAACGGCGGCGACGGCGGGAACTGGTGCAACCCGGCAGGCCGGGCGCTCGGCGAACGGCCCCGCGTGGTCGGCGAGCGCGGGCTCGACGCGCTGCTGTGGGTCAAGCTGCCGGGGGAGAGCGACGGCCCGTGCAACGGGGGACCCGAGGCCGGGACGTGGTGGGAGGCGGGCGCGCTCGAGCTGGCCCGCAACGCGGCGTGGTGAGCGGCCCGCTCCGGGCCCCGTGACAACGGTCGCCGTCGGGCCGCGGCGGCTCGGGCATGATCGGGGCATGGGTGTGCGACGACGGACGGATCCGGCCGAGGGACGCGTGGCCGTCGGGCAGTGGCGCGACGCGGGCGGTGACGTGCCGGTCGCGGTACGGCGCACCGCGGTGCGGTTCACGCTCGAGGAGCTGGCCGACGTCGCCCCGGGGCGTTCGGTCGAGGTGCGGGTGCCCCCCGACGGCGCGGTGCAGGCGATCGAGGGTCCGCGGCACACCCGCGGCACCCCGCCCAACGTCGTCGAGACCGACCCGCAGACGTGGTTGGCCCTCGCCACGGGCGAGCTCGGGTGGGATGAGGCTGTCGCGTCGGGCGCGGTCTCTGCCTCGGGCGAGCGGGCCGACCTCACGGCGTGGCTCCCGCTCCAGGCGACGCGGCGCCGCACGTCCTGAGGGCGCCCTGAGACGCAGGTCGCACCGCGGCGCCGGGAGGTTCGTCCGGTCTCATGCGGCTGACCTACCATCGTCGGGTGTCCGAGCCGCAGCCCCAGCACAGCGAACCGCCCGTGAGCGACCAGCCCGTGGGTGACCAGCCACGCCTCCCCACCGAGGCCGAGCTGGCGCGCGTCGCCACCCCCGTCACTGTGCGCCGCGCGCCCCGCTACCGGCCGTTCATGACCGCCGGCGCCCTCGTGGGGGTCGTGGTGGCCGTGGTGCTCGTGCAGGTCCTGGCGACGGGCGACTACTTCGAGGCCGACGGCACCGGGTTCGTCTCGGTGCTCGACGGGCGCGGTTCGGTGCGGCTCCTCATGGCGCTCGGGCTCGGTGTGCTGGGCGCCTTCGTGGGTGGGGCGCTCGCCGTCCTGGCGGACCGCCGGAGCCTGCGCGGCCGCTGAGCGCGCGCCCTTCCGATCCTCGGATCGCGGGAACGTGGCCTCAGTCACCTGTGCGACCATGGAGCACGTGGCCCTTCGCGGAGACGGACTTCTGACCCACGACCTTCTACCGGCCGAGAAAGGCCCCCAGGACGCCTGCGGTGTCTTCGGGGTCTGGGCGCCAGGTGAAGAGGTCGCCAAGCTCACCTACTTCGGGCTGTACGCGCTGCAGCACCGTGGGCAGGAGTCCGCGGGCATCGCGACCTCGAACGGCGAGCAGCTGCTGGTCTACAAGGACATGGGGCTCGTGTCCCAGGTCTTCGACGAGACGGCCCTCAACGCCCTGACCGGGCACATCGCGATCGGGCACACGCGCTACTCCACGACCGGCGCGAGCACGTGGGAGAACGCCCAGCCGACGCTCGGCGCGACCTCGGGCGGCACGATCGCCCTGGGGCACAACGGCAACCTCACCAACTCGGCCGAGCTCGTCGACCTCGTCGCCGAGCGGTACGGCCCGCAGCGACGCGGCGAGCTGGCCCGCGGCAACACGACCGACACCGCGCTGGTCACGGCCCTGCTCGCGGGCGACCCGGACCACACGCTCGAGGCCACCGCGCTCGAGGTGCTGCCGCGGCTGCGCGGGGCCTTCTGCCTCGTCTTCATGGACGAGCACACGCTCTACGCCGCGCGCGACCCGCAGGGCGTGCGCCCGCTCGTCCTGGGCCGTCTCGAGCGCGGCTGGGTCGTGGCCTCGGAGACCGCCGCGCTCGACATCGTGGGTGCGTCGTTCGTGCGCGAGGTCGAGCCCGGCGAGTTCATCGCGATCGACGCGGACGGCCTGCGCACCCAGCGGTTCGCCCCCGTCGAGCGCGCGGGCTGCGTGTTCGAGTACGTGTACCTGGCCCGGCCCGACACCTCGATCGCGGGCCGCTCCGTGCACGCCGCGCGCGTCGACATGGGCCGCCGGCTCGCGCTCGAGCACCCCGTCGAGGCCGACCTGGTCATCCCCGTGCCCGAGTCAGGGACGCCCGCGGCCGTCGGCTACGCGGCCGCGTCGGGCATCCCGTTCGGTCAGGGGCTGACCAAGAACGCCTACGTGGGACGCACCTTCATCCAGCCGTCGCAGACGCTGCGCCAGCTGGGCATCCGGCTCAAGCTCAACCCGTTGCGCGACGTGATCCGCGGCAAGCGGCTCGTGGTGGTCGACGACTCGATCGTGCGCGGCAACACCCAGCGGGCGCTCGTGCGGATGCTGCGCGAGGCCGGCGCCGCCGAGGTGCACGTGCGCATCAGCTCGCCGCCCGTGAAGTGGCCGTGCTTCTACGGCATCGACTTCGCGACCCGCGCCGAGCTCATCGCGAACGGCCTGTCACCCGACGAGATCGCGTCGTCGCTGGGCGCCGACTCGCTCGGGTACATCTCGATGGAGGGCATGATCGCCGCCACCGAGCAACCAGCCTCGCAGCTGTGCACAGCGTGCTTCAGCGGCAGATATCCCATCGAGCTCCCTCCCGAGTCGCGGCTCGGGAAGAACCTGCTCGAGCAGAACGAGCTCCCGCTGGGGGCCCCGGAGGACGGGTTGTCGACATTGCTGACCGGACCTGGCGGATCGACCGCCCTGGAACACCCGTGACCGCGCCGCAGGGCGTCACGTACGCCGCCGCCGGGGTCGACACGCACGCGGGCGACAAGGCCGTCGAGCTCATGAAGGACGCGGTGCGTGCGACGCACGGTCCCCAGGTGCTGGGCGGGGTCGGCGGCTTCGCGGGTCTCTACGACGCCTCGGCGCTCGTGGGCTACCGGCGTCCGCTGCTCGCGACCTCGACCGACGGCGTGGGCACCAAGGTCGCGATCGCGCAGGCGCTCGACATCCACGACACGATCGGCTTCGACCTCGTCGGCATGGTCGTGGACGACATCGTCGTGGTCGGCGCCAAGCCGCTGTTCATGACCGACTACATCGCGTGCGGCCGGGTCGTCCCCGAGCGCATCGCCGGCATCGTGCGCGGCATCGCTGCGGCCTGCGAGGTGGCCGGCACGGCGCTCGTGGGCGGCGAGACGGCCGAGCACCCGGGTCTGCTGGGCCCCGACGAGTACGACGTGGCCGGTGCCGCGACGGGCGTGGTCGAGGCCGACGCGCTGCTGGGCCCCGACCGGGTGCGCGCGGGCGACGTGCTGGTCGCGCTCGGGTCGAGCGGGCTGCACTCGAACGGCTACTCGCTGGTCCGCAAGGTCATCGAGATCGCGGGCTGGGGGCTCGAGCGGCACGTGCCCGATCTGGGTCGCACGCTCGGCGAGGAGCTGCTGGTCCCGACGCGGGTGTACGCGACCGACTGCCTGGCGCTCGTGGAGCGTTCAGCGGGCGGGGTGCACGCGTTCTCGCACGTCACCGGCGGCGGGCTCGCGGCCAACGTGGCGCGCGTGCTGCCGGCCGGGCTGGTGGCCGACGTCGAGCGGGGCAGCTGGGTGCTCCCGCCGGTCTTCGAGATGGTGCGCACGCTCGGCCAGGTGCCGTGGGGCGACCTCGAGAGCACGCTGAACCTCGGTGTCGGCATGGTGGCGATCGTCGCTCCCGAGGCAGTCGACGGGGTGCTCGCGCACGCCGCCGAGCTCGGGCTGCCGGCCTGGGAGCTCGGAGCCGTCCGTGACCTCGACCCGCTGCGCGACGTGGCCGGCGACAGCGAGCTCGTCACAGGGACCAAGGGTGTGCAGGCAGGTGCCGTGCGGATGGCCGGGAGCTACCGCACGGCGTGAGAGGTCCGGCGTGAGAGGTCCGGCCCGGTGGCCGCGCGGTTCGTTGCGCGGCGCCGGGCGGGGTCAGTGGGTGCGATCCGAAGAGACCGTCGCCGTCCCGCCGCACAGCGCAGGTGCGCGGTGCGTCGGGGACAGCGACGTGGCTGCGCTGAACCTCGTTCGGAGGGTCAGCGCTCGTCAGGCCAGGAACGGTGCTCGCCTGGCCCATCCGCGTCATCGTCTGTGTCCACAGCACGGCGGCTGTCGGTCACGACATCGTTGCGGCCTCGCGACGTGAGCTCCTGCTCGAGAGCTCGGTAATTGGTCTCCGGGCTGAAGTACTTCAGCTCCCGAGCGACCTTCGTCTGCTTAGCCTTCTGACGGCCGCGCCCCATGGCATCGACCCCCTCTTACGTGGATGCGGGGCGGCACCGTGCGTACACGTGCGGCCCCGGGGTGCTGAATCGTCTCTTCGTGGGGCAACGGTACATGCTCGGCCGCTATTCCTACCACTCGCGTCCGACCCGTGGGGGGCGACGGTGCTCACACGGTCGGTCTGGGTGGACTGGGGCTGCACCGACCGGACGGTAGGGATTACTCTGGTTGTGACCGATACGCACTGTCTGCATGAGACGTTCGTGAGAATCAGCCGTTCGACCCGCGAACCATATGCGGCTTTCGACCAGGTACGTCATGCTGAGCGGCAGCGCTGCAGGGGGCAGGGCATCACCTGAGCTTCCGCTCGCGGAGCTCACCGGTGGTGCCTCGGTTGGAAGTACGACACACGAGACTGCACGACCCACGGGACACGATGTCCCGGACCGCGGGTCGTGCGCCACCTGGAGGCAGTCGATGTCCGCACACCCCGCAGAGTCCGAGGCCCTGCTCACCCCGTCCGAGGTCGCCACGCTGTTCCGCGTCGACCCGAAGACCGTGACCCGGTGGGCGAAGGCGGGCAAGCTGTCCTCGATCCGCACGCTCGGTGGACACCGCCGATACCGCGAGTCCGAGGTCCGCGAGCTCCTCAACGGCGTCCCGCAGCCGCGCGAGGGCAAGGCCTGAGCGTTGCTCCGCGCGCACCGTCCGCCTCGCTGAAGGTCGCGCGTCAGCGCGGCATGTGAGCGCGCACATCACGCGTTGGTCGTGACCTGCGTGTCAGTCCACGTGTCAGTCCAGTGGTCGATGCTGGAGGCATGAGCCACGCCGTCTCTGCCGCCACGCACCACCCCGGCGGCACGTCGCTCGTCGAGCTCCCGCACCGCGGGCCGTTCGACGCGGGCGCGTGGTTCCGGCACGTCGCGGACCGCGCGATCCCTGGTCTCGAGCGTGCTGAGGTCCTCGCCGCGCCCGGCCCGCACGCCTACGCCGTCACGCGGATCGTCCACGGCGTCCCTGGCGAGGACGCCGTGGTCGCGACCGTGCTGCTCAGCGCCGACGGCACGCGGGTCGAGGTGCGGCTCGAGGGCGGCCCGCTCGCGGCGCACGAGCGGGCCTGCGGGCGCCTGCGGCGCTGGCTCGACCTCGACATCGACCCCGCGCACGTCGCCGCCGCGCTCGGCGACGACCCGCTGATCGGACCGCTGCTCGCCACCCGGCCCGGGCTCCGGGTGCCCGGCACCTGCGACCCGTTCGAGCTCGCGGTCCGGGCGGTCCTCGGCCAGCAGGTCTCGACGGCCGCGGCCCGCACCGTGGCCGGTCGGCTCGTCGCGGCCTACGGCTCTCCCGGTCCCCGCGGGCTCCTGGCCTTCCCCAGCCCCGCACGGCTCGCCGGGCTGCCCGTCGCGGCGATGCGCGAGCTCGGGCTCAACACCGGACGTGCATCGACCGTCGGCGTGCTCGCCCGCGCGGTCCTGGGCGGCCTCCCGCTCGAACCCGGACCCGACGTCGACCCCGCTCGGGTGCGCGCCCAGCTCCTCGCCCTGCCCGGCATCGGCCCGTGGACCGTCGACTACGTCGAGCTCCGGGCGTGGGGCGGCGCCGACGTGTTCCCCGCAGGCGACCTCGTGCTGCGGCGCGCCCTGGCCGAGCTGCCCGGAGGCACCGGTGCACCGGTCGACGTGCGCGCGACGGCGGCGCACGCGCTGCGATGGAGCCCCTGGCGCGGGTATGCCGCGCAGCACCTGTGGTCGGCCTGGTCGGCCCGCGCCCCCCGAGTACGGGCGGTCAGTGCCGGCGGATGATGCCCGTCACGACGAGCCCGACCACCCCGGCGGCCGCGCCGAGGACGATGCGGGCCCGCTTGCGGGCCGAGGGGTCCGCCTTCGGGTCGGTGCCCACGGCGTCCCGCACCAGCTTGCGGCCGTTCTCGACCGCCTCGGAGGCCTGGGTGCGCGGGTCGAGGCGGGTGCTCAGCTCGTCGACCGTGGCGGCCAGCTCGGCACGGGTGGCCGCGAGCTCGGCCTCGAGGGCTGTGATCTTGGGGTCGGTGCTCACGAGTGCATTCCTCCCTTGACGGCGTCGACGTCGAGCTTGAGGTTCTCCTTGGTGGACTCGACCGGCGGTGTCCCCGACTGCAGCTTGTTCTTGCCCAGCAGCGCGAGGATCGCGGTGATGACCAGCAGCACGACCGCGATGATCAGCGCGGCGAGCCAGGCGTCGACCGCGTTCGCCAGACCCAGCACCGCCGTGGCCACCAGCGTCGCGAACGCGAAGAAGCCGAAGAACCCGGCACCCACGAGGAGCCCGATCCCGACGCCGGCCTTCTTCGCGGTCGCCGCCATCTCGGCCTTGGCCAGGTCGATCTCGGCGCGCACCAGACGTGCACCCTGCTCGCTCAGCTGACCGACGAGCTTGCCGATCGAACGTCGTTCGTCGGACTCCCACTGCGATCCCGTGGACATGACCTCACCCTCCGTCCGCACGCGGTGTGTGCGTTGCTGGTCACAGTCTGGTGGTCCTGGCCGCCGGATGCGCGTTCAGCACGCCGTAACCGCTCAGTCGGCCCAGGGGTGGATCAGCTCCTCGAGCTCCGGCTCGAGGGGCGGAGGAACCACGCGGGTCGGCTGGGGGAGGCGGTGCCGCCCCCACGCGGCCAGCCCGGCGGCGGCCAGCACCACGGCCGCCCCGATGATCAGGAGCGCGAGCCACAGCCACACGACCGCCGACAGGGCGACGACCGCGGCAGCCAGGAACAGGGCGATGCCGAACAGCGTCAGCAGCGCCGCCCCCCCGAACGCGATCGCGCTCGGGCGGATCTCGACGGCACGGGCCTTGACCGATCGGCTCACCGCGTCGATCTCGGCCTGCAGGGACGCCCGGACCTTGTCCTCGACCTGCGTGATCTTGTCGCGTGCCATGCCCGTGAACGGTTCGGCGAAGCGGTCGAAGAATCGGCCAGAGCGCGGTCGCTCGGTGCCGGTGGTCTCGCTCACAGGGGGTGCCTCCGTCGTCGTTGTCGTCGCGCGCGACAGCCTAGGCCCGCGGACCTGCGACGACGGTGAGCCGGGACGCGGCAAGACATGTCGGTCCGGCCGTTGGGACGTGGGCCGCCGGGGCCGGGCGGTTGCGGGCCGTGGGGACTCGCCTTAGATGGAGATCCAGGGGTGGTGCAGAAGTCCGTGCAGAAGACCGGGGGATCTTCGATGGCGAAGGACGTGCGGCCGTGCGCCGCCCGTGACGCGGCGCGACCCGCGCCCGTGAACCTCCCGACATCCACCGCGTCCCGGTCGGCAGCAGCCGGCGACCGCGCCACCCGACGGAGCACATCGAACGGAGTCACACCATGGCACTGGACGAGTTCGTCATCATCGTCAACACCTACGACAACGTGGACGACGCCCTCGCGGACTACGACGCCGCACGAGCGCTCTACGAGGACTGGGACCTGGGCGACACGTACGACGCCGCGGTCGTGACCCACCGCGACGACGGCAAGGTCAAGATCGTCAAGCGGCACGAGCAGCCCGTGGTCCAGGGCGGCGTGGCCGGTCTCGGCATCGGCCTGGCCGTCGGTGCCCTCTCGGCGCTGTTCCCGGCCGTCGCGATCGGGGCAGGGCTCGCCTGGGGTGCGGGCGGCGGTCTCGTGCTGGGGGCCATCACCGGGCACGTCGCGGGCGGGGTGAGCCGCAAGGACATCAAGGAGCTCGGAGACGAGCTCGACGCGGGGCAGAGCGCGGTGCTGATCGTCGCGGCGGAGGACGTGCAGGCCCGCGTCGACGCCGCGCTCACGCGGGGGCGGAAGATCCTCAAGAAGCAGCTCAAGGCGGACAAGAAGGAGGTCGAGGCGGCGATCGCCGAGGCCCACGCCGAGGCTGCTGCCGCCGCCTGAGCCGCCGCGTCGACCGGACGACGTGCGGCGGGGCACGTCGTCCGGTCGACGGGCGTGCGCACGGGCGTACGCAGCGTGGTGGACGACAGCGTGGTGCACGACACCGCGCCGCAGGGACCATCGTCCGGCCGGTGCGCCCTCGCGCGCTGGTTGCATCGGACGATGCGTCCCACCCCGCTCTACTACTACTCGAGCGCGAGCGGGCTCGTGCGCGCGTTCGCCGAGCGCCTCGACCGGCCCGTCTTCAACCTCGCCGAGCGCGAGCACCGGCTCAGCGAGGTCGACGGGCCGTGGGTCCTGCTCACCCCGTCGTACAAGACCGGCAACGACAGCAACGACACGATCCCCGAGGCTGTGCGCCGCTTCCTGCGCTCGGACGTGAACCGGCGCCGGCTCGTGGGGGTCATGGGATCGGGCAACCGGAACTTCGGGCGGCACTACCAGATGGCCGCGCGGGAGATCGCGCGTCGCTCGGGGCGGCCCATGCTGTTCGAGTTCGAGCTCTCGGGCACCCCGTGGGACGTCGACGAGGGGCGCCGGATCCTCGAGGACCTCGACGTGGCCCTCGACGCCGCGCACCCGGGGGCCGACGCCCGCTGAGGCCGGCGCCCCCCGCGCGGCGGTCAGGACCTCAGGCCGGGGGCTCCGTGGTGCGGAACCCGACGGCCTTGTGCGACCCGTCGCAGAAGGGTGCGATCCCGGTGGCCCCGCAGCGGCACAGCGCCACCGTCCGACGACGGCGGGGGACGGGCTCACCGGACGGTGTGCGGATCTCGACGTCTCCCCGCACGAGGAGGGGCCCGTCGGGGCAGGGCACGACCACGGTGGGCCGGGGCCTCGGGGCAGGCACCTCTCCCGCCGAGACGCGCGCCTTCGCGTCGTCGCGGTCGCTCATGCGCGTCGCCCCAGGGTCTGGGCCGCCGCCGACGGCTGCCGCAGGGCCGTCTCCCCGCGCTCCCAGCGCTCCACGAGGTGGGCGCCCACGAGCCCGTCCACGTGCAGGCACGCGGCCGCACCGAACAGCACGTCATGGTGCAGGGCCGGCTCCTGCTCGACCAGCTTGCCGGCGAGGTCGCGGCCGGCGATCTGCTCGTGCACGGCGTCCGCCTCGACGTGCTCGTCGAAGTACCACGTGACGGCCGCGTCGTACCCGTGCCGACGGAAGCCGTTGCCGTAGAGCCTGTTCGGCAGCGACGACGTCATCTCGAACGCGGCGAGATGCCCGACGATCGCCCCGCGCAGGCGGCGGTGCAGCCCGAACATCGACATCATGTTGACCGAGGCGAGGGTGACAGCGGGCAGCTGGTCGACGTAGGCGCCGTAGGTGTCGTCCAGGCCGAGGCCGCGCATCGTGCCGGCGAACAGTGCCGAGTGCATGCGTTCCGGGTCGCCGCCGCCGTACTCGTCCGCCTGGATCTCGACCAGCGCCGCCTTGGGTCCGCCCGCGAGCCGGGGGATGGCCCAGGTGTGCGGGTCGGCCTCCTTGAGCTGGTACACCGAGCGGTGGATCAGCAGCTCGTGGAGCTGGTCGTCGGTGGCGCGCTTGGCCACGTAGCCCGACAGGCCGGGCCCACCGTCAGCCGCCGCGAGGGCGAACAGGGCGGTGGCGACGTCGTCGCCGCTGGCACCGACGTCCTCCGGGACGTCGACCTGGGCGCGCAGGACAGACTCGAACGCCTCCTCGATCCGCGCCCGCAGGCCCAGGAGCTCCGGCGACCACTCCCACCGGTCGTCCACGCCCTCCACGCCGCGGTAGTGCAGCGCGTAGAGCGTGAACAGCGTCGCCTGCAGGTCCTCGTCGCGCAGCACGTCCTGCGAACGAGCGAGCGCCGCGTCGACGGCGGCGTGGGCCGCGCCCGTGCCGGCCTGGCCGGGGTCGGAGCTCAGCAGCGTCCCGACGGCAGCTCCGACCTCGCCGCGCACCTCAGGCATCTTCATCGGTGTCCTCCCTGCTGTGCAGGTGCTGTCGTGCGACGTGTCTCATCGATCACGTGGTCCTCCGGGGGGTGGGGGGACGTGGCCGTCTCCTCAGCGCTGAGTCGTCGGCCGCCGGTCGGGGTGCCGAGGTCCGCTGCCAACCCTGGCCCGGAAGTGCCGACCGTGCATCCGGTGGACGGGGGCGACCGCGGCGCCAGGACGGCCCCGGGAACGACGAAGCCCCGCACCGGATCCCGGGCGGGGCTCGTTCTCGTGGACGTTCTCTGTGGCCACTGGCAGGGTCGAACTGCCGACCTTTCGATTTTCAGTCGAACGCTCTACCAACTGAGCTAAGTGGCCGAACCGACAACACCCGGTCAGATGACCGGGTGCGTATCGAGCGACCCCGACGGGACTTGAACCCGCGACCTCCGCCGTGACAGGGCGGCGCGCTAACCAACTGCGCTACGGGGCCTTGTGGTGAGACAAGGTTCCTGCAGTACTGCTCGTACCCCCAACGGGATTCGAACCCGTGCTACCGCCGTGAAAGGGCGGGGTCCTAGGCCGCTAGACGATGGGGGCGGGACTGCCCCTGACGTCGAGGCGTCTTCAGACCGGTGTTAACCATACGGTCTGCTGCGCCAAACACCAAAAGCGCAGGTCAACCGGGTTCTCAGCGGTCTCCCGCTGCGAACCTGGACAAGCATAACCGAGGGAAGATGGGTCCATGGTGCACATGTCCCGCGAGGACTTCGAGCTCGCCGTGAGCGACGCTCTCGACCTCATCCCGCCCGAGCTCGCGGCGCAGATCGACAACGTGGTGGTGCTGGTCGAGGACGACGCGCCCGCGGACGACCCCGAGCTGCTCGGGGTGTACGACGGGACGCCGCTGACCGAGCGCGGAGACTCGTGGGCGATGGGCTCGCTCCCGGACCGCATCACGATCTTCCGCAACCCGACGCTCGCGATCTGCGCCGACCGCGACGAGGTGGTCGACGAGGTCGCGGTCACGGTGGTGCACGAGATCGCCCACCACTTCGGCATCGACGACGCGCGTCTGCACGAGCTCGGCTGGGCCTGAGGCGCCGGGGCCCCGCCGCCGCCGCCGTGGCAGGGGCTCAGCGGGCGGCGGTTAGCGTTCTCGTATGGATCTGGGTGTTCGTGTGGGTGTCGTCCTGCTGCCGCAGGAGCGCTGGGCCGTCGCGCGGGAACGGTGGCAGCGGGCCGAGGAGTACGGGTTCGACCACGCCTGGACCTACGACCACCTGGCGTGGCGCTCGCTCGCGGACGAGCCCTGGTTCGCGACGGTGCCGCTGCTGGCCGCCGCGGCGGCCGTGACGACGCGCATCGGGCTGGGGACGTGGGTCACCTCGCCCAACTTCCGGCACCCGGTGCCGCTCGCCAAGGACGTGCTGGGCCTCGACGACATCAGCGGCGGCCGGTTCGTGCTCGGCGTCGGCGCGGGAGGCGAGGGCTTCGACGCGTCCGTGCTGGGTGCGCCGCTCACCCGGCCGCAGCGCACGCGCCGGTTCGAGGAGTTCGTGGGGCTGCTCGACGCGCTGCTCACGCAACCCGTGACCGAGCACGCGGGCGAGTTCTACGAGGCCCACGGCGCGCGCATGGTGCCCGGCACGCTCACGCAGCCACGGGTGCCGTTCGTGGTCGCGGCGAACGGGCCGCGGGCCATGGCGGTCGCGGCACGCCACGGTCAGGGCTGGGCGACGTTCGGGCCGACGTTCGGCCCCGAGCCCGACGACCCGGGGCTGACGCCCGGCCAGGCGCAGGAGCGGTGGTGGGCGGGTCTCGCGGACATGGTGCGCGTGTTCGACGACGTGGTCGCGAGAGAGCAGGCGGTCTCAGGGCCCGGTGCGGGTCCGACGCGCCGCTACCTGAACCTCGACGGCGCCCCGCTGTACTCGCTGAGCTCGCCGGGCCTCGCCCTCGAGGGCGTCGAGCGCGCCGCTGCCCTGGGTTTCACGGACGTCGTCGTCCACTGGCCCCGCCCCGAAGGCGTCTACGCCGGCTCCGAGTCCACCCTCGACCACCTGGCCACCCACCTCCACCCCACCGACCCACCACCCGGCGAATGGGGGGTGGGGTCAGGGGGTGGGGTGGGAGCGCCAGGCTGAGGTGACCATGTCGGCGAGGGTGTGGCGCATGGTCCAGTCGAGGTCGCGGGCGGCGTTCTTGCCGGAGGCGACGATGCGGGCCGGGTCACCGGGACGCCGCGGGGCGACCTCGGGCTCGAAGTCGATGCCCGTCGCCTCGGCCATGGCCGTCATGATCTGGCGCACCGAGACGCCGTCGCCCGAGCCCAGGTTGTAGACGGGGTCGAGCGCGCGGCCCTCCGCCAGCGCGCGCGCCGCGGCGACGTGCGAGGTGGCCAGATCGGCCACGTGCACGTAGTCGCGCACGCACGTGCCGTCCGGCGTCGGGTAGTCGTCGCCGTTGATGCGGGGCGTGCGACCGGCCGCGAGCGCGTCGAGCACGAGCGGGAACAGGTTGTGCGGGCTCGAGTCGAACAGCTCGGGGGTGCCCGATCCGACCACGTTGAAGTAGCGCAGCGACGTGTGGCGCAGGCCGGTCGCGCGGCCCTGGTCGCGCAGCAGCCACTCGCCGATGAGCTTGGACTCGCCGTAGGGCGACTCGGGGGCCGTCGCGGTCTGCTCGGTCACCAGGTCGGTGTCGGGGGTGCCGTACACGGCCGCGCTCGACGAGAACACGATCTTGTCGACGCCGCTCGTGGCCATCGCGGCGAGCAGGTGCGCGGTGCCGGTGACGTTCTGCTCGTACGTGTGCAGGGGTCGGTCGACCGACACGCCGGCGTACTTGAAGCCCGCGAGGTGCACGACGCCGGTCACGCCGTGCTCGGCGAGCGTCGCGGCGACGAGCTCGGCGTCGAGGATCGAGCCCTGGACGAACGGCACGTCGTCGGGCACGAACGAGGCGTGGCCGCTCGACAGGTCGTCGAGGACGACCGCACCCAGCCCGACCTCGCGGAACGCGCGGACGACGTGCGACCCGATGTACCCGGCACCGCCGGTGACCAGCCATGTCATGGCACGCACCCTACTCGCGACCGTCGTGCAGGCCTCCCATACCGGGCGCAGAGGTGAGAGCCTGAGAACTCGGTGGCGACAGGGGAGATGCTCAGTATGCTGAGCATTCGCCGATCGAGGGGAGGGTGCCGTGAAAGAGCACGTCAGCACCACAGGTTCCCGGACGAACCGCTCCGGCGCGGACGCCCGTGCCGGGTCGTTCGCGGCCGACGTCGGCGATGCCCTCGCCCAGACCACCGCCGTGCTCGACCGGTACCTCGCCGGTCGACGCGACCAGGCCGCGCACGTCGCGCTGCCCTACGCCCAGCTCTGGGACGTGCTCGCCGACCAGGTGGGCGGCAAGCTGCTGCGCCCGCGCCTGACCCTCGCGGCCTACCTGGGCCTCGGCGGCACCGACGTCGACGCTGTGACGCCGGTCGCGGCCGCGCAGGAGCTCGTGCACACCGCGATGCTCGCGCACGACGACCTGCTCGACCACGACGAGGTCCGCCGCGGCCACCCCAACCTCGCCGGCACCTACCGCGCACAGCTCGCGCGGGACGGGGTGGTGGGCCGTGCGGCCGACGACCAGGTCGTCGCCGCGGGGCTGCTCGGGGGCGACCTCGCGCTGGTGTCGGCGTTCGAGCTCGTCGCCTCGGCCCCCGTGGACGCGACGCTGCGGGTGGCGATCGTGGGCCTGCTGGCCCGCAGCATCGGCACCACCGTCGCGGGCGAGCTGCTCGACGTGGCGGCCGAGCTGCGTGAACCGTCCGAGGTCGACCCGATGCTCGTCGCCGAGCTCAAGACCGCCGCGTACTCGTGCTCGGGGCCGCTGGCCGCCGGCGCGATGCTCGCCCACGCGTCGAGCACCACCCACGTGCACCTCGAACGGTTCGGCAGCGCGCTCGGCATCGCGTTCCAGCTGGTCGACGACGACCTGGGCGTGTTCGGCGACCCGGCGTGGACCGGCAAGTCGACGCTCTCGGACCTGCGCCAGGGCAAGCGCACCGAGCTGCTGCGCCTGACGTACGTGCTGGCCGACGACGCGGGCCGGCGGCTGCTCGACGCTCTCGTGGGCGACCCCGACCTCGACGAGGACGGCGCCGACCGGGTGCGCGCGGTGATGACGGCCAGCGGTGCGCGCGACCGGACCCTGGCACTGGCGGCCGGGGCGGCGCGGTCCGCGCGCGAACGGGCCGAGCAGGCCCTGCCCGATCCGCTCGCCGGGTACCTGGTCGGCCTCGTGGACGAGCTCGACGGACGGGGACGCTGATGGGTGGTCGGGCGGACGAGCTGTACGACGTGACGGCGCGCCGCGCGAGCCGCGCCGTGCTGGCGGAGTACTCGACGTCGTTCGGGCTCGGCACCCGGCTGCTGGGGGGCCGGGCGCGGCGGGACATCGAGGCTGTGTACGCGCTCGTGCGGATCGCCGACGAGGTGGTGGACACCTACCGGGGCCCGGACGCGGGTGCGCTGCTCGACGAGCTCGAGGCGCAGACCTCGCGGGCCCTGGTCTCGGGGCACTCGACCAACCTCGTGGTGCACGCGTTCGCCCGGACAGCGGCGCGCACGGGCATCGGGCACGACGAGGTCGACCCGTTCTTCGCGTCGATGCGCACCGACCTGACCGTGCGCGTCCACGACCGGGGCTCGTACGAGCGCTACGTGTACGGGTCGGCCGAGGTCGTGGGGCTCATGTGCCTCGCGGTCTTCCTGAACGCCGACCGGCAGCCAGGCGAGCCGGTGCGCCGCCCGGCGCCGACGCTGGTCACGGGCGCCCGCGCGCTCGGCGCCGCGTTCCAGAAGATCAACTTCCTGCGCGACCTCGGTGCCGACACGGACGACCTGGGGCGCAGCTACTTCCCCGGGGTCGAGGCCGGGACGCTCGACCAGGAGCAGCTCGACGAGATCCTCGCCGAGATCGGGCACGACCTCGCCGCCGCCCGCGCCGCGCTGCCCGGGCTGCCGCGGCGGGCCCGGCTCGCGGTCGCGGCCACGCTCGGGCTGTACGACCGGCTGCTGGGGGTCCTGGCCTGCACCCCGCCCGACGAGCTGCTCGCGCGGCGCGTCCGGCTCGCGGGGCCACGCAAGCTCGCTGTGGTCGCCCGGTCCGTCGCCGGGGAGCTGCGCACCGGTGGCACCGGGGCTGCGAGGGTCGACGCATGAGGGGCCGCGTCGTGGTGGTCGGCGGGGGAGTGGGAGGCCTGGCCACGGCCGCGCTGCTCGCCCGCGGTGGCGCGCAGGTCACCCTCCTCGAGCGGCACGACCAGGTGGGCGGGCGCGTCGGGACCACCACGTTCGACGGCTTCCGTTTCGACACCGGTCCGTCCTGGTACTTCATGCCCGAGGTCGTCGAGCACCTGTTCGCGCTGCTCGGCGAGCGGGTCGAGGACCACCTCGACCTCGTGCAGCTCGAGCACGCGTACCGCGTGTTCCCCGAGCCGGCCGGGGCGGGACCTGCCGTGCCGCTCGACGTGCTGGCCGATCCCGAGCTCAACTGGAAGACGTTCGAGGGGCTCGAACCCGGTGCGGGCGAGGCGATGCGCGCCTACGCGGCCGACTCGACCGAGGCGTACCGCACCGCGCTCGACCACTTCCTGTACACGACGTTCGAGCGGCCCGACCGCGCGCTCTCGGCCGACGTGCTGCGGCGCGCGGGCACGCTCGCGGCGCTGCTCACCCGGCCGCTCGCCGACAAGGTGGCCCGGGCGGTCGAGCACCCGGTGCTGCGCCAGGTGCTCGGCTACCACGCCGTGTTCCTGGGCTCCTCGCCGTACCGGGTGCCCGCGCTCTACTCGCTCATGAGCCACCTCGACCTGGTCGACGGCGTGCGCTACCCGCGCGGCGGCATGTACACGCTGGTGGAGGCGCTCGAGCGGGTCGCGCGCGCCCACGGGGTGGCGATACGCACGGGGGCCGACGTCACAGCGATCGAGGTCGACGACGCCCCGCGCACCGTGCGCCACCCGCGCCGCACCGGGGTCGCACGCGGGGTGCGGCTCGCCACGGGCGAGCTCGTCGAGGCCGACGTCGTCGTCTCGGGTGCCGACCGGCACCACACCGAGACCGCACTCCTCTCGGACGCCCACCGCTCGCTGCCCGAGCCCTGGTGGGAACGGCGCGGCCCGGGGATCTCCGCGCTGCTCGTCCTCGCGGGGGTGCGCGGCGAGCTGCCCGAGCTCGCGCACCACTCGCTGTTCTTCACGCGCGACTGGCCCGGGAACTTCACGGACATCCTCGGCGACGGCCGCAGCACCGACCCGGCCGCGCTGCGTGTGCCGCACGCGGCGTCGCTGTACGTCTCGCGCACGAGCGCGACCGATCCCGGTGCGGCCCCCGCCGGCCACGAGAACCTGTTCGTGCTCGTGCCGTTCCCGGCCGACGCGGCCCTCGGCGCCGACCCCGCGTCGCGCGCCGAGCTCGAGGCGCACGCCGACCGGTACCTCGACCAGGTGGGTGCGTGGGCGGGCGTCGCCGACCTGCGTGCCCGTGTCGTGACCCGGCGGGTCATCGGGCCGGCGGACTTCGCCCGAGACTTCTCGGCGTGGCGCGGCACCGCGCTCGGCATGGAGCACACGCTGCGGCAGAGCGCGATGTTCCGTCCCGGGGACGCCTCGGCGCGTGTCCCCAACCTGCTGCACGTCGGCGGTGGCACGATCCCCGGTGTGGGGCTGCCGATGTGCCTGATCAGCGCCGAGCTCGTGGTCAAGCGGCTGCTCGGTGAGACGTCCGCGCGCCCGCTGCCGGCGCCGCTGCGGCCCGGCTATCTCGACGCCGCCCGGCCCCGCGGGCTCTGGCGCACGGCCCGTCAGGGCGGACACCGGTGATCGGGTTCGTCTACCTCGCTGCCCTGCTCGTCTCGCTCGCCGGTCTCGCGGCCATCGACCGCACCCACCGGCTCGCGTTCTGGGCCGACTGGCGGCGCACGGCGCTGTGCCTGGGTGTCGGCGTCGTGGGGTTCCTGCTCTGGGACGGCGCGGGCCTCGCGCTGCGGATCTTCGCGCGCGGCGACAGCCCGCACATGACGGGCCTGCTGCTGGCCCCTGAGCTGCCCGTCGAGGAGGCCGTGTTCCTCACGCTGCTCTGCTACGTCGCGCTGCTCGCGTGGCGCTGGTTCGACCGTGCGGCGCAGGGCCGCGAGCGCGAGCGTGCCCGATGACCAACGCTCTGCTCAACGTGATCGTGCTGGGGGTCCTCGGGCTGGTGTGCGCCCCGGTGCTGCGACGCCTGCGCGGCTGGCCGATCGTGTGGACGGTGGCGCACCTGGTCGTCCTGACCCTCGTGTTCGACACGCTCATGATCGATGTCGGGCTGTACGCGTACGACCCCGCGAAGATCCTCGGGGTCTACGTGTGGGGTGCGCCGCTCGAGGACTTCGCGTACCCGGTCGCGGCGGGGCTGGCGATGCCGGTGCTGTGGACGGTGCTGGGCCGCCGGGGGCCGGCGACCCAGCGCGGGCCCGCGGAGGAGCGCGAGGCCGCCGACGGGACGGACGCGTGAAGCAGCTGCTCGCGGCGTCGCGGCCGTTCTCGTGGGTCAACACCGCCTACCCGTTCGCGGCCGGCTACGTCATGGCCACGGGCGGGCGCGTCGACGTGACGCTCGTGGTCGGCACGCTGTTCTTCCTCGGGCCGTACAACCTGCTGATGTACGGGGTGAACGACGTCTTCGACTACGCGTCCGACCTGCGCAACCCGCGCAAGGGCGGCATCGAGGGCGCGCTCGCCGACCCGGCCGTGGCCCGCGGGGTGCACCGACGCATCCTGTGGGCCTGCGTCGTGGTGACGGTGCCGTTCGTGGTGTGGCTGCTCGCGCAGGGTTCGGTGGCGGCCGGGGTCACGCTGCTCGGCGTCCTGTTCCTGGTCGTCGCCTACTCGGCACCCGTGCTCCGGTTCAAGGAGCGCCCGGTGCTGGACTCGTTCACCTCGGCCATGCACTTCGTCGGGCCGCTGCTGTACGCGCTCGTGCTGGTGGGCGAGGACCTCGCGAGCAGACAGGTGTGGCCCGTGCTCGTCGCGTTCGTGCTGTGGGGCATGGCCTCGCACGCGTTCGGCGCGGTGCAGGATGTGCGGGCGGACCGGGAGGGCGGCATCGCGTCGGTCGCGACCGTGCTCGGTGCCCACCCCACGGTCGTCGCGGCGACCGTGGGATACGCGCTCGCGGCCGGGGTGCTGGTGGCCCTGCCGTGGCCCGGGCGGATCGCCGCGCTGCTGCCGCTGCCCTACGCGCTGAACAGCGCCGCCGCGTGGACCGTGCGCGACGACGACTGCGAGCGCGCCAACCGGGGCTGGCGACGGTTCCTGTGGCTCAACCTCGTGACCGGGTTCCTGGTGACCATGCTGCTGATCGCCACCGCCCTCGGCTGAGGCTGTCCGCCCGGCAGCGTGGTCAGCCCGGCAGCACGACCGGGGCCAGCGGTGACACGTCGTCCGACGTGGGCGCGTTGACCAGGCTCACGGTGGCCCAGCCGCGGGCGAGCAGCGCCGCGTCGGTGTCGTCGTCGGGCGACTCGTCGGGTCGGGAGTAGGTCACCACGACCTCGCCGCCGTCACGCTCCTCGACGTGGGCCTGGGCCGCGCCGAACGACGCGAGCCGCGCACGCCGCACGCCCCGGAGCTCGGTGAGCGGGACGTCGGGCACGTTGAGGTTGACCACGCGGGCCCGGGCCGGGTCGGCGACGAGGACCCGCAGCACCGCGAGCGCGCACGCCTCGGCGGTGTCCCAGTGCACGGGATCGGGGGCGGCGAGCGACACGGCGAGGCCCTCGATGCCGTGCGTGGAGCCCGTGAAGACGGCCCCCACGGTGCCCGAGTGGAGCACGGCGCGGCCCGTGTTGGGCCCGCGGTTGACGCCCGAGAGCACCAGGTCGGGCGGCAGGCCGAACCGGCCTCGTGCCGCGGCGAGCGTGATCAGCCCCGGGGTCGCGTCGACCGCGAGGCACGGCACGTCCTCGGGGACCCCCGGCGCGCGGACCTCGGCCGCCTCGAGCCGGCCGAGGTGCTCGGCGCCCGTGAGGGCCGCGCTCGAGCCCGACGCGTCGTGCCCGGGGGCCGCGACGAGCACCTCGGCCCCGAGGGCCCGCGCGGCGCGGACCAGCACCGCGAGACCGGGCGAGGCGATCCCGTCGTCGTTCGTCACCAGCACGCGCACCGTGCGACCTCCTCGTCGGGTTGCGTCGACCCTTCCACGCCCTCGGCCTCGGCGCCCGGGCTGCGTGGCCGAGCGGTCGGCGCACGCCGCGCTTACCCTGTCGAGGTGATCCTGGCTGCGGCGGTCTCCGACCCGAGCGAGGTCGTCGTCCCGATCCTCGTGCTGGTGGGGTGCGCGGTGGCGTCGTTCCTCGCCGCCGGGATCGTGTCCGTCGTGGCCCGCAGGCTGGCGCGGCGGTCCGCGATCACGACCGAGGTGACGAGGCGTTCGCGGACCCCCCTGCGCGTCACGTTCCTGCTGATCTCGATCTGGGTCGGGATCGCGATCTCGACCGACCCCGCGCGGTGGACGCGTGCCGTGCTCCACGGCCTGTTCATCGCGCTCGTCGTCTCGGTCGCCTGGCTCATCGGGACGCTCGCGTTCGTGGTCGAGGACGCGATGCTGCACCGCTTCCGGGTCGACGTGCCCGACAACCGGCAGGCCCGGCGCATCCGGACCCAGATCATCGTGCTCCGCCGCATGACGGTGGTGGTGCTCGTGATCTGCGCGTCGGCGGGCATCCTGATGACGTTCCCCGAGGCCCGGGGGGTGGGTGCGAGCCTGTTCGCCTCGGCCGGTCTGCTGTCGATCGTCGCGGGCCTCGCCGCGCAGAGCTCCCTCGCCAACTTCTTCGCGGGCGTGCAGCTCGCGTTCACCGACGCGATCCGCGTCGACGACGTCGTGGTCGTCGCCGAGGAGTGGGGCCGCATCGAGGAGATCACCCTCACCTACGTCGTGGTGCACGTGTGGGACGACCGCCGGCTGATCCTGCCCTCGACGTACTTCACGACGACCCCGTTCGAGAACTGGACGCGCCGCGCCGCGGACCTGATCGGCGCCGTGGAGATCGACGTCGACTGGGAGGTGCCCGTCGAGGAGGTCCGCGGCGAGCTGACCCGGCTGCTCATGAGCACACCCCTGTGGGACAAGCGGGTCGGGGTGCTCCAGGTCACCGACGCGGTCCAGGGGTACGTGCGGCTGCGGGGGCTCGCGAGCGCCCGCGACGCCCCGACCCTGTTCGACCTGCGCTGCTTCGTGCGCGAGGGGCTGATCGCGTGGCTCCACGAGTACGCGCCGCAGGCGCTGCCCCGCACCCGCACCGCCTCGCTCGTGCGCATGGAGGGCGACGAGGGTCGCGCCATGCCCTCGCCCCAGCCGACCGCGCGCCCCGAACGATCGATGCCTGCCCGCTTCCCACCGGCGCGGACCGAGCCACGTCAGCCGGACCAGCGCGGGCCGCGCCCGGCTGACGCCGAGCCGAGCTCGCTGCCGCCCGGGGTCGTCCGGCGGCGGAGCGCCCGTGTCGCGACCCGCGCGGGGGCCGAGGTGCCTCCCGGGCCGCGGCCCGACGACACCCAGCGCATCGACATCGCGAGCGACTCGAGCATGTTCACGGGCAGCATCGAGGCGATCGAGCGGTCGCGGGCGTTCGCCGGGCCGGGTGAGGACGTCATCGCCGAGCGCGAGGCGAACGCCGCCGACCAGGCCTCGGGCCGCACCGGCGAGCAGCCCGTGCTGGGGCCCGACGGCACGGCTGTGATCCCCCCGCCCGACGACCGGCGCCTGGCCACCGGCGACAGCGCGGGCGGCGACACGGGCGGCGACGGTGGCGACGGCGATGGTGACGGTGGGCACGGCGGTGGGCCCGGCGGTGGCGGCGGGCACAGCGGCGCCTGACGTCCGAGACACGGTCTCGCCCAGCGGACACCCGGTTGCATCCCCCGGATGCCCTTGTGACGGTGGACGGGTCCGAAGGCGCCACCCCTCGGGGAACGGCGTCCTCACCGGAGATCGAGAGGAGCCCCTGTGCTCACCCTGACCGAGAACGCCGCGAGTGCTGTCGAGGACCTCACCACCCAGGCCGGGCTTCCCGCCTCGGGAGGTCTGCGCATCGCCGAGTCGGCTGACCAGATCGGCAGCTTCGAGCTCGCGCTCGTGACCGAGCCCGCACCCGGCGACGACATCGTGACGGAGGGCGCGGCGCACGTGTTCATCGCCCCCGAGACCTCCACGACGCTCGCCGACCAGCAGCTCGACGTGGAGGCCGCCGTCGGCGGTGCGGGCTTCACGCTCAGCCCCCAGGTCTGACCCACCCGAAGCCTGACCCACCCGAACCCGCACGCATCGCGAGGGGCGACGTCCACCCGGACGTCGCCCCTCGTCGCGCAGCACGGCACCGCGGATCGCGGCGGGATCAGCGTCTGAGCGCGCCGTACACCAGGAACACCAGCACCGCGCCGATGATCGCCAGCAGCCACGTCCACAACGAGAAGAACGACCCGAGCTCGACCCCGAACAGGATGCCGCCGAGCCAGCCCCCGACCATCGCGCCCAGCACGCCGAGCACCAGCGTGAGGAACCATCCAGCACCCTCGCCGAGCATGCTCTTGGCGATGGCCCCGACGATGAGGCCGAGGATCAGGAATGCGATGAAGCTCATGCGACGCCCCCTCCGCTGCGGGGGCGGCGCATGCCCCCTGGTGCTCCGAACCTCTCACCAGGGGGCATCCCACGCATCCGCTGGGCGGCGGCCGAGGGGCGTCAGGTGCCGACAGCCAGGCTCCGCCACGCGTCCCGCCGGGCGGCCTGCTCGACGGGGTCCGGCACCGGCAGCGAGGTCAGCAGGCGCTGCGTGTACGGGTGCTTCGGCGCGCCGAGCACCTCGTCGCCCGTGCCCTCCTCGACCAGCACGCCGCGGTGCAGCACAGCGATGCGGTCCGCGAGCATGTCCACCACGGCCAGGTCGTGGCTGATGAACAGGCACGCGAAGCCGAGCTCACGCTGCAGCCGACCGAACAGGTCGAGCACCCGGGCCTGCACCGACACGTCGAGCGCCGACGTGGGCTCGTCCGCGACCAGCAGCTCGGGGTCGAGCGCGAGCGCGCGGGCCAGGCTCGCGCGCTGCCGCTGACCTCCCGAGAGCTCGTGCGGGAACCGGGCACCGTAGGCCTTGGGCAGCTGCACAGCCTCGAGCAGCTGGTCGACGCGCTCGCGGGCGTCGACGGCGTCGCCCGCCAGGCCGTGCACGACGAGCGGCTCGGCGACGCACTCCGCGATCGTCAGCAGCGGGTTGAAGCTCGTGGCCGGGTCCTGGAACACGAAGCCGAGCCGGCGTCGTGCGGGCCGGAACTGCCGTTCACGCACCCCGTTCATCTCGACCCCGAGCACACGCAGCGATCCGTCGGTCACGGGCGTGAGCCCGGCGATCGCCCGCCCGATGGTCGTCTTGCCCGATCCGGACTCACCCACGAGCCCGAGCACCTCGCCCGGGCGGATCGTCAGGTCGACCCCGTCCACGGCTGTGAACCCGGGGCGGCGGAACCGGCCCGGGTACACGACGCGCAGGTCGCGGGCCTCGACCACCGGGGATACCGCCTCGTCGGGGGCCGGGGCCTCGGGGCGGTCCTGGACGTGGACGGGCACCGGGACCCGGTCGCGCAGCCGCTCGCCGCCCACCCGTGGCACGGCGTCGAGCAGCGCGCGCGTGTAGGGGTGCTGCGGGTCGGCGAACAGCGTGCGCACGTCGGCCTGCTCGACGATCTCGCCGCGGTACATCACGGCGACCCGGTCGGCGAGGTCCGCGACCACCCCCATGTTGTGGGTGATGAGCACGACGGCGGTGCCGAGCTCGCGGGGCAGGCGTCGCAGCAGGTCCAGGATCTCGGCCTGCACAGTGACGTCGAGCGCTGTGGTCGGCTCGTCGGCGACGATCAGGCCCGGGTCGAGCGCGAGGGCCTGAGCGATGACGATGCGCTGCTTCTGCCCGCCCGAGAACTGGTGCGGGTAGTGGTCGACCCGCTCCTCGGGGTCGGGGATGCCGACCTGGCGCAGCACGTCGATCGCCGCGGCGCGGGCCTGCGACCGTGACAGCCGACGGTGCGCGCGCAGCCCCTCGGCGATCTGCCAGCCGACCGGGTACACCGGGTTGAGCACCGTCGACGGCTCCTGGAACACCATCGCGACGTCACGGCCGCGCACGTCGCGCAGCCCGGTGCCGCGCAGCGTCACGACGTCGTGCGTCGCCGAGCCGTCCTTGCGGGTCAGCAGCACCGCGCCGTCCACGGTGGCCGTGGCTGGCAGCAGACCGAGCACCGAGCGGGCCGTGACGGTCTTGCCCGACCCGGACTCGCCGACGATCGCGAGCACCTCGCCCGCCGCGACGTGCAGGCTGACGCCCGCGACCGCGGGGACGTCGCCGCCGTCGGTCGCGAACGTGACCCGCAGGTCCTGGATCTCGACGACGGTGCGCGGCGCGTCACCCGTGCCGGCGTCCGCGGTGGCCGTAGGGCCCGGGGTGGGGGTCTCGTCGTGGTCGGTCGGGGGTGCGCTCATGCTCGTGCTCCGTCGTCGATGAGGTCCTCGAGCGCGTCCACCTCGGCCGGCGCCGACGCGGAGGTGCTCGCGGTGGACGCGGCCGCGCGGCGGTGCCGCAGCCGCGGGTCGGCGAGGTCGTTGAGCGACTCGCCCACGAGCGTGACGCCGAGGGTGGTCAGCACGATCGCGACGCCCGGGAAGACGGCCGTCCACCAGATCCCGCTCGTGACGTCCGACAGCGCCTTGTTGAGGTCGTAGCCCCACTCGGCCGCGGCCGACGGCTCGATGCCGAAGCCCAGGAAGCCCAGCCCGGCGAGCGTGAGGATCGCCTCCGAGCAGTTCAGGGTCATGATCAGCGGCAGCGTCCGCGTCGCGTTGCGCAGCACGTGCCGGCTCATGATGCGGACGTGGCTCGCGCCGACCACGCGGGCCGACTCGACGAAGGCCTCGGCCTTGATCCGGACCACCTCGGCCCTCACCACCCGGAAGTACTGCGGGATGAACACCACGGTGATCGAGATGGCCGCGGCCAGCACGCCGCCCCACATCGACGACTGCCCGCCGCTGATGACGATGGCCGCGACGATAGCGAGCAGCAGCGACGGGAACGCGTACACGGCGTCGGCGACGACCACGAGGACGCGGTCGAGCCAACCGCCGAAGTAGCCCGACAGCACGCCGAGCGCGACGCCCGCGAACAGCGACAGGGCGACAGCGACGACGATCACGAGCAGCGCTGTGCGGCCGCCCCACACGACGCGCGACAGCACGTCGTAGCCGCCGACGGTCGTGCCGAACCAGTGCGCCGCCGACGGTGCCTGCTGCGCGCCGAACGAGACGTCGCCGTCACGCAGCTGGTTGTAGCCGTAGGGCGCGAGCACGGGGGCCAGCGCCGCGACGAGCACGAAGAACGCGGTGATCACGAGGCCCGCGACGAGCATCCCGCGCTGCAGCCCCATGCTCTGACGCAGCTGGTGGACCACGGGCAGCCGCTTCCAACGGGCGACGTGCTCGGGGGCCAGGTCGGCCGGGGGAGTCGTGAGCGTGGGGGCCGGGGTGAGGGGGGTCGTCATGTCAGTACCTGACTCTCGGGTCGACCAGCGCGGCGATCACGTCGACCACGAAGTTCGTCAGCGCGACGATCACGGCGAGCAGCACCACCATGCCCTGCACCGCGACGAAGTCACGGGCGAGCAGGTACTGCACCAGCTGGAAGCCGAGGCCCTTCCACTCGAAGGTCGTCTCCGTCAGCACAGCGCCCGCGAGGAGCATCGCGACCTGCAGGCCGATCACGGTGATGATGGGCACGAGCGCGGGTCGCCACGCGTGCTTGCGCAGCAGCCGCCGCTCGGAGACGCCGCGCGAGCGTGCCGCCTCGACGTAGCCGGTGGCGAGCGTGCCGATCACGTTGGTGCGCACCAGGCGCAGGAACACCCCGGCGGTCAGCAGCCCGAGGGCCAGGGCGGGCAGCACGGCGTGCTCGAGCACGTCCCCGATGACGGCGCCGTCGCCGGTGCTGATCGCGTCGATGAGGTAGATGCCCGTGCCCGCACCTTGCGTCTGGAGCTGGATCTCGGTGCTGGTCGTGGCCCGCCCGGCGACGGGCAGCCAGCCGAGGCCCACCGCGAAGACCAGCTTGAGGAGCATGCCCGCGAAGAACACGGGCGTCGCGTACGCGAGGATCGCCGAGACGCGCAGCACCGCGTCGGGCGTCCGGTCGCGGCGGGCGGCGGCGATGCGGCCCAGCGGGATCCCGACCAGGAACGCGACGACCAGCGCGTACGCCGCGAGCTCGAGCGTCGCCGCGCCGTACGTGGCGATGACCTCGGTCACGGGGCGGTTGTCGGACAGCGTGGTGCCGAAGTCTCCGCGCAGGATGTTGCCGAGGTACTCGACGTACTGCACCAGGATCGGGCGGTCGTAGCCCGCGGCGTGGATGCGTTCCGTGAGCTGGTCCGGGGTGAGCCGTCCGCCGAGCGCGGCGGTGATCGGGTCGCCCGTGGCCCGCATCAGCACGAACACGGTGGTCACGAGGATGAGGACCGTCGGGAAGATCAGCAGGAACCGCACGAGCAGGTAGCGGCCCAGGCCACCTCCTGCCCGTCGTCGGGTGCGGGTGGCGGGCGCGGCATCGGTGCCGAGCGGTCCGGGTGCGGCGTCGGTCGCCGCGTCGGTGGTGGCTGAGGTCATGGCTCCTGCCTGGTTCCGGGAGATGTGCGCGGGCGCCGTACCGGAACTTGAACGACGCGTCGAGCGTGGTGTCGGCGCCGGAGACGTCGGTCCCGACGACGGCGACCTGCGCGCCCTGGAGGTAGGGGACGGTCGACAGGTCGGCCGCGACCAGGTCCTGGATCTTCTCGATGGCCGCGGTGCGCTCAGCGGCGTCCGTGGTGATCGCCTGCTCGAGGATCAGGTCGTTGACCTCCTGGTTCTCGTAGTGGTTCGCCAGGAAGTTGTCGACCAGGAAGAACGGCGTGAGGTAGTTGTCGGCGTCCGAGTAGTCCGGGAACCAGCCGAGCTGGTACGCGGGGTAGACGTCGGAGGTGCGGTCCTTGGAGTACTGCACCCACTCGGTGGTCTGCAGGTCGACAGCGAACAGGCCGCTCTTCTCGAGCTGGTCCTTGATGAGCGCGTACTCGTCGGCCGAGGAGGGGCCGTAGTGGTCGTTCGAGTACTGCAGGCTGAGCTTGACGGGGGTGCTGACGCCCGCGGCCGAGAGCGTCTCCGCCGCCTTGTCCGCGTCGGCCCCGCCGCTGCCGTCGCCGTACAGGCTCTTGAGCGACTCGGTCGCACCCGTCAGGCCCGCCGGGACGTAGGAGTACAGCGGGGTGTAGGTGCCCTTGTAGACCTGCTCGGAGATCGCGTCGCGGTCGATCAGGTCCGCGACGGCCTGCCGCACAGCGAGCGCCTTGGCCGGGTCGGCCTCGCCCGTCGAGGCACCGTAGGGCTGGGTGTTGAAGTTGAAGGTGATGTAGCGGATCTCCCCGCCGGGACCGTCGACGACCTTCACCTTGTCCGAGCCGCGCAGGTCGTCGATGTCCGTCGCCGAGAGCGAGCGGAACGCGACGTCGATGTTGCCCTGCTGGATCTCGAGCTTGAGGTTCGAGGACTCGGCGTAGTACTTCACGTTGACCGCGCCGGTCTTCGCCGCGCCCAGGATGCCCGCGTAGTCGGGGTTGGCCGCGTACGCGATGAGGTCGTTGACCTTGTACGACGTGATCGAGTACTGCCCGGCGAACGCCTTGCCCGCGACGATGTCGTTGTCCGCGGTGACCGCGTCGGCCGCGAAGACCTCCTCGTCGACGATCGGGCCGGCGGGGCTCGAGAGGATCTGCGGGAAGACCTGGTCGTTGCCCGACTTGAGGTGGAAGACGACAGTGGTGTCGTCGACGACCTCGACCTCGTCGAGGTTGTAGAGCAGCGACGAGGGGCCGTTCTCGTCCGCGATCGCGACCTGGCGGTCGAACGTGAACTTGACGTCCGAGGCCGTCAGGTCGTGGCCGTTGGCGAACTTCAGGTCGGGCTTGAGCGTGACCGTGTACTCCGTGGGAGCGGTGAACTCGGCCGACGTGGCGATGTCCGGCTCGACGTCCGACGAGCCGTACGGGCTGTTGAGCAGGAACGGGTAGACCTGGTTCATCACGGCGAAGGAGCCGTTGTCGTACGAGCCGGCCGGGTCGAGCGACGTGATCTTGTCGGTCGTGCCGATCGTGAGCGTGCCGCCGGACGAGCCGCCGTCCGAGGTGGAGTCGTCGGATGCGTTGCCGGCGCAGCCGGCCAGCACGAGAGCGGTGGCTGCGAGTCCTGCGGTCGTCGCCCACAGGCGTCGTGGTGCAGCGGATGCCATCCGGCAACCCCTTCCGTCGGGCCGGGGCGTGGTGTGGGTCACCCCGGCTGGTGATGAGAGCACATGGGTAGCACACCCGCGTGTCGTGAGAAATCACTGTCTTACTGGCACGTAACGTTTCGGTTCCGATGAGGTCTCGATCCGGTGCGCATCGGCGGTTTCATCGGGATCGGGTGACCACTGGTCGGACCCTGCCGGATCGAGGTTCGGGAACGCGCGGCTCCTGGGTCCTCGTCGACGAGCGCGCGGCACCCGTGACAAACGAGGTCGGGACACGGTAGAGAGGGGGTATGCCTCTCACCGGTGAATACGAGCCCAGCCCCACTGAGTGGTCCGCCCGGCAGGTCGAGGAGTACGAGAGCTCGGGCGGCACCCGGGGCACGACGATGCGCGGGATGCCCGTCGTCATCCTCACGACCCGGGGGGCCCGCAGCGGCAAGCTTCGCAAGGCCCCGCTGATGCGCGTCGAGCACGACGGCACGTACGCCGTGGTCGCGTCGCTCGGCGGCGCACCCCAGCACCCCGTCTGGTACCACAACGTCGTGGCCGATCCGCATGTCGAGCTGCAGGACGGCCCGCAGAAGTGGGACATGGTCGCGCGCGAGGTCACGGGCGACGAGAAGGCCCTGTGGTGGCAGCGCGCGGTCGAGGCGTACCCCGACTACGCCGACTACCAGACCAAGACCGACCGCGAGATCCCGGTCTTCGTGCTCGAGCGCATCGAGGACTGATCTGGCCTGATCTGGCGACCGCCGGGGGCCGGCCGTACGTTCGAAGCATGTGCCGGAACATCCACGCCCTCCACAACTTCGAGCCCCGTGCCACGGACGACGAGATCGATGCCGCGGCGCTGCAGTACGTGCGCAAGATCAGCGGGACCAACCGCCCCTCCCGGGCCAACCAGGAGGCGTTCGACCACGCGGTCGCCGAGATCGCGCACGCCACACGCCATCTGCTCGCCGACCTCGTGACCACGGCACCGCCCAAGGACCGCGAGGTCGAGGCCGCCAAGCACCGCGAACGGTCCGCGCGGCGGTTCGCCACGGCCTGAGCGGCCACGGCGGCACCGGCCGGCGCAAGGACGGGGCACCGGTCGACCGACCGGTGCCCCGTCGAACGTTCCGTGCTTGTCAGCCGCGCGCACCCCCGCGTCGGCGCACCGCGAGCGCACCGGCTCCCGCGACGAGCAGACCCGCGCTCAGGGCGAGCAGCCCTGTGACGTCCGAACCCGTGGCCGGCAGCCGCGACGAGCCGACGGACTGCACCACGACACCGGCCATCAGGCTGCGGAGCGAGCCGTCGGGCGCCGTCCCGTTGAGCTGCACGGTGTGGTCGCCGGCCACGACCCCCGCCGGCAGCGTGAACCGCGCGGAGAACGTGCCGTCGGCGCCGACGACTGCCTCGCCGAGCAGGTGAGGTGTGGAGAAGATCCACAGGTCGACCCGGGAGCCCGGCATGAAGCCGGTGCCGAACACCGCCATGCTCCCGCCGACCTGGAGGTCCAGGAACCCGTCGGGGCCGGTGGCCGAGGACGGCGCCCCGTCACCGACGGTGGTCGCGATGCTCATGCCGACACGGCCGCCGAACACCGTCCACAGCCCGCCGGGCGTGGACACCGTGGCCGGTGCCGAACCCCCGTCGTCCCGCACGACCGCCTGGCCGGGCGCGACGTGAGGGAGCACGCTCGAGCCGCCGACGCCCGGCACGAGCACCGGCGCGAGGAGGGCGGTGACCGTCGCGGACGTGGCGGGCCCCTCACCGGCGGCGTTGACCGCCCGCAGCAGCAGCGTGCGGGCCTCACCGTTCGTCAGGCCGCCGACCGCGACCGAACCCACGGGCGCGGTCGTGACCCACGTCGTGCCCCCGTCGACCGAGTGCTGCACGGCCGTCACGGGGGACGGGCCGGTGACGGGCAGGGTGTAGGCCACGGTCACGGAGCGGTTGGCGGCCGTGATCGAGTCGATGTGCACGACACCGGGCGCCGGGATCGCGCTCGCCGCGACCTGGGCGGCACTGCTCGACCCGAACGCGTTCACCGCCCGGACGCGCACCAGCACGTCCTGCCCGGCGGCCAGGCCGGGGAGGGTGGTCGACGTGGTCGCGACGGTGGTGGCCACCGTCCACGTGGCGCCGCCGTCGACCGACAGCTCGACGCCGTAGTCGACGGTCCCGCCGCCGAGCCACGAAGGTTCGACCCACGAGACGCTGGTCGCGCCGAGCAGCGGCGTGGACGTCAGCCCCGTCGGCGTGCCCGGGGCGGACTGTGCGATGTCGACGGTCACGTCGATGGTCGTCGGCGTCGTCAGGGCCCCCGCGGTGACCTGGACGGGGAACGAACGGCTCGCGGTGCGGACGACCGCGTCGACCGCGGCCGGGTCCGGTTCGAACCGGAACCGCCCGGTCGCGGCGTCGATCCGCAGCGTGCCCAGATCCGACACCAGGGCGTGGGTGTACGAGACGCCTCCGACGGCGACCTGCGCGACCCGCGACCCGGTCAGGGTGAACGTCATCGCATCGCCGTCGGCGTCGCTCACCGAGAGGGCGCCCACGACAGGGGCGAACGTCTGGGCGCCTGCGGAGTTGGTCAGCCGGACGGCACCGGGGCCCGACACGGTCGGTGCGTCGTCGACGGCAGCCACCGCGACGTCGACCGTGGCAGCGCGCACGGTGGTGGCCGGACCCACCACGTCCACCGCGACCTGGACCGCCGGGGGCGGGGCGTCGCTGGTCGACGAGTACTGCAGCAGCCGTGCGACGCCCTGCACGACGGAGTCGTCGGCCAGCGGCCGGGAGAGCCGCACGTCGTCGACCAGGAGGACCGATCCGGCAGCCTGCCCGCCGGTCAGGTCGTAGCTGCCGGCCACGAACACGAACCGGTACTCGCCGTCACGCGGCGCGACCCCGCCCGCTGTCGCCCACGGCGTGGGGGAGGAGTCGGTGCCTACCGAGTCGAGCAGCTCGACCTGGGTGCCGTCCGAGGTGTCGAGCAGGTACCCGAGCACGTGGTGGGCGTCTTGGCTCCAATCGGCGCGCCAGTCGAACTGGAGCAGGTCGCCGGCCGTCATGTCGAACGGCGCCGAGTAGATCGCTGGGCCGTGCACGACGCCGAACGGCCACGAGGTGTTCAGGGTCGAGCTCAGGAGGACCGCGGCTGCTCCCTCGCTGGGCTGCCCTGTGGTGACCGCGTAGGTCTCCCAGGGAGCCCCCGCGTCGTCGTCACCCGCGCCCGCCGGGTACGTGGTGGTGTCCTGCGACACGAACCCGGCGATCTCGGTCACGCCCAGGTCGACACGGCCGTTGAGGACCGTCCAGTCGGAAGTCCCCGACTCGAAGCCTCCGTTGGGGACGGTGCCCGCCGTCGCGAACGACACCCGGAGCGGCCGGCCGTCCTTCCCGTCGGACACGGCGTCCACCGTGCCGATCCGCAGCGCCGTCGTGCCGTCGCCCCGCCACACGCCGCTGCCCACGACCGACACCGCCCCCGCGGTGACGTCCGCGGTGGCCGCCGTCGCCAGCTGCAGGCTCTCGGCCGCGGTCCCGCTCAGCACCGAGAACTCGACGGCCCGCGAGTCAGTCGCCGCGGTGAACGTCACCCCCGCGCCGATCGACGTCGGCGGGTCCTGCTCGGTGTAGGACGCCCCCGGGCCGCCGGCGGCCGACGCCCACGAGGTCGGGACCAGCAGCAGGCCCGTCAGCAGCGCGCCGGTCGTCGCGCGCCGGCGTGCCGTGCCCGCGGGGCGCAGGGGAAGGGGAGAGCTCGTCGATGTCGCCACGGAATCCTCGGTCGAGTCGGGGGTTCGGCGGCATCGCCGAGTCGGCTGAGGGTATGGGCCGACCGGCTGACCTGGGACGTTGGTCCCAAAATGGTGCACCATTCGGGGTGCTCCGTCCGGAATAGATCACCCGCTCGGTGGGCCCCGACCCGGGACCAACGCCTGATGACCGCCTGCCGATCGCGTCGATAACGTGACGAGATGGGCGGGCGCGAACCGAGCATCACCGACATCGACCTCGGCCGGACGTGGAAACCCGCCGCGCCCGACGCGGCCCACGTGCGCCTCGTCCTGATCTCCGAGTGCGCGGCCCCCGACCCGCGCGACGACTACGACGGCTCGCCGGACTCGCTGTTCGACACCACGACGCTCGAGGCGTTCGCCGCCGCAGGCCTGCCCGTGACGACCGTGTCCGACCTGACCGCCCTCGGCATCCACCGCACCGTCGCCGTGCGACACCCCAAGACCGCCCCGGGCATCAGCGCGACCACGGTGCGCACCCACGCGCGGGTCCTCGCCGACGAGCTCGCCCAGCTGCCCGACGCTCGCGCCTACCTGCTCATGGGAGACGTCGCGATCGCCGCGATCAACCACATCGCCCGTGAACGGACCGGCCGGCGCGCGGTCCCGGCCGGCTCGACCTACCGGATCCGCGGCGGGGTCTATGAGCTGGACGGGGTGCGCGTGTTCCCGTCGTACCTCCAGGCCGGGCCGGCATGGCGCATCGAGGCGTCGAAGCGGCGCATGATCGCCGAGGACATCGCCGCCGCGTCGGTCGTCGCGGGGATCGCCGCCGCGACCTGACCACGGGTGAGGTCCTCGGTCCGGGCTCATCCTGAAGGTGAAGTTCATGAGCTCCGCGACATGCGGCCGAATCGTGCCCGGCGGGCGGCGAAAGAGGGTAGACAGGGCATCGCGCCCGAATTGTCCCACTTGCCCGCCCGCGACGCCCGACGGAGGACATCGTGCACCTACGGCTCATCCCGCTGTCCCAGGTGACGGAGACCGATGCCCAGGCCTGGCGGCGACTCGCCGACCTGGCGGTCGAGCCCAACGTGTACCTGGACCCACGGTTCCTCATCCCCGCTCACGCGCGTCCGGAGTCCGACGGCATGCAGATCGTCGTGGTGGAAGAGGACGGCGAGTGGCTCGCTGCCCTGGCCGTCACCACCAAGCAGGTGGCGAGCGGGGCCCGCATGCGGGCGGCGACCACGGGCGGGGCGTTCATGACGCCGCACTCCGACCGGCACCACCCGCTCGTGCGGCAGGGGGATGTGGTCGCGGCACTCACGGCGCTGCTGCGGGGGATGACCTCCGTGGGCCTGCCCGGGCTGGTCCAGCTCCAGCGGTTCCCCGCCGAGGGCGTCCTCGCGGAGGCGCTCGCGGAGGCCGTGGACCGGACCCCCATGCTCGTCCACGAGCGGCGTCGGGAGGTCACCGCCTTCGCGCGCCGGGCCAGCCTGCCGGTGCCGGCGGACGACGGACCCGCGACGCCCGACCACCTCGACGCGCGCGGCGGCTCCGTGCCGTCCCCGATCGCCCGTCCCGTGCTGGCCACCGACCACATGGCCACGGACGAGCGGAGGCAGACCCGCCGATGCGTGCGCGGGCTGGAGCGTGCCACGGGCGGCCCGTTGGAGCTGCACAACCGGAGCGCGGATCCCACCGTCGACGAGGAGTTCCTCGACCTGCAGGTGTCGGGATGGAAGGGCGACAGCAGCCGTGGCGGTGCTGCCCTGCGGCTGAACCCGCGGAACGAGCGATGGTTCCGTGAGGTCACGTCCCGGTTCCGGCGCGACGGCGACCTGCTCGTCACCCAGCTCGCGGCGGGCGGCCAGACGCTCTGGATCGGCTACGTCCTGCGATCGGGGGGCGCGTGCTTCGGGCTCCTGGACGCGTACGCCCAGGAGCACGCCAGGTACAGCCCGGGGTCGATCGGCCGCACCGCGGAGATGACACAGGTCTTCAGCGCCACCGACGCGCCGTTCTTCGACCCCGCCTTCGACGCGCGGTACGCCACAGCCGCGCGGATCTTCCCCGACCGGCGCACCCAGGTCGACCTGCTCGTCGCCACCAGCGGGCTGACCGCGCGCACCGTGCTGCGTGCGGTGCCCCTGGCCCGACGGTTGCGAGCCAGCGACGTCAGGCGCCACGTCCCCAGCGTCGGCACCGCGCGGACCTGAGAGGGCGGGGACGCCGATCCGCGCGGGAGGTCCTCAGTCCGGGCTCATGCCGCAGGTCAGGTTCACGACCGCCCCCGTCACAGGGTCGGGTCGGCGATGGTGGACGCGAGGCGGGCCGGCGCGGGCAGCGGCGTGTTCGTCGGCGCGGCGCGGAGCCCCTCGATGGTGAGGGCGGCGAAGCGTCGCGCAGCGTCCGCCCGGGTCGCGATCGGCGCCCTGGCCAACCCCCGGCCGGCGAGCAGGATGAGGTCGAAGTCGTCGAGGGCGAAGTCCGCGCGGAGCATGCCCGCCGACTGGGCGCGGCGTGCGAGCACGGACAGCTCGCCCACCAGCTCGCGTCGGTGCTCCACGAAGTCCGCCTCGCCCGGGTGCTCGGCACGGAACGCGTCCGTGAATCCCTGGTTGCGCGCGTTGAGCACGGTGATGCGCTCGATGACAGCGCAGAGCCCCCGCCACGGGTCGGTGTCGGCGGCGCCTTCCGTCACGATCGTCCGGCAGGCGACGAGCTCGCTCCGGAATGCCGCGAGGACCAGGTCCTGCTTCGAGGGGAACCGCCGGTAGAGGGTCGCCGGCCCCACACCGGCGCGGCGCGCGACCTGCCGGATCGTGACGTCGAGACCCGACTCCGCGAACAGCTCGCGCGCGGCCTCCACGATGCGGTCGCGGTTCTCCTGCGCGTCAGAGCGGAGCCGCTGGGGCACTGTCGGGCTCATCTCTCTCACTCTAGCGAAGTGGACGCCCCCGTCCACTAACGTCGCCCCGGGGCGGCGACACGCCGCGCACGGTGACAAGGAGGACGACATGCGCGCAGTGACCATCCGCTCGTTCGGCGACCCGGACGGCATGGAGGTCGTCGACCTGCCCTCTCCCGAACCGGCGGCAGGCGAGGTCCTGATCCGCACCGAGGCGATCGGCGTCGGCGGCTTGGATGCCGTGATCCGTCGCGGTGCGTTCGGCGGCGGCTTCAGCGAAGGCATGGTCCCGGGCAGCGAGATCGCCGGCGTCGTCACCGCCACGGGATCCGACGTCGACCCGTCGTGGGTGAGCCAGCGAGTGTGGGCGTTCACCGGCACCAGCGGCGGATACGCCGACGAAGCCACCGCCCGCGTCGAGGACGTCGTCGCGCTCCCCGGTGCGCTCTCCTCGATCGATGCCGTGACGCTCGGCACCGCAGGCCCCGTCGCGCACTTCGCGCTCGCCCGCGCGCATCTGGCCGAGGGGGAGACCGTCCTCGTGCGAGGGGCAGCCGGAAGCCTCGGCATCGCGGCCGTCGAGCTCGCCACGCGAGCCGGAGCGGCAGCGGTCGCGGTCACGGCCTCCTCACCCGGACGCGGCGATCGCCTCCGCGCCTACGGCGCCACGCACGTGCTCGACCGCACCGGTCACGGCGTCGCACCCCGCGAGTTCGACGTGATCATCGACATCGTCGCGGGACCGTCGATGCCCAGCTTCATCGAGCGGCTCGCTCCCGACGGCCGGATGGTCGTCCTCGGCATCGTCGGTGGATACCCGCCCGCAGACTTCGGCACAGCTCTGCTCAACGGGTTCCAGCGCTCGCTCACCGTCAGCACCTTCAGTCTCGACACGGTGCCCCAGGCCGACCTCCAGCACGTGCGGACCGAGCTGTTCGCTGCCGCATCCCGCGGTGAGCTCCACGCCGTGGTCCACGACGTCCTTGACCTCGCAGAGGCTGCCGACGCGCACCGGCGAATGGACGCTGGGGAGGTGCTCGGGCGGATCGTGCTGACCCCCTGAGGGTCGTTGCCGAGGCAGAGGCATCACGCCGTGGCGAACTGTGGACGCTTCCAGGTGGGCCCCGTGGGGATCGAACCCACAACCCGCGGATTAAAAGTCCGCTGCTCTGCCGATTGAGCTAGAGGCCCGGGTGATGAGTGGATTAACTCGTGGAACCCACCGGAGAACACCCGTGTCGTTCGCCGGGGCGGTGGGGCCGCCCTGGTGCCGACGGGATCCAAGGTACCGCCTCGTCAGTGGGCCGTTCTGCTCGCGCTGGCGCGCTGATGGCCGTGGGTGGCGGGTCGGTGGAACCCTCCGGATAACTGCGGTGTGGTTCGGGCCGGTGTCCGGTGGCGAGTCTCGTCGCGGTGAGGGGTCGGGGCAGCGTGGCGTGAACCCTTCGGGCGACGCCGGTCGGCGCTGACGGGTCGGTGGAACCCTCCGGATAACTGCTGTGTAGTTCTGGCCGGCGTCTCGACCACGCGAGCGTCCCGTCGGCACGAGGAGGCTCGGTGCCGGCGGGACGCTCGGGTGATGGCCGGAGGCGTGTGCCACGGGTCAGAAGCCGTGGTGGTGTTCGGGTGCGGTCGTCGGCGTGACCTGGGGGACCTGCGCCGCTGTGCCGATGAGCTTCAGGAGTCGGTCATCCTGGTTGTCCGCGTATCCGACCGCGCACAGCGCCGATGCGAGTCCGTGGTGGTCGAGGATGCGGCGGATTCCCCAGTGGTACACGCTGCCTGCGGTCAGGTCGGCGCCGGTGATGCCCAGGGTCTTGAGGAACCGGCCCAGGACCCCGTGCATGGAGCAGGCGGCCTGGTCCGATCCGGGGGTGTTCTTGCGGGGCGCGTATGCCAGCAGCGTGGACTCCAGGCGCTGGAGGTGCAGGGCGAACGTGGCCGTGTGGAACGGCTCGAGCGGGATGGCCCGGGCCTGGAACCCGCGGGTGGGGGCCATCGTGAGCAGCGGGGCGTCGAGGTGCAGGTCGCTCGTGCGCAGGGCGGTAGCCTCGGTGGGCGGGAGGCCCGCGTCTGCGGCGACGTAGGCGGCCGCGTTGCGCCGCTCGGTCGGGTTGCCGGTGCGGAGCAGGTGCAGGGCCTGGATGCGGCACAGCAGGATCTCGTCGTCCTCCAGGGGGCGGCGGGGCAGGTTGGTGCGCATCTTCAAGAGCGGCAGATCCCGGTACGCCGCGCTCGGGTCATGCCGGTGGTTGACGTACGCGGCCGCAGCCAGCGCCGCCAGGGTGTTGCGGGCGGCGTGCAGTTTCGCCGAGTCCGCGTCGGAGTGGAACGCGGTCACGCCCTTGACGCCTGCTGCCGTGCTGATCAGGGAGCTGGACTCTGTCAGGAGGTCCCCGACATCGGTCGCGCCCGCGGCGTGCGCGCTCGAGCGGATGATGTCCAGCCACTGTGCGGTCGTGTCGAGGGCGTGGGCGGGGATGATCGAGTATTCGTCGTGCAGGCGCTGCAAGGCGTCCATGGCCTCGTCGATGGTGAGGGCGGCGGCTGCGCCGAGGCGGGTGATCGTGATGGCGGACATGAGCGGTTCCTTCGTTCGTCGTGGGTGACGAACGGGAAGGTCCGATGTTGCGGCGTGCGCGCAATCCCCGCACGCCCGGGGGCGAACGGGGACTACGCGCATCCGCGGTGGGAAGGCTGTCTCAGCCGCGGCGGGTGGCCATCTCCCTGCCATAGGTGATGGCGTTGTTCAGGACGGCTCCCATCAGGAAGTCCAGGCGCTGGCCGCCCAGCGACAGGCTCATGGCGACGCCGGGGTGGCGCAGGCCCGCTTGGAACCACTGGTTGTAGGACTCCGAGTCGTTGCGACGTCCGAAGACCTCGCCGTAGCCCTCGTGGGCGCGAGCGAGCGGACGCAGCTCGGCGAGGGGGTCCACGCGCGGGGTGCGGCCCGTCGTTCTCTTGGGGTGGAACGTGCCCGCGGGGCGCCACGTGAGCTCGTGGGCGAACGCGCCGCGCTCGCACGGGATCTGCCAGGTGGTGCGGCGGTTCCATGTGCCGCGGTCGAGGTGGGCGGTGGCCTCGGTGCAGACCGGCATCGCCGTCTTCACGAGGTGTTCGCGTTCGATGTCTTCCTCTGCGACGTAGAGCGCGCCGTCGTCCACCACCAGGCGGTGGGCGCACCGCTCGCCGTCCACGGTGTGCTCGGCGGTCTCGATCTCGTGGTGCTGGGAGTAGACGATCTCGTAGGAGTTGCTCTTCGACCGTGGGTAGAGGCACAGGCCGACCGGCAGTGGGACGTCCGAGGTGTAGAGCCGGTCGAGGGCTGCGTCTTGCTCGTACCTCACCAGCTCGGGTGTGACGGCCAGGCCCGCCGCCACGAGGGCGCGCTGCGCGCGCTCGGCCGAAGCCTCCAGCGCGGGCCGCCGGCGAAGGGGGTGATCGGCAGAAGGCACATGCGGGTCTGTCGTGCTGGCGGCCGCGATCTTGTTCACGGCCTGGATGCGAAGCGAGCCCATCAGCCAATCGACGATCCACCCGGTGACGACACCGTCATAGATCACGGTGTGCACCCCACCCTGGGCGCGCTCCTGCACCGCCCGCATGAGGTCGACCGCAGTGAGGGTCTCGGCGCCCAGCGCGTGCCCGGTGGCGAGCATGACCCTGCCGGAGCTGGTCCAGGTGTGCATCGAGACGAAGTTGATGCCCCGCAGATCGGCCTTGCCGTCGATCGTCGTGTCGGTGCGCACGCGCTGGATGCGGGCGGTCGACGCGTCCCGCGCCCGGGAGTCGCGGATCACGACCTCCCCGGTGAGGGGGTGGACCCACTCGCTCGCCCCGCTGAACGGGGCGATCACCGTTCCGTCGCCGTAGATCGCGTGCTTCGGGTCGGGCCGCACCCAGTCCGGCGCGGTGGAGACATCGAAATGGCCCATCCACTTCGCCATCTTGACCGACGCGTCGATGAACGCCTGCTCGAGGACGTCGATGCCGCCGTCCTCGGTCACGCGCCGCTGGAAGGAGGTGATCTGGTCCCGCGTGGGAGGTGTGGGCGGCAGCCGCAGGCCTTCGATCCTGGCCATCAACAGCGCGGAGCACTTCTTCCACGCGAACCGGTCGGCGGCGTTCAACTCACGCACGACCGGCTGGACACCACCGACGGCGCGCGCCGCGGCCAGCACGGCGAGCATGCAGATGTCGGGGTGCTGCGCACGGGCTCCGGCGCGCGTGGGTCGATGTGCGGTCAGTGCGTCGGCGAGGTTGCTCAGACCGGGGAAGGAGAAGCACGCGGTCAGCAGGTCGATGGACGCCTGCTTGGGCCTGGACCCCGCGCGGTGGGACGGGTGGACGGCGGCGCGGGCAGGCCCGGCGGTGATGGTCATGGGGAGCTCCGGATGTCGCGACGAGGAGGACGCTCCGCACGGTTCAGCCCCGGGCGCGCGGCGCAGTGGCCGCACGCAGCACTCGTTCTCCCGAGCCGAGCCGCCCGTTCCACCCCGGTCCGCCGGCGCCGCCCGGGTTAGCGTCGAAGCCGGAGGCGACATGGCACACGTCCCAGCGCAGGAGCTCGATCTCGGCCACGCCCTCGAGCTGGTCAGGGGAGCGTGGGAGGCGGACGACGCCTTCTCCCCGCAGACGCGGCTGCGCAGCCTCGAGACCATCACCCGGTTCAGCACCCGCGCCCTGGTCCAGGGCGCCCGGCACGTCGCGGATCTGACACCGGAGGCGTGCCAGGGCTTCGTGCTCGCCCACGGCCAGAGCGGGCGCCCTCCGCAGCTCGCGACCCAGCACGCGCGCCGGACGATCCTGCGGATGTACTTCCGCACCCTGCGTGATCTCGGGGTGATGGTGGGCGACCCGACCCTCGACCTGCGGCTGCCGGCCCGCACCACCGTGGCGGCACGCCCGCTCGCGGAGGACGAGGTGATCTCGTGCAGGTTCGCCGTGCGCCTGGGCCGCGCGGGCTCCACCTCGCTGCAGCGCGCCACCTGCTGGGCGCTCGCCGAGGCGACGGCCGTCACCAGCGAGATCACCCAGGTCCGCATCGCCGATCTCGACGACCAGTGCCAACCCCGCTGGGTGCATCTGCGCGGCTCCAAGCGCGCGGCACCTCGCCTGGGCAGGCTCACCGACTGGGGCGCGCGCATCGTGGCGCGCCAGGTGGAGGACCTCGTCGAGCAGGGCGCCCCGACATCGACTTTGCTGACCTACCGCGGCCGTGCGGTTCCGGGCCAGCACGTCGCCCAGGCCTCGGCGGCCAACGCCATCGCCGAGACGCTGCGGGCGGCCGGCCTCGGCGAGGAGCCCGACGTGCGGCCCGCCTCGGTGCGCAACTGGGCCGGTAGGCGCCTGTACCTCGACGGGATGCCCATCGAGCAGGTCGCGGTCCGGCTCGGCGCGCGGAGCCTGGACGCCGTCGCCGCGGACATCGCACTCGACTGGCACCCCTCATGACCGCCCGGATCGCCGGCCGGATCGGCACCATCGACCGCCTGAGCGCCGTGATGGCCTCGCCCACCTTGATCCGGCTCGGCGCCGAGCTCGCCACCGAGCACCGGGTCGGGCGCCGGCCCGCGCACCCGCCCTACGTCATGCTGCAGTTCGCCGCCTTGGCCCGATTGGCCCGCTCAGGGGTGCGCGTCGAGCTCGACCTGGCCAACCCGGCGACCTGGGACTTCGCCAGGTCGATCACCCTCGAGTCCATCCACGCGCACTCCCTGGACGTCCCAGCGCCCGGCCCATTGCCGCCCACCTGGGAGCAGTGGCGGTGGTTCCGCGACCAGCGGCTGGCCACCGACGAGGGCCTGGGCGTCCTGGCGCGGACCTTCCCGCAGCTCGCCGTCGACCTCGCGCGGCGGATCGGCCAGCTCGACCCGCACGGCGCCGGCTCGCTCACCCACCCCGACGCCACCCGCACCGTCTACGGAGACGGCACCATCGTGCGGCCCATCTACCACCCGCCCCGCGCGGTGCGGGTGCACGACGACGACGGCGCGATCATGCCCATGTACCCCGACCCCAGGACCGGTGAGCTCGCGCTCAAGCCGCCGGGCAGGTTCGACCCCGACCTGGCCGAGCACCACGGCCACCTTGGCCCGGTCCTCGGGCACGGGTACGTCGCCTTCCACACCCGCGGCCCCTCCCCGAACCAGCGGGTCGTCCTAGGTGTCGACCACATCGACGCACCCGGCCACGAGGCGGCGTGCGCGCTGCGGCTGCTGGCGGACATCGCCCGGCACGCAGGCAGCGGCATCCAGCTCGTGGTCTACGACGGCGCCTTCCGCGGCGTGCACATCGACCACGTCATGCGCCGCCACGGCTACCTGGTGATCAGCAAGATGCCCACTCACGAGGACGACGACGGCGCCGTCCAGGCCGTGCGGACGAGCGAGGGCCGGATGGCCAAGAGCTACCCGCTGGGCATCGCCACCCACGACACCCCGGACGGGCCGTGCGGCCACCCGTTGGCGGCGATCGGCGGGCGTGTCGTGCAGCTCGACCTCGACGACACCGGCGACCCGGTCGTCGTCGCCATCCCACGGCGCGGACCGGTCAAGCGCTCACGCCGCACCAACGGCCAGTTCCACTTCAACCTCGGCTACGACGTGAGCTGCCCTCGCGGGGAGTTCACCGTGTGGGTCGCCCCCCACGGGAACGCGGACAGCGCCGCGCGCCCGGAGAACCTGCGCGCCATCCCCGACGACGACCCCGACTCCCTTCGCCTGCGTGGCCTGCGCTCGGACGCCGAGTCCTTCCACGCCAGCCTCAAACGCACCCTGCTCACCGAGCGGGCGATGAGCCTGGGGTGGCGGCGTGGGCTGCTCGACACCTATGCCTACGCGCTGCTGAACAACGCCCTCACGGAGATGGTCGCCGAGGGAGCGCAGACGCGCGGCGCCTGGCGCACCGCCGCGGCGCGCAGGTGACCACGGCCAACCCAACTCCAGCTCAGTCCGGGGAGCCCTTCGCCGCCGCGCCGTGCTGTATCACCTCCTATCGGGAGGCGCGGTGGGCAAGGGGCCGAGCAAGTGCGCGTGGTGGGTCCGCTCGCTGCTGCGCCGTGCGGTATCACCTCCATTCGAGAGGCACGGCAGCGATGGGACGCCTCCGTGAGGCCTCTGTGTGTCCTGTGCTGTTGTCAAGGTGCGGCAGCCCACGTCCGGAGCCGGTCGACGCACGGCACCGTCCCGGGAGCTTTGGCTCGCGCAGTAGTCCCACGGCCGGGTGCTGAACGACCCGCGGCGGCGCCGACGGGGGCTGTGTTCCATGCCGGTCTGCCGCCCACGGCGTTCCCGCGCTGCCAGGCCGCGACCGTCGGCGTCACGCTGGCGGCATGGACAGTGACGGGGTCTCGCCTCTCACGACGCCGGACGTGCTCGACCTGGCGACCGCATCTGGCGTGTGGGCTATCCGCTCCGAGTCAACGGCGGTCTACTACCTCGACCTCCCCGGACTGGTGATGCGCGCACGCGGCCCCAGTTCGCAGAGTTTCCCTTTCGACGACGAATGGGTCCGACTCGTTGAGGTCATCTCTTTCGATCCCATGACCGGTGAATCGGCCGCGAACCAGATCCGCACGGGGTGGCGTCCCCGATACCTGACCGACCCCCGCGGCGGCGCGCATGACTACGAGTGGCGGCTGCAACGGACCGTGACGACCATCGAGCAGGTGGCACCCGACGCGGCACGAACGCTCCGAGGCTTGCACAGGCCCCGAGACGATGACTGACCCGGTGAGCGACGCGCGTCTGTGATCAAGCTCCCGGAGCTGAACCCGGTTGGCGCTCTCCACCGCGCCTGTCCGGGTACGGAGTCTAAAGACTCTAAAGAACACAAAAAGGGGCCGACCTCAGGCAGTCAGCCCGCAGGCTGACGCAGGTTGCCGCCGCGCCGCGCTAGATCCAGCGCCCGCCCTGATCAGCGAGCGTCGTGGGGCTACTCGCGCCAGTCCGGGACGCCCGACGCCCGATGCTCCCAGCGCCCGCCGTGCGGTGGAGGGCCGTCTGGTGGCTGCATGTCTGCGTAGAACCAGCGCTCGGACGGATCGGACTGCGCTCCGATCCCGAGCACCAGTCCGCTCGGCGTGCGTCGCCACGCGTGCCAGTGCCGGCGGTCTTCAGCGACGGTCATTTGGACTCCGTGGTCCTCAGGCAGGCCCTTCCGTGTGAAGTCCCCGAGTACGTCGATCAGGTCCGCCCGATAGTGACCGCGGTTGCGGTGGTGGCCCATGTGGCACATGGCGAGCCAGTCCAGGGCTTCGCGAGTCTCCTTTATCTCGCGCTGGTCGAGTTGCCGCCCGTTCGCGTCGACGCCCTTGACGCCTGCGAGCCGGCGCAGACGCTGCGCTGTGAGCACTGGCTGGGCGCGTCGACGACCTCGCCGCATGCGGTAGACACGCACTGCCTCCAGCGTCTCGCGCCAGGTCTCGGTGCGGGCGATTGTCTGCAGGTGGTCGTGGTCGTTCGACAGGTCGTGAGCGGTTCGTAGGTCCAGACCCAGGGCCGCCACGGTCGCGACGCGGGTTTTCAGGGGTGCGGGGATTCCGAAGAGTGGCTTGCGCAGCCGTCGGAGCAGTTCGTCGTACGAGAGGCAAAGCGCCAGGACCCAGATGAACGGCAGGACTCCGAGCGGGAGCCAGATCGACAGTGCGAGTCCGAGGAGGACCTGGCGAGTGTCGAGCGCCTGCCAGTTCGCGGTGAGCTCGCGGACGGTCAGGACGAGCAGCGCGACGCCCACGAGCGCATTGAGGCGAGTGACCAGGAGTCGCCATGCCGACGTGTAGCGCTCGGCTACGGCGGTGAGCATGGCAAGAAGGACGAGACCGGCCTGGAGTGCCAGCTCAGCGAGGTAGTTGAAGGTGTACAGATTCATCGCGTACTGGAGGAAGATCGCCGCCCCGACCGCTTGCCTTGCCATGATGAGGAAGTATCGGTCGGTCTTCGCGGCATTCAGTGCGGCGAAGACCGCCCCGAGGGCTGATGCTACGAACCAGACGACAGTGTCCTTTGCCAGTCCCGAGTTCCAGAGCCCGATGCGTGAGGCGCCCGCGACGAGAAGGGTCACCCAGGCGGTGAGCGCCAGGAGCGGGACGACGACGGCCCAGACCCAGCGTCGCTCCACGCTCTCGCGGAGCGTCTTGCGTGCACTTGGGTTGGTGAGCACCACGGCGGCGAACGAGACGAGCAGGGTGACGATCGCCCACTCGCGCGAGTTCAGCACCCCCGACGCCGATCAGGACGCGGGCTCGGAGAAGGATGCCAGCAACTCAGCGCCCACAGGACACGTGCGTGCCGACAAGACGCCCTCACCGGTCATCATCGTCCGCAGCGCGATGGACAGAGGTCTTGTCGCTCAAGGTCCTCGACCACTCGGTCGAGCAGGATCGCGTCTCGGGGGAGGTCCGGGTAGGCGCGTTCGACGGCCGCGTGCTGGCTGCTCGTGTACAACCGTGGTGGCTCGACTCCGGCGTGGTCTTCTCAGCCCAGCGCGCGATGCGAGCGGTCCTGCCTCTCGCCACGGCGTTGAGTACCTCCGCCGCTGGCGTCTCTGACATGCGAGCAGAGAATCACGCCCCGCCCACACAGCAGCGGCCGTCGGAGGCACAAGTGTGACGATCGCGTGGAGCTGAGGCACGTTCGTCACCAGTTGAGCGCGAACGATGAGGGTGAGAGTGGGGGCTGATTGCGAGGCTGCCCCCAGTGAGGACAAGGCCCCAAACGACCTCCCCCGCCCCGACCGCCAATAGGGCCCCCGTTGCGAAGAGACACCCAACCGCCCCAAACCACGAGGGACCAGGAGCGGGCAGGCCACGCGAGCCGGAGGTGATGCCTCGTTCCGCGACTGCCCGCCGGAGTCGTTGGCCTGCTCGCGTCGGCTTCGGCATCGGGGCAAGACCCGTCGCTCCTTGGCCAGTGCTAGTCGGCGACTCTCGTGTCGCCGGCGACGACGAGGAAGTCGACGACGCGCTGCCAACTGGCGATGTCCGTTTCCATCGTGAGGTCGGGGCGGCGCGCATGGAGCCACTCGGGAAGCGTGACCGTATCTGCGCATTCGGGCCCGGCGGCGCTCACGGCGGCTTCGATCCAAGGGAGGCCCTGCTGGACCTGGACACGGACGGTGAGCTCGCTGACCGCGATGACGAGGTGGTCGAGACTCATGTGCTGCGGCTCGCGCCGCCAGAGCGGGCGGTCGCGCTCAACGCGCCGCCGGCAGGAGCGGTACTGCTCGAGCCGGAGCGGGAGTGTGCGGTCACGGGCGAGAGCACGCACCAAGACGCGATCGGGACGCGGCTCGGGCCGGCATGGCGACGCTGCACGCGGCGCAGATCGAGTTGGGGGGATCCGCCGGGGCCGAGACGCTCGAGGTGCGGATCGACAGCCGACGGGACGGCGTGCTGACGGCCGCACAGGGCGCGCGATACGCGCCGCTGATGTCGCGCGGCCAGGTCGTGGCGTGTGAGGCGGAGATCTTCCAGGGACGGACCGTGGTCGAGTTGCGCCTCTTCCTGCCGAAGGTGGGCCGAGATAGCGAACATCGCACCCGGGGCGTCCACTCCACGTACTCCCGCGAGACCTGGACTGCATCGAGCCACGGCGGTCGCTACCGCGGGGCGCGAGCCGGGGAGGGCCGCGCCGCAAACGGCCCCACGCGCCACCGCATCGGTGGACCGATGACCGCGTTGTCGACGGGACAGCGGAAGCAGTCGAAGTCGAAGACAGCGTCGACGTCGTGCTCACGGCACCGTCGGACGTTCCGCTGCAGCGGCCTACGAGCAGCCAGGGTGGTACCGGTCGTCGAGGCATTCTTCGAGGTGATCGTTGACATGTTGAGGAGATCCCTTCTCGTGGCGACGTGCGTACACATCCACCATCGAGCGCGCGTCGCTGTTGGGACATACGGTCGATGTCACACGATCTCGTCCGCGTCCGGCTGCCCGTGCCAGTACGCCGTCATCGCCGCGTGCTGCATCGACCCTTCGAGTAGCCGTGTGCGCATCGCCGAGACCGCCCCGACGAGCCACTTCACCTGCTCGACAGGTGCGCCTCGCTCGAGGAGTGCCCCGACGGACCCAACCTCCCAGCGATAAGCCGCGCGGAAGGGTCCGCCGCGTACCCCCTGCTGGCGGGCGACTGCGACGAACCGATCCGGGTCGTCGCGGTACCTGTGTAGCTCCGCCTCGAGCTTGATCTCGTCGCGGGGGTGGTGGCGAGGCGCTTCCTTGACCGCGCGATGACGATTGACCGCGGCCTCGCGGATCAACCGGTCGCGGGTCTCCGGCGAAATGAATCCCCAGTCGCACGCGAGCTCGGCCGGCACCCATGGATCACCGATGTGCTCCTCGGTGAGCAGCACCAGCTCAACGATGCTCGCAGTCTCCAACGCACCTGCGGCCTCAAGTACCGCGCCGAAGCCTGGAACCAGAGTTCCGTCAGCGGCACATGGCCATAGGGCCGACCATGACCCAGCGCGCACCTGCAGGACACGTCGGGCATCGATGTCGCGCTGACGCGACGGCGCCAAGGGCTGATGGCGCCCGAGGCTAATGGCGAACCAGCCCGGCACCGACGCCACCGTCCACTGCGGCTGCAGCGTGCGGAACTCACCAATGGCACCGTCGTGGACTACCCACCGTGCCAGGTGGGTCATCGTCAGCTTGCGTTCCGCGCGCCAAACCGCTGCGCCACCACGACCCTCGTATCGCAAACGACCCGCGGCCGGGCAGTCCCGCAGGAGAGTCGAGTCCTCCCATTCTGTGCGAGCGAACTCGTGCAGCAGTGCGGCGAAGTCGTCGCGCTGCGCCTCGAGCATGCGCAGCTTCGCGGCACCGTCATCACCGGCGAACAACTTGCGCGCGATGTGCAAAGCCACCTCGAACCGCATCGGCGCGTGCCACGCGACATCCTCATCCTGAAGGATCAAGGCCACGTCTGACGACGGCGCTGTCAGCACCACCCGCTGCTCCGCTCTGGACAAGGTCGCCGCAACCGTCAGACGCCACAGCCCTAACGCAGCAGCCTGCGAGATCACGGACGGAAGGTCTTCGAGTCCGACGTCGATGAACGGTCGCACCGAAACGATTGCCACGTTCAACGCATCGGTCAACGGACGGGCCGAGTAGTCCCTCGGGCCACGCCGCACCGGCTGACCCGGGAGCCGCAGGGCGAACGACATCGCGAGCGCCACCGTCTCCGCGCTCGCACGGAACGCCACGCGAACCCGATCGTCCTTTTCAGTGCGAGCCACCGGTCGAGGCGGGTACCGAAGGACCGTCGAGATGTGCGTCAGTCGCTCGTCCTCGCTGCGTACCGACTGCGCGGCGACGTACTCCTCCAGCAAGCCTCGAACCGCGGCGTCACGGCTCACACCGCGGTCGATCTTGATCGCCTCGAGCGCCGCAACTGCGGGCGGTGAGAGCCGGACGCTCGTCTGCATCCACCCAGTCGCCACATCGACCTACAAGGCGTCGAGTAGCGCACCGGCAACGAGAGCAGTCGCACGCGCCACCACGCGAGCCTCCGCCGGCGACAACGGCTGAGTCTTGCGAGGACCCGACGGGTGCCCGTGACCAGTCCCCACATCGTTGCGCAGCTGATTGACCCGCGTTGCCAAGAGGAACAGGCATTGCTGCACTGCCTTGTGTGGATCCGGGTCGAGCTCCACACGCCCAGGCACCGCGTACCCCACTGTCGTGAACGCACTCGCCAACGTCACCGGGAAGTTCCCCTCACGCCCACCCACCGGATACGAGCCCGTCATCTGCTCGAGCACGTGACGCGCGACCGCCTCATCGAGTTCCTTGCCGGTGCCGACCTGCAACGGAGGATCATCCGGATTCAGGTTCAAGCGGTCGACATACGACCGGAGCGCCGCAGTTAGCTCCGTTCCCGTCAGGTTGTCGATCACCTTGGGCCGCAGCGCACCCGTGCCGTCGACTGTGAAGCCCAACGCGTCGTACGCGTCGCGAAGGCGTCCAACCTTGACCGCCCCTGCGAACGACGCTGACGACTCTGACAAGCACCCGTCAGCGCGCAGCAAAGCAACCAGGTGCGCGCCGAGTGCCAAGCCGGCCTTCGGTGCGTGGTCTGTGGCGTGCACGAACACGTGCCGCACCCGCTTCGCCTTGCCTAACGGTGGGCCGCCCGGCGTGCGACCGCTCGGCGCCGGATCGCCAGCGCTCAGTCCCGCGCGCGAGAAGGCCTGGTCGAGCTGATCGTGGGACGGTCCGGCGCCATCCTCGAAGAAATCGCCGATCACAGCACCGAGCCCGATGAGATCCATGAGGCCCCACGCCCTTTCGCAGATCCGACACAGCCGCCGCTCTCGGGCGTGATCTCATAGTCTCTCGCGATCGGCACCGCGAAGGTCCGTTCTGAGCGTCGCAATCCGCGGCCTGGGCGAGAGCGAGGGCGGCGTTGCATCGACGCTGACCTAACCCCGCCAAGACTCGCTCGAGCGGGAAGGCTGCTCAGCGGCCGAAGTTGCGTCGAGCGGTCCTACGTTGCGCGACGATGTACCCCGCGCCCCGGCCGGCCAACCGACCTGCCGGCGAGCGGGTCGGCGGGGCCGCCCTTGGCGCGATCTGCGCCCCTGGCTGGAGACGAACGATGACGGAACTGGACAAGCTCGCTGACTGGTTCGAAGAGGACGCCTGGCCGACGATCTCGTGTCCTGTGTGTCTGAGAGGAGACCTCGCCCCAGTGTCCGTCCTGCCGATCGATACGGGCATCTCGCAGCGGCTGCGCGCGCATGAGGCGTTCGAGCCCGAGTGGATCGCCGGCTTCTTTACTGCGCACCTGAAGTGCCAGCGCGGGGGCTGCGACGAGACGGCGGTCGCGCTTGGGGACATGAAGGTCGACTACAGCAATCATCCGGACGATACGTGGGATGGTCAGTACGCGACGTTCCTCCAGTTGCGTCACGTCCTGCCTGCCCCGCCCCTCGTCGAAGTCGTCGAAGCCTGCCCTGAGCCGGTTCGAGACCGGCTCAACGAGGCCGCTCTTGTGATCTGGTCCGATGCGAATGCAGCGGCGAACCGACTGCGACTGGCGGTCGAAGAGGTCCTCGACGATCAGTCGATCGACCGGGTGGCGCACAACGGGCACCAACTGAAGACCCATGCCCGGATCGAGCGATTCCGGAGCAAGAATGCGCGCGTCGCGGACGCGCTCGAGGCCGTCAAATGGATTGGCAATCAGGGTAGCCACGAAGACTCGCTTACTCGCGCCGATGTCGTGGCGGGCGCTCAGATCCTTGCCCACGCGCTGGAGTTGCTCTATGACACGAAGCAGGAGGAGCTCAGACGGCGTGTGGAGGTCATCAACACGGCGAAGCGCGTTCCGCGGCCGGACGCACGGCCTTGAACGTGGGCGGAAGTCTGCGGGGAGATGGTGGAAGCGTGGGCCGGAACCCGGACCGGCGCTGGGGCAAACCATCCCCCTGCGGTGGCACGGCGCAGGACGAGGACCCGACACCGTGGTGATGGCGGGCCGTCGACCTGGGTAGTCGATCGGCCGCAGCTCGTGGTCCCATCGCGGCGGCTCGTGGATCGCCGAGATGGGCCGTGCGGGCGGCAGGTGCGACGCCTCGACTGCGTGGGTGCCGGTGCGGGTCAGGCTTCACACTGCCGAGGTCGAGCGCGGCACCTCCGTAGGCGCGGTGACCTTCGAGGTACGGATCGACGGTCGACGGGTGGGCGCGCTCACCGCCGCGCAGGGGCGCGCGGCATGCGTCGTTCTTGTCGCGGGCCGACGCCGTGGCCTGTAAGGCGGAGGTCTTTCAGGGGCGGACCGCGGTTGAGGCGCGCATCTTCCTGCCTAAGCCGGGCCAACCCTGAGGATCGCGCCCTACTTAGGACGCCGCGTACGTGAGGCGTCGATGATGCTTGCAATCTCTGGCAAACCGACTTCGCCCCTGTCCCTACCAGCGCGTTTCTCGGATCCAGTGGGCAGGCACGAGTCTGCGTACCTCGCCGGACTCATCGGCGCGCCAGTTGTCGACGATTGAGCGTTGGAACCGCGGGGCATCGAGGTTCGCATGATCGACAACGATGATCTGGAAGCGACCCCTGCTGGCATCGGCACCGAGTAGTTCAGAGCTCGCCCGAGACGGGTGCGCTGGCCTCGATCGATCCGCACGTGCCACCCTCCTCAGCAGGAACGCTCGCGCGGTCGATCGTCCAGCCCCCGCGCAGTTCAAACCCGGCGGCGCGGAGCATCGCCTCGCTCAGGCCCATGACCCGCGCTTCGAAGAAGATCCACTGACAGCGAGGCGGCTGCCTCGAGCGATGCGAGCCGCGACCCGTCCACGGACCATGCCGCGTGACGGGCCGCACGGTCGATCGACTCGATAACCAGCTCGGCGAACGTGGGCCAGTCATCCACGAGGTCGACTCGCACAGTGGCGCGGTGCTTCGCCATGTGTCCTCCTCAACCCATCGGCCGTCCGTGGAACCGTTGCATCAGCCGGCACTTCAGTCGATCGGCTTTGGCGTGGCTGTGGCACGGCCGTGGCGGCGGAGCGGCCCATGCGAAGCCGGCATAGGGGGCGGTAGGAGGCAAAAAGCCATCGGGTCGTGGCGCGCCGACGCGCGTTCAGCGCCGACAGCGAGCTTCTGTTCCCCCTGGAAAAGCGCGCCGGATGACTGGCACGCTACGCCGACCTACACCGCCTGGATCGATTCCCCGGATCCGATCGTGTTCACGTTTGCGGGACCGGGGTGAGGAACCGTCGGGACTGTCGGATTGCCGTAGTCGAAAACGAACTCGGCGAACTCACGTTTGTACTCCCGCGGCAGTTCGTTATCCGCCACGATGAACTGCAGCCGGCCGGGGTTGGTGCCGACTTGCGCGACGAAGCGTCGGTACATTTGCGCAGCCATACCCTCCGCGGTGTTTAGCGCGAGTCTCGGGCTGTCGATAAGCAAGAAACTGGGATAGCGTGTGTCGCGGCGCCTTGTCGCGACAGTCACGAGCGAGATCCAGTACGCCACCTGCGTCGCGGTAGCAATTCCGCCCGCGGAACTAACCTTCTCGTACCGCCTTCCGTTCAGCTCTGGGAGGTAGTTTGTGGGGTTGATCGACGCCATTTGGCCGTTGGGTACACCAAAGTTCTGAACTGTCCTCTGAAATTCTTCGGAGAGCTCAGTGAGCACTTCGGTCCGGCGCTCCTTTTCGTTCGACTCGAGCGAGAGAACGCGTGCCTCGAGGGACCGCTTCTCCTCATTCAAAAGCTCCACCTGGGTGCGAAGATCTTGAACTCGATCCCACTGCCGAAGAAGTGCCTCGATGGCAGCGGTCTCGACGGCGCTGCGCTCTACTCGGCGTGCGGCATCGGTGTAGGCCTGAAGCCTGGGCGAAACGCGCTGTTCCGTGCGCTGATCGATCTGTAGGGTGAGGCGTCTGATTAGACCCGTGCGCTCGGATTCGGCTCTCCGCACACCTGTCTGAGCAGATGAAAGCTCCTCAAGTTGCTGATCGATCTCGTCGAGCTGGGACCGGAGTTGTGCCATCTCGTATTGACCAGTGTCGGGCAGGTTGGCGACGACGTCTGTTTGCAAGCACACGCGGCAACGACCCTCGGGCACCTCGCGGTCCAGTGATTGCAGGCACCGCGGGCAGGCCATGAATTCGATGTTCGCCATCTTTATGCCCGCCGACGCCATCCGCTCGAGTCGGGAGATGTCCACGTGGACGCGGCGGCGTTCAACCGCGTACTCGGCATGCTGTCTCGTCAGATCGGCAGATAGCGCGCGGGCTTGCGCGACACCACGTTCGGTGTCAGCCAACAGATCTCGCAGCACCTGGGTCTCGCGATCTCCGGTTTCAGTCATCGCCGCCGACAAGCGCTCAAGCTCCAACGCCGCACTAGCGCCCTGGCTCTGGGCTTGGCCAAGACGCCGCTCAGCCTCGAAACGGCTCTCAGTGCCACTCTCGACCAGGAACCTCTCGACTGCGGACAGTTGGGCTGCCGCCTCGCCGACCTGGCTGTTCTTCAGATTTAGGTCTGTCCTGAGAGAGACCAGTTCATCAGACGTTAGGCCGAACAACAACTCAAACACGGTTCGACGCTTCGGCTCGTAGTAGCCTTGCGAGCTGCCGGCAATCTCGCGGTTTATCGCAATTTGAGGGACGTAGAGGAAGCGGAAGACGTCATTGAACGTGATTGGGGCTCCCGGCTTGCTGCTTCCGCTTGAGCGAGGGGCGGCGCGCAAACCGGTCGGCAGATCAAGGGCCTTCATCAGAAGGTCGCTAACTCTCGGCTGGAGCCGATCGACGAAGTGATCCTCGAGGCTGCGCCCCGCGATCGCGTCGAACACCTCAACCTTGTTCTGGTCTTCGGCACGTAGCGAGCGCGAGAGAAGGTACTTCTCGGCTCCGAGGCGAACCGAGACCCGCACCGTCGATACGGCCGCCTCCGCGACCGACGCGAGCAGGCCATCGCCCCCAAGTGCGTACTTCACCAACTCCAGCAGCGACGTCTTGCCGACGCCAGTCGGACCGGCGAGGACCGTCAGATCGGTACCAAAAGTATAGCGAACGGGGCCGCCGGAAGTCTGGAGTTCGATCTCGTCTATGCGGAACGTCGTCGTCATGTGATCAACTTTCGATGGGCTCGGTCCATCAGATGAGGAAGGCGTTCATAGATCAGGAGTTTGAGAGCGTTTCCTGTCATTCCGGCCGCAGCCGCGGCCACCGCGGAGCACTGGTCGTGAACGGCGGACCAAGTGCTTTCCTTGACTATGTCCTGGACGAGTCTTCGGCCATGGGTGGTCGGAGCCAGGGCTACGCTTCCCTGTCTGCCTTTTGTGTAGCGGAGCAGTCCCTTCGAAACGAGGGCGCCGATGATTGGGTAGTACTTGTCGTCCCAGGGCCCATACTTATAGCGAATCATCGGGTCTGCCACCGATGTCGGCTCGGCGAGCTCGTACGACGTCAGGTGCAGTTTGGGGTCGCTGTCCTCCAAGGAGTCAAGGACGACGGGCGCCAGGCCGGGGTAGCGAACGAGGAAGTCGAGTTTTGCGAGTTTGGTGAGGCCGTCCAATTTGCCCGCGTTCCCGGGCTCGCCGGCTACCGCCGTGACGAGGAGCAGGATCCGGGTCTGGTGATAGACGAGGTCGTCCACCGCAGAGCTGAGGGCCTCAGCGGCCGCGCTTGGGGCCGTCACAGGCGGTCCTCGGTGAGTTGCCGCAGGCGGTCCGCGGCGTCGAACGGTTCGGAGTACCACACCTTGCACGCGTTCGTGAGGTACGAGACCCCGCCGAGCAGCATGTCACTGTCGATGCTCGCCACCGGTCCGGTCCCAGCCTCGCGGGTCAGTCGGTCTTCGAGCTCCGCCCAGAGCGCTGCACCCCAGTGGCCAGTACTCGTACGCACAGCGGCGGTGGCGTGATCCGCGACGCGCAGCAGAAGTAGTTCGACCTCGGCAACGCGCGCACCTGGTTGCGACCTCTGCTCGCGCCGCCAAGAGGCGAACTGACGGCGGAGTGCTTCGGCTCGTTCGATCGAGGTGGCCGCACACCGCCCTTCGCTCATCTTCACCGCAAGTCGATTTGTGACGGTGACGCGCGGCAAGGGCATGAAGGCGGCAGGCGAGCTGACGGCGAAGGACATCGCGATGTGTGCGTCGGCGACGGTGATGGTCCGGCGCTCGAGGTCAGGAGTGGTGGAAGGGTCAAGGGTTGGAAGGAGACCCCGGCGCCTCGGGCCTGCCGCTCGCATTCGACCGCGAACCAGCGAGAGGACCGCCTCCCATACGGCAGCGGCGTGTTGAGGTTGGCCGATGGCCTTCGCGATCGGTTCGGCGTACCCGGTCGGGGCAAAGTCGGGAACGTGCTCTCTGCGTGGCAGTCCGTGGTCTAGTGTGAGGCGGTTGATGAACCGAGAAATAGTGGCGGGCAGATCATCGATCTCGGGATGACCATCGCTTTTCCGCCGATCCGCGACGCCCTGGATCAGTCGGGTGTATGCCCGGTGGGCTGCGGTGTCGGCTGGCGGAGAATCCGATGTCCCGCATAGATCGAGAATGTGGCCAGCGTCGGCTGCGAGACCCGCGGTTGTCACCAGTCGCGCTTCGAGAGAACCCCCGAGTTCGTGCCACCGGTCGAATAGGTGATAGACGCCGCCAACGGTCAGGAGGCTCGCTGTGGTTGTGAACGCTCCGAATTGAGGATCCTTGTGTTTGGCCGAGACGAGTTGAACTTGGCCGGGTCGGATTCGCACCCAGTCTTCGTGGTATTCACACACCAAGCCGCGGTCGATGGCGGCGCTCGGATCCATTCCCTGGTCAAGTACCTCGAGGTACAGTGCCAGGAGATCCGCGGTGGCCATCATCGCTTGCCACTCGTACCGGTCGAGTGTCTCGGCGCCTGCGTCGTCTGGTGGCGTCGCGGGATGCAGGGCGGCTCCCAGTGCTGTCGATGCCGCGCCGCTCATCTGGCCAATCTAGGGTCGAAAGTGGCATGCGTGGAACAGATCACTCGTTTGGCCTCTAAGGGGCGGCGCATGAGGCAAGGGTTCGCGTACTCGGCGGGCCGCGCCGCCTGCCGAGCAGCGCGCTTGGTGCAGGCCGCTTCGGGAGTTCAGGAGAGTCGTGGTGCCCGAGCGGCACGTGCGTCAGCCGCTGGTCCGCTTGCGCCGGCCCAGCCACCGCGTTGGCCAGGGCGAGGCCAGGTAGCGCCGCCATCGGCACGTCGGCATTGGACGCGTCGGACGAGTATCGCCGACCGTGGATGCCTGAGGAGCGGTGCGGGCTCGATTTCGCTCGGACCAGTGCTGAGTCCGAGTTAGGTGACGAGCGAGCGAAGCTCTTCACTGAGCTCTCCAAGAGCGTGCGTCCAAGTTTGGCCCTCGACGAAGTGGTTGAACCCGATGCTCGCGACGAGCAGGATCGTCGCGACTTCCTCCGGGACGTTGGTCGCGCGTTGCGACTCGCTGAGCAGGATCTGGGACGCGTCGGGTGAGCTCATCACGTATGCCTCAGCCCCCAAGAGGCTGGGGTGGCAGTAGCCGGTCTCGTGCAGCCACGCCACGTGTAGGTCCGACTGACCGAGCTCGCTCGCCAGGTTCGCAAACTGGACGTTGCGATCCTGCGAAGAGGGCTCGAAACATCATCTCGGCAATCGTGTCGAACACGTCCTGCGGGACGCTCCAGCGACCGTCCATCGCCGCCTGCATCCTGCGAGCGCGGTACTGGCTTGCGCGTGAAAGGCCGCGGTCTCAGTGGGTCAACGCACCACGATGATCACTTCGTGGAGGCAGACGTGCAGGCGTGCGGGTTGACGGTTGAGCAGCAGGACGAGCTGTGGCGACGGTGGCGGGAGGGTGAGGCGCTGCGCAGCGTCGCCCGCCAGCTGGGGGCGCCGGTGCATCACATTCGCCGGTACGTGGCGCAGACCGGCGGGGTGCGGCCTCGGCCAGCGGGGCGCTCGGCGCGGCACTTGTTGCTGCGAGAGCGTGAGGAGATCTCGCGGGGGCTGGCGGCTGGACGGAGCATGCGGCAGATCGCCGACGCGCTGGGCCGGCCACCGTCGACGGTGTCGCGGGAGGTGGCTCGCAACGGCGGCCACGACGCCTACCGGGCGTATGACGCCGACAGGCGAGTTGCAGCAGTCCTCCAGCGCTTTCGCTGCTTCCTCCTCCGACGCGAGCCGCGAGACGCAACTCTCCGCTGTGGCGGAGTCCGCGGCGCCGCCACAGGAAGCAGCCGATGCGAGCCTTCGAGTCCTCTGTCTCGGTGTGATCTCAGATCCTCGGTTCGTGCTCTCCGGGGTCGTCGATCCACGAAGCCCCGACCGCCTCCAGCGGCACGTCGATCAGGTACTCGTTGCTCGGTTGGCAGAGCTGACTGGTGTCTTCCCTGTCGACTCGCGGGTGCTTGGGCGCGCTCGAGTGTTGTGCATCGATCTCGCCGCCGCCGCCGCTGCCGCTTCTCGGCCCGGTCTGGTGGCTGAGCTTGCACCCCCGCTGTAGCGCGCTGCTGCCTCACACCGCTGCGTGCTGGTTGCCGATCCCCGGGCACTGGGGACGTTCCAGTGTGGGTACGCCGCGTTCCGCGTTCGCCGACACCTGACGTTCCCGAAGCGGCATGGCCACGGTCTTGGAGATTCCGCGCCGCGTCGCAGCTCGGGTGCGGTGTCGCAGGTCAGAGTTAATCCACTCATCACCCAGAGGCCCGGGTGATGAGTGGATTCACTCGTGGAACCCACCGGAGAACACCCGTGTCGTTCGCCGGGGCGGTGGGGCCGCCCTGGTGCCGACGGGATCCAAGGTACCGCCTCGTCAGGGGGCTGTTCTGCTGGCGCTGGCGCGCACTGATGGCCGTCGGTGGCGGGTCGGTGGAACCCTCCGGATAGCTGCGGTGCAGTTCTGGCCGGTGTCTCGACCACCCAGCGCCCCGTCGGCACGAGGAGGCTCGGTGTCGGCGGGACGCTCGGGTGGTGGCGTGCGGCCGTCAGAGCCCGGTCAGGGCGCCGTGAGTGCCGAGCGCCAGCCGCGCGAACCGCTCGCCCATGAGCTGGTGCGTCGCGGCGTCCGGGTGCAGCCCGTCCGGCAGCGGGTGGGCTGCCTCGTCGGCCGGGCCGTACAGCTCACGCCCGTCGAGGTACGCGATGTGCGGGTCGTCGGCCGCGCGCTGCTCCACCACGCGCTCCAGCTGCTCGCGGATGACCTCGAGCGTGAGCCGGCCCGCGGGCACCTCGGCCGGGTCGCCGGTGGCGAGGAACCGCACGGTGCCGGTGCCGAGCGACGCAGGGTCGACCGCCCCCGGCCCGGGCGTCCGCTCGTGGATGGGGCAGAGGATCGGCCCGACCACCAGCAGCGGGGTGTCCGGGTGGCCGTCGCGGATCGTGTCGAGGAACCCGTGCACCGCGGGCACCAGCGCCCGCAGCCGCATGGCGTCGGCGTTCACGATGTTGATGCCGATCTTCACGCTGATCAGGTCGGCCGGCGTGTCCCGCATGGTCCGCGCGGTCAACGGGTCGAGCAGCATGCTGCCCCCGAACCCCAGGTTGACCAGGTCCACGCCGGTGGTCGCGGCGGCGACGGCTGGCCAGGTGCCCGTGGGGGTCGCGGCGTTGGAGCCGTGGCTGATGCTGCTGCCGTGGTGCAGCCACACCGGGCGGCCCGCCGTCGGCGCCGGGTCGACCGGGGCGTCGGCGCGCAGCGCCACCAGCTCGGTCAGCTCGTTGTGCGGCAACCAGATCTCGACGGTCTTGTCCCTGTCGGGCAGGCCGCCGAACGTCACCGTGCCCGGCGCCCCCGGCCGGACCTCGCGCGATCCCGTCTGCAGGTCGATCGCCAGCACGTCGCCACCGCGCACGACCCCCTCGGCGGTGCGCACGCCGTCGACGGTCAGCTCGTACACGCCGTCCGGGCGGGCAGGGGCGCCGAGGTACGCGATCTTCGTCGGCCGGGTCGTCAGCGCGAGCACGGTCGCCCGGGTGCGCAGCACGAGGCGGACGCCCGACGGCTGCGCCTCGGCCATCAGCAGCTGCGGGTCGGGGTACTGCCGGCGTGCCCACGCGGGGAGCCGGTGCGGCCGGACGCCGTCGGCGGTGCGCTCCAGCTCGACGGCGCCGCGGAGCAGCGCGTCGGTCAGGGGGATGTCCTGGGTGGTGCGGTCGTCCATCGGTCTCGTTCTCGTGTCGTCGGGGTGGGGGGTCACGCGGCCGGGGACGGCCAGTGCCGGAGGGCGGCGTCGAGGGCGTCGGTCACCCGGCGCCACGACGTCTCCGCGTCGGGCGTCGAGTGGTCGAACCCGCCGTTCGCCTGCAGCCGGACGAACCCGTTGACGGTGCTGCCTACCAGCCGCACCGCGTGCACCTGCTCGTCGGGGGCGAGCCCGTAGCCGTGCAGGGCACCGCGCATCAGCGCGGACACCCGGGTGCCAGCGGCGCCCGCCTGGGCGAGGTCGACCCGCGCCTGCGTGGCCGCCCACCGGCCGGGGTGCGCGTCGGCGTAGCCGCGCACGGCGCCGACCAGCGCCTGGACGGCCTCTCGCCCGGACCGGCCGGCCAGGGCCATCGACAGGCCGTCGCCGAGCTCCTCCAGCGCGCGGACGCTGATCCGGGTGCGCAGGTCGTCGGTTCCGCGGACGTGCGCGTACAGGCTGGCGGGCTGCACGCCGAGGCGTCGAGCGAGCGCCGAAACTGTCACCTGCTCGAACCCGACGGCGTCCGCGAGGTCGACGGCGGCGTCGGTGACGGCGTCGACGGTTAACCCGGCGCGTGCGGCCATGTGCGGGCTCCTTGTCTACGGATCGGTGTTCCTAGACTACACCTCGTAGACACGGCCACGCTTGGAGTGCGCATCTGCTCACGTGGGGCACGATCGGCGCGTCCTGCCAGGAAGGCCCTGACGCTCTACGCTCGCGTGGTCGCGGGAGTACACACGTCGCATCGGTCGCAATCCGGGCAGATGCGGGATCGTCAACACACACTGGGAGCCCAATGCACTCGCACCGCGCTCGACCTGCTGGCGCACTGCCCGCGCTGACCACGCCCACGCGTGCACGCGCGGTCATGGCAGGCATGCTGGTTGCGCTGAGCTGCGCCGCCTGCACCCCGGGGGAGGGCGTCGCGCCGATGACGACGCCGTCGGCCACCGGAGCCGTGGCAGGGACGGTGGTCGCGCCCGTGGTGCGCACGGTGACGATCGGCGGCGACCAAGTCGAGCTCGCGGTCGGCCCGGTGGCCGTCCACGGGGACGTCGCGGTCCTGCGGCTCGCGGCGCCCACCGATCCGCCCGCTCTGCGCATGGCCTTCTGGGAGGCCTTCGAGGGCATCAGCACCCCAGGCCCGAACGGCGCCCGACTGATCGACGTCGCCGAGGGCACCGTGATGACAACCCTGCGCGACAGCAGAGACCTCGCAGTGACGAGCAGGAACGGCAGCCCGGAGGGTCCCGCAACCGAGGCCGCGCAGCAGGCCGCGGGAGAGGACACCGAGGTGGTCTACGCCGCATTCACCGTTCCGGACGGTGACACGGTCGACGTCCTCCTGCCCGAGGCGGGCTGGTTCGAGGGCGTCCCCGTCGTGGACGCCGCGGCAGCCGGGGCATTGACCGTCCCTCCGGCCGAGTTGACGGACAACGACATCACGGACCAGGCGCCGTTCCCGCTGGAGTTCTACACCGAGCAGGTCGACGGGCTGGTGCGGGCGCGGCAGACCCCCACGGAGGTCACCCTCGACATCGCCTCTGACGTGCTCTTCGCAGTCGACTCCGCCGAGCTGGGTGCCGATGCGCAGGCGGCTCTTGCCGCGGCCGGCGCGCAGGTCAGCACGTATTCCGGCGGGCAGATCACGATCGTGGGGCACACCGACGACGTCGCCGACGAGGCCCACAACCTCGACCTGTCGCAGCGCCGGGCCGCGAGCGTGGAGCAGCAGCTGAGCACTCTGGTCGACCTCTCGGGGTTCGACGTGTCCGTCGAGGGGCGCGGCGAGAGCGAACCCGCCATGGCCGGGACGAGCGACGAAGCGCGAGCGCTGAACCGCCGGGTGACGATCACGTTGGTGCCCGCAGAGGAGGCCGCGCCCGCGCCCGCGGCGCCGGGTGACTCCGCGGCGCTGCCCGAGGCCACCGGGCCTGCCGCTACCGGGCCTGCCGGCGTGACGGTGCAGGACGGTAAGAACAACTACTCGGTGCGACTCCCGCAGGTGCGCCGGGTCGGTCCGTACCTGGTGGGCGAGCTCGAGTTGACGAACCTGGGGCCCAAGGACCTGACCGATGGAGTGCTCGCCTCTGGTGTGTCCGACACGAGGGGGCAGTTCGACCCCAGCCTCCAGCTGGCGGCTACGAACGTGAGCCTGCTCGTCGGCCGTAGCCGCGTCTACCCGGTCGACTACGTGCGGCCAGCGGTCGACATGCGGGAGCCGCTGGCTGACCGGGGGGTCACCGTCGACGCGGGCACGACGCGCGTGGTCACCGTCGTGTGGCCGGACACCGGCACGACGTCCGTCGCGGTGGAGGTCGCCCCGCGGCAGATCTCGGCGTTCGGCGGAGTCACCGTGGGCGGGGCGGCGTTCCGGCTCACCGACGTCCCTGTCGTGGACGCAGAGTAGGGCGGACCCCCTGCATCGCGGCGATGCGCGCATCGGACTCCTTGCACGAGACGAGGTGTCTGCCTGTCGTGCCGGCGCAGGTCAGGCCGCCCTGGGTCTCGCGGGGGCATGGAACTACCGTCCGAGAGTCGCCCGCGGACACCCGCCGGCGGTTCCGTCAGGGACACTAGGGAGATCAACCGTAGTTTCGACGAGGAGTCAAACGTGCCCCAGGGGACTGTCCGCTGGTTCGACACCGATCGGGGGTTCGGATTCATCGCCCTCGGGGACGAGGCCGAGGACCTGTTCGTGCATGCGTCCGAGATCGTCGGCGAGGACGGGCCGAAGGTGCTCCGCGAGGGGCAGACGGTCGAGTTCGAGCTGGGCGAGGGGGACCGCGGCCCGCAGGCGCGCCGGGTCCGGGTCACCGGCGACCAGGCCGCTGACGCGCCGGTCGGCGTGCTCGGCACGGTCACCTGGTACGAGCCGGCCAAGGGGTACGGCTTCATCACGCCCGACCGTGGCGGCGCGGAGATCTTCCTGCACAGCTCGGCCATCGTGGGCGGCGGTGTCGTCTCCGAAGGGCAGCGGGTCGCGTTCATGGTCGTCGACGGCGAGAAGGGGCCGCAGGCCGACCACCTGCTGCCGCTCGGCGCCGACGCCGCCGCGCAGGCCGGCGGGTCCGACGGGGCAGACGGCACCGTGTCCTGGTACGACGTGGACAAGGGCTACGGCTTCGTCGCCCCCGATTCCGGCGGCGCGGACGTCTTCGTCCACCACCGCGCTCTGGCCGGTGGGCTCGCCGAGCTGTACGAGGGCGACCGGGTGACGTACGACGTCGCCCCGAGCGAGAGGGGCCCGCAGGCCCGCGACGTGCAGCTCGTGCGCGGTTCGGCGCCTCAGGCGGCGCCGGCGTGGGCGCCGGCCGGGCGGCCTGGCGGCCGGTCGTCCTCCGACGCGCCTGTGCGCGGCGGCGAGGGCGTGGTCGCGCGCTACGACGCGGAGCGCGGCTTCGGCTTCATCACCCCCGATGCCGGGGGCGCGGACCTGTTCGTGCACGTGTCGGTCATCAGGGGCACCGAGGCGCTGGAGGAAGGCGATCGGGTCCGGTACGACGTGCGCCAGGGCGACCGGGGCCCGCAGGCCGACCGCGTCGAGCTGCTGTGAGCACCCTGGACGAGGTCGGCACGCGAGACGCCTGGCGATGCTGGCTGTGCGACGAGCCGGTCGACCCCGACGCGTCCGTCAACTCCGACCGCGGACCGAGCATCGATGGCGGCGCGACGCCCAAGGGCAAGAAGGCAGCACCGGGCTCCGAGCGGCTCGCGCATCGGGCCTGCAACACGCGCAAGGGTGCGGTCAAGCCCGTCGTGGCCTGGTCGTCGTCGCTGTTCGTCGTGGAGCCGGCACCGATCGTGGCGACCGTCGAGCGGCTGACCCGCAAGGGCGGGCGTGAGGTCGTGGCCCGCTGCCCGACCAAGGCGGACGGTGAGAAGGCCGCCGCCTGGCTCGTGGACCGGCTCTCGCGATTCGCCCCCGACCTTCGCGTGACCGCCGCCGTCGAACCGGGCGGTGGGCAGTTCCTCCTCGTGCTCCGCACTGTTTGAGCTTGCTGCTGGGTGGCCGTGGCGACGGTGATCTCGCTGCCGGTGGCGCTCGGCCTCGCGTTCGCGGGATGGCTCTGGACACCGGCTGTGGCTGGTGGTGAGCCCCACCCGGGCGAGGGGACTGCCCTGTGGGCGCTCTCTGGAGCTGCGCTCGTCGGTGGTTTTGTTCTCGCCCCAGGGCCGGCCCGGTCGCGCAGGCTGATCGGGGGGTCTCGGGGTAGGGGCCGCATGGTTCCTCATCGGACGCTTCGTGCTCTCTGCTCTGTGACCGCGGCCGCCGTCGAGCACGGACGGCCCGTACGAGTGGGCGTCGTGCTGCGCACCGGCGACGGCCGCCAGGTGGAACGCGGTGAGCAGCCGGGGAGCCGGCTCGACGCGCCGATCTCGTTCGCTGTCCTTACTGTGGGGAGCGACGTGGGGGGGACGAATGAACCTGACGATCAGCATTCTTTTCCGGGCGATCCCGCTGGCCATGGGGGCGGTGTGTCTCGCGTTCGGGTTGTACGTCCTGTCGGGCGGTGACGACACGAACCACTTCGTGGCAGGCCACGTCAACGTGGCGCTCACGGCGATCTGCATCGCGCTGTTCTCCACGGCCGCGACGATCATCCGCCAGCTCGTGCACAGGTACGGCAGGGTGTGGGAGATCCTGCTGCCCGTGCTGGGGTACGCGGTCGCGCTGGCCACGATGATCTGGGGCGTCACGATCGTGCGGCGGGGCGACGAGCCGCAGTTCATCGTCGCCGGGTACGTGATGATCGGCATCGGGTTCATCGCCGCGAGCGTGAGCACCGTGGCCACGGCCTCGACCAGGTTCACGCTCATCCAGACCAGCGCCGCGCGCGACGTCGGCAGCGGTCCACCTCCCGAGGCGTACTCATCGCGGGTCCGCGCCGTGCTCATCGCGGTACCGGCTGTTCTCGCGGTGATCGGTCTGGTGATCGCGGGCACGCTGTACGCGCGCGGTTCGACGCCCGAGGTCGTCGCCGGGCACGTGGTGACCGGGCTGTCCCTGGTCTGCTCCGCTCTCGTCGCGCTGGTCGCCAGCATCGTGCGCCAGGTCCGCAACGAGTTCGGTGAAGGCGAGCGCTACCGCTGGACGTGGTGGGTCGTGGCGATGGGGACCATCAACGTCCTCCTCGGCCTCGGGGTCCTCCTGGCCTCGGACAAGCCGGCGCGGCTCGCCCCCGGCGTGGTGCTGATCGGGCTCGGGCTCATCTGCTTCAGCATCGTGTCCAAGGTCGTGCTGCTCGCGCTCGTGTGGCGCCAGGTGTTCCCACTGGCCAACCGCATCCCGATCATCCCCGTGGGCACAGCGCTCACCTGCCTGTTCTTCGCGGCGTTCCTGTTCGAGGCGACCGCGCGACAGCCCGGCTTCTTCGTCGGCGCACACGTCCTCGTCGGGCTCGGGGCCGTCTGCTTCACGCTGTTCTCGATCGTGTCCATCCTCGAGGCCGGGACGTCGTCGTCGTAGCCCGCAGGAACGCGTTGGGGGGTCGTCTCGTCGGCCCCGGTGAGCTGGAGGTCTCTTCGGTGCCGGGGAGTTCTTCGGTCGCGACGCTCTTGAGGCCGGTGAACCCGTTTGTCGCGATCTCGCCTCCATCTGATCGCGGAATGTCCACCTGGTCGGTGCGCCAGGTCTGAACAACCTGCTTCGCGCGGGCTTCGACCATGTCCCCAGGCGTGAGGGGGTTCGTGGGCCAGCGGCAGATGAGTCGCATTATGCGCGTGACGTGCGCTTGACGTGTCGCCGGCGAAGAATGCCGACAACCTCGCTGGGACCATTCCTGGAGCTTCGGGTTGCTGCTACAGCGAGAGTCCCCAGCTATATCCGACAGCGGCCAGCGCGACGGTCACGACGAGGATCCCGATCCCGTAGGCCAGCGCGACGCCGTAGTTCTTCTTCCGGACCAGCTGGACCGTCTCGTAGCTCGCGGTGCTGAATGTCGTGTAGCCGCCGAGGAACCCGATGCCGACCGTGGCGCTGACCACGGGCGAGGCGACGTTGGCGGCGACCAGCCCCGTGAGCAGCCCCAGGACGAACGAGCCGGTCAGGTTGATGATCGCGGTGGGCCAGGGGAAGGACGAGCTGACGCGGCTCCGGATCTGGGCGTCCACGACGTAGCGCGTGCAGGCGCCGAGGCCGCCCGCGAGGACCACGAGGACGAACACTCCGGGCGTCATGACTTACCTCCGGGAGCCGCAGGTGTCGTCTTCTGGGCGTGCCCCTCGATGTGACGCAGCTCGTCCTCGTCCGGCTCGTGCGGGTGCAGCCGCGTGCCCAGGGCGATGCCCGCGAGCGTCGCGAGCGCGCCGATCAGCACCGTGCCGAGCGCGTACGGGACCGCGACGTTGGCGCGATCATCGTGCAGCAGGACGGCCGTGTCGGTCGCGAGCGAGCTGTACGTGCTCAGGCCGCCGCAGAATCCCGTACCGATCAGCAGCTTGAGCCGGCCGGTGAGCGCGGTGCCGGGCGCGGTGCGGGCGAGTGCCTCGTACAGGTAGCCCAGGGCGAACGCGGCGAGCAGGTTGACCACCGGCACGACCACCGGCACCTGGTCGACGTTCGGGATGGCCTGCATCAGGCCTTCGCGCGCCGCGACGCCCAGGATGCCGCCGATCATGACCAGGCCGAGCCCGGACCAGTGCAGCGGTGTTCGGTGGGGCCTGCGCGGTGCCGCGTGCGCACGCCCTGGCTCGTGGTGGCTGTCGGATGCCATGTCTCTGACGCTAGGCCGGAATGCCGTCGCGCGCGCGACTAGAGCCCGGGCCGGGCGTCGAGAACGATTCATTTGTACAGCCGTTCAGAAAGCCCGCGCACGGGGAATCCGCCGCCCACCTGCGGATATGCCCACGAGTTGTCGTCAATGGGGTTCGGCGTATCGTCAAAACGAGCACGCAGTCACAGCCGAGGTGCCACGTCATCACGAAAGGTCCCAGGACATGGATCTGACCCCGCGTGAATTGGAAAAGCTGTACGTGTACCAGGTCGCAGACCTCGCACGGCGCCGCCGCGAGCGCGGCACCAAGCTCAACGTGAGCGAAGCGCAGGCGCTGGTCTCCGAGGCCATCCTCGAGGCCGCCCGCGACGGCAAGTCGGTCGCCGAGTGCATGGAGCTGGGCAAGCACGTCGTCTCGGAGCACGACTGCATGCCCGGCGTCCGCAAGCGGATCGCCCTGCTGCAGGTCGAGGCCACGTTCCCGGACGGCAGCAAGCTCGTGTCTTGTCACGACCCCGTCGCGGTGTGACCGTGTCGATGCCGCAGCTCCGACCCGTGCTGGTCGGCGGTCACGAGAGCCGGCAGGGGGCGGACCTGGAACGTCTGCTCGCCGTCCTGCCCGGTGCCCTGGTGACCGCGCCCGGCAGGGCCCTGCACGACCGGGTGCGTGCCCTGCTGGAGTCGGGTGCGGGGCCGATCGCGGTCCTGCCGATGACCTGGGGGCGGGACCCGGTGGCGGTCGCCGACACGGCCCGCACCCTGCACTGGCTGAGCACGGGCACGGGCACGGACGCCGCCCGTGGGCGGCTCGCCCTGTGCGAGCCGTTCGGCACGATCGACCACCTCGTCGCGTTGCTGCGGATGGCGGCGACACGGACCGTGGCCGCGCAGCCCGACGCCGCTCTGGTGATCGCGGCCCCGCGGGCCGACCCGTTCGACGACGCCGAGCTGCACCGCGTCGCGCACCTGGTGCGGACCCATGGCGCCGGCCTGGAGGTGGCCGTCGCGTGCGTCGACACCGACGCCGACCTCGCGCATGCCGTCGGGCGCGAACGGCTCCTGGGCGCCGACGGCGTGGTGGTGGTCCCGGCGGGGTTCGCCGAGTCGAGCCCGGCTCCCGCTGCCCTCGACGGTGCGTCGTTCTACGGCCCGCTGCTGTCGGACCGTGCGATGGCGCGGATCGTCGAGGAGCGCGTGGCCACGGCCGTGCACGAGCTCGACCACGGCCGCGACGGCATCGACGAGGGGCTGGAGGCCGACCACGGGCACGGCTACGCCCACTCGCACGAGAGCGTGCCGGGTTCGGGCGCTCATCCGCACACCCACGGCCACCAGCACCAGCACCAGCACCACGATGTCGCGGCGGCCCTCGCGCCCGTCGCACCGGGCCCGACGCGCGCCGACGCACCCGCGCCGGCGCACCTGTGACGCCGCACGCCCCGACCCCAACCACCACGTGGAGGGACACACGATGCTAGGCAGCCCCAAGTACGACCACAACGAGAAGGACATCGAGATCAACGCCGACCGCGCGAAGGTCACGCTGCAGGTCGCCAACACCGGCGACCGCGCCGTCCAGATCGGTTCGCACTTCCACTTCTTCGAGGTCAACCGCGCCCTGCTGTTCGACCGCGAGAAGGCGTACGGCATGCACCTGGACCTGCCGGCTGGCACGGGGGTGCGGCTCGAGGCGGGCGACACCCGCGAGGTCACGCTGGCCGCCTACGGGGGCGGACGTCGCGTCATCGGGTTCAACAACCTCGTCGACGGTGGTCTCGACGCCCGCCAGACGCGGCTCGACGCCCTGCGCCGTCTGGCGGAGTGCGAGTTCAAGGACGGCGCGCCGAGCACGCCGAAGCCCGACGCCACCCATGGGGGGGACCACTGATGGCGATCCTGTCACGCAAGCAGTACACCGACCTGTTCGGCCCCACGCGGGGCGACAGGATCCACCTGGCCGACTCGAACCTCGTCATCGAGATCGAGAAGGACTACAACGAGGGGCACTACGGCGACGAGATCGTCTACGGCGGCGGCAAGACGGCGCGCGACGGGATGGGCGCCGACCCGCGTGCGACAGCCCCGCAGGGCGTGCTGGACCTCGTCATCACCAACGCGATCATCCTCGACCCGGTGCTCGGCGTGATCAAGGGCGACATCGGCGTCAAGGACGGCAAGATCGCGGGCGTCGGCAAGTCCGGCAACCCGCACCTGCAGGACGGCGTCGACCCGCGTCTCGTCGTGGGCACCGGGACGGAGCTCATCGCCGGCGAGCACCTCATCGCGACCGCTGGTGCCATCGACCCCCACGTGCACTACATCTCGCCGCAGCAGGCCGAGGCCGCCCTCAGCAACGGCATCACCACGCTGTTCGGCGGCGGGACCGGCCCCAGCGACGCGACCAACGGCGTGACCACCACGCCCGGCGCCTGGTACCTGCACCGCATGATCGAGGCCGCCGAGGACGTCTCGGTGAGCATGGGGTTCTACGGCAAGGGCAACGGGTCGCTGCCCCAGGCCTTGATCGAGCAGCTCAAGGCCGGCGCCGCCGGGCTGAAGGTGCACGAGGACTTCGGCGCCACACCCGCGGCGCTGAGCGACGCCCTGTCGGTCGCCGACGAGTACGACGTGCAGGTGGCGGTCCACACCGACAGCCTCAACGAATCCGGTTTCGTCGAGGACACGATCTCGGCGATCAACGGGCGCACGATCCACACCTTCCACACGGAGGGCGCAGGCGGTGGGCACGCCCCCGACATCATGAAGCTCGCGAGCTACCCCAACGTGCTGCCGTCGTCCACCAACCCGACGCTGCCGTACACGGTCAACTCGGTCGACGAGCTGCTCGACATGGTGATGGTGTGCCACCACCTGTCGCACGACATCCCCGAGGACGTCGCGTTCGCGGACTCGCGCGTGCGCGCCGAGACGATCTCCGCGGAGACCGTGCTGCAGGACGAGGGCGTCATCTCGATGTTCTCGTCCGACTCGCAGGCGATGGGTCGCATCGGCGAGTCGGTGATGCGCGCCTTCCAGACCGCGCACCACAACAAGGACAAGCGCGGCAGGCTCGCGGAGGACACCGAGCGTCACGACAACTTCCGGGTGCTGCGCTACCTGGCCAAGGTGACGATCAACCCCGCGATCACGTGCGGCATCTCCGACTACTACGGGTCGCTGGAGGCCGGGAAGCTGGCTGACATCGTGCTCTGGCCGGTGGGCTCGTTCGCGGCCAAGCCGAAGATGGTGATCAAGGGCGGCGTCATCAAGTGGGCGCTCATGGGAGAACCGAACGCGTCGCTCCCGACCCCGCAGCCCGTCTTCTACCGTCCGATGTTCGGGGCGTACGGCCGGGCGCAGCAGAGCACCCGTGTGACGTTCATGTCGCAGGCCGCGATCGACGCCGGGGTCCCCGAGCAGCTCGGTCTGCGCAGCACCGTGCTGCCTGTGCGCCGTACCCGCCAGCTGGGCAAGGCGCACATGGTCCGCAACGACCGGGCACCCGATGTCTACGTCGACCCGGAGACGTACAAGGTGACGCTCGACGGGGTCCCGGCCCACATCGAGCCCGCGAAGTCGCTGCCCATGACCCAGCTGTTCTTCCTGGCCTGAGGAGCGCCGTGCCGACGACAGCCGTGCCGACGACCGACCTGCCGAGCAGCGACCTGCGCGCGCTGCTCGTCAGCCTGCAGCTGACGGACTCCGCGTTCCCGAGCGGCTTCTACACGATGTCGCACGGGCTGGAGGGCTTCAGCCAGGCACGGCTGGTCGATCGGGGCGGCGTCGAGGGCCTGCTGCGGGGGCTGCTGCTGCACTCCGTGGGCCCGGGCGACGCGACCGCGCTCGCTCGGGCCCACGAGGCGGCGGCCGTGGGCGACTGGGACCGCGTCCGACAGGTGGATCACCTGCTGTACGCCACCAAGCTCAACGCCGAGATGCGGCGAGCGTCGGTGCGCAGCGGCCACCAGCTGTCCGACGTGGCGGGTGCGGCCCTCGGGGGGCCGGTGCTCGCGGAGTGGGCGCGGATCCTGGCGGCGAAAGAGTCGCCGGGATGCCAGCCGGTCGCCACGGCGGTGGCCTACGCCGCCGCGGGGGTCGGGACGGCCCAGGCCGTCGCGTCGGACCTGTCGGCGTTCGCGGTCAGCGTCCTCGGTGCCGCCCTGCGGCTCCGGCTCGCCGACCACCGGCAGGTCCAGGTCATGCTGCACGCCGTGGGTCCGGTCATCGCGCAGGCGGCCGAGGAGGCCGTCGCCCGCGACCTGGCCGACCTGGGGGGCTGCGTCCCGATGGCGGACGTGATGTCGGCCCAGCACGAGCGTGCCGAGGCGCGTCTGTTCACGAGCTAGCACGCACCGGCGCGGGGACGCACCGCCGGACGAGAAGGGGAGAGCGATGAGCGAGAACGTGCTGAGGATCGGCATCGGGGGACCGGTGGGATCCGGCAAGACGGCGCTGACCGAGGCCCTGGTGCCGCGGCTGATGGCCGCCGGCAGGCACCCCGCGGTGATCACGAACGACATCTACACGCAGGAGGACGCCCACCACGTGCGCCGCGAGCTGGCCGGCGTGCTGGACCCCGAGCGCGTGATCGGGGTGGAGACCGGCGCGTGCCCGCACACGGCCGTCCGGGACGACCCGACGATGAACCTGGCGGCGGGTGCCGAGATGCTCGAGCGGTTCCCCGACGTCGACACGCTCCTCTACGAGTCTGGCGGTGACAACCTCACCCTCACGTTCTCCCCGGCGCTCGTCGACGTGTTCGTCTTCGTCCTGGACACGTCCGAGGGCGAGAAGATGCCGCGCAAGCGTGGTCCGGGCATCACGGACTCCGACATCCTCGTGATCAACAAGATCGACATCGCGCAGTACGTGCGCACGGACCTGGGCGTCATGGAGTCCGACGCGCACCGGGTGCGCGAGGGCAGGCCCGTGGTGCTGACCAACTGCCTGACCGGCGAGGGCGTCGACGCGCTGCAGGACCAGATCCTCGCCGCGTGGGACGGCCGCACGCGCGCCCTGGTCTCGTGATCGTGAGCGCCGACGTCGTGACGGACCCTGGGGTCCCCGCGGTCCGCGCGACCGGACCGTCCGACGCGCCGCCGGACGTCGCCGGGCAGGTGGCACCCGCGTACGGCGGGCGTCGGCTCCAGCCGGCCTACTACCTGCCGGACCACGTCCCGGCCGAGGTGGCCCGGTACGCCGGCGTGCCCGACATGCTGCCTGCGGGGAGCCCGGGGAAGGTCGGCATCCTGGACCTGCGGTTCGAGCGGACAACCAACGGCACGGAGCTGGTGGCGCACTACCAGAAGTCGCCGTTGCAGATCATGCGGCCGCTGTACTACGACCCGCTGCGGCAGGACATGCCGTACGTCTACCTGATGTCGACGGGCGCCGGGATCCTGCAGGGAGACAGGCTGCGGACCGACCTGAGCTTCGGCCCCGGCACGAGCGCGTACGTCACCACGACGGCCTACACGCGCGTGCTGCGGATGGAGCAGGACTACGCCGTCGCGCTGATCGACGTCGACGCCGCCGAGCACGCGTACGTGGAGTACATGCCGGAACCTCTCGTCCTGTTCGTCGACTCGCGCCTGTACCAGCGCACGCGCCTGACGGTCGCGGAGTCCGCCACCGTCGTCGCGGGCGAGACGCTCGTCGCCGGGCGGCTGGCCCACGGCGAACGGCACCGGTACGCGGCGCTCGCCGCCGACCTCGAGATCAGCCGACCGGACGGGACGTGCCTCGCGGTGGACCGCGTACGGCTCACCCCGACGGACCGCGGCACGGGCGGTCTCGCCGTGCTCGCCGACCACGACGTGCTGGCGATGCTGTACGTCGTCACCCCGCTCGCGTCCGCCGCGGACCTGGCCGACCTGCTGCACGCCGAGCTGGCCGGGGCCGAGGGTGTCGTGCTGGGCGTCAGCGCCCTGCCGGGGGACGTCGGCGTCTGGGTACGGATCCTCGGCGACGCGACCGAACCCGTCGCGCACGCCACCGCTCTCGCGTGGCGGGCGCTGCGCCTGCGGCTCACAGGCCGGCCGGCACCTGTCGTGCGCAAGACCTGAACCGGGCGCCGCCCACGGTGAGCCCGCCGGCACCACCAGCACGGACAGGAGAGCTCGATGGCAGCGACAGACGCCACAACGCCGACCGGAGGGGTCGGTGCCGCCCTGGACGTGCGCTCCCTCTCCGACGGCCTCTCGCAGATCTTCTTCCAGCGCAACGTGTGGACGGGTCTGCTCATCCTGGCCGCGTTCGTCGTGGCCGACTGGCGGATGGCGCTGCTGGTCGCGATCGGCACCGTCGCGTCGACCCTCACGGGCGCTCTCATGGGGGCGCAGAACGTGCGGCTGGGGATGCAGGGGTTCTGCGGCGCCCTGCTCGGCGCCGCCGTCTACACCGCGCTCGGCTCCCAGGGCTGGGCCTACCCGATCGCCGCGCTCGGCGGGATCCTGTGCGCACCCGTGACCTGGTTCTTCGTGTGGCTGTTCGCCACCCATCCCCTCGCCCGGTTCGGGCTTCCGGCGACCACCGCACCGTTCTGCGTGGTCGCCGGCGTGATGCACGCGACCACCTCGGGCCTGCAGGTCAGGTCCCCGGCCGTGCACGTCGTGGAGGACACCGGCGTGACGTACCTCCAGTCGCTGCTGACGAACGTGTCCGAGGTCGTCCTGATCAGCAGCGTGTGGTCCGGCGCGCTGATCCTGCTGGGCCTGTTCATCGCGTCGTGGAAGGTCGGGCTCGCGGCCGTGATGGGCAGCGCGGTCGGCAGCCTGTGCGCGCTCGCCCTGGGCTGGGCCGAGGCGGACGTCGCCGAAGGGCTGGCCGGCTACTCCGGCGTGCTGACCGCGATCGCGCTGTCCGTCGTCTTCCTGCGCAGCAACGTCGCGTCCTGGCTGTACGCGGTCGTCGGTACAGCGGTGACGGCGGTCGTCACGCTGGCCATGAACGACGCGACCGACGCCCCGCACTACACGTGGCCCTACATCCTGACGACCTGGGTCCTGCTGATCATCGCCACGGGCATCCGCGCTCTGCGACGGCCGTGACCCTGCAGCCCGAGCTCGTGCTGTAGAAGGAGACGCCCGTGGACACCGTGTGGCTGCTGCTGGGCGTCGTCGTCCTCGCCGCGACGCTGTTCGACGTCTTCCTCACCGCGCTCAACTACGACGAGTCGGGTTTCCTCGCCGGGCCGCTGACGCGGCTGCAGTGGCGGTCGCTGCGGCGCGTGACGCGACGGCTGCCGCGACGCTGGCGGCCCGCAGCGCTGCGCCAGGTGACCGGGATGCAGCTCGTGCTCAGCATCGTGCTGTGGGTGTGCGGGACGATCCTCGGCTACGGCCTCATCTACCGCGGTCTGATGACACCGACGTCGTTCTCCGTCTCCGGCACCGGGGCGGACCTCGACCTGTTCAACGGCCTGTACTTCAGCGCCGCGCAGCTCGCCACGGTCGGCGGGTCGTCCCTGACCGCGGAGACCGACGTCCTGCGCTTCCTCAGCATCGCGGAGACGCTCACCGGCGTGCTGCTGCTGTCCCTCATCCTGACGTTCCTGCTCGGCGTGTACGGGGTGATCAGCGACCTCAGCAGCCTGTGCACGCAGTTCTTCACGGCCGAGCGCGGTGCCGGCTCACCCGTCGCGAGCCTGACGCCGTACTTCCGCGACGGTCAGCCCAACGACCTCGACGGCCACCTCGACGCCGTGGGGGACACGTTCTCCTCGTACACCGACGGGCTGCGCCTGCACCACGCCGCGTACTACTTCCAGAGCGGACGCGACCGGTTCGCGCTGCCGTACGCGCTGCGCATGATCGGCGGCACGATCGGGGCGTTGCGCTGGGGGCTGCCCACCGGGCATCCGGCCACCGCCACGGCGCGCCTGGTCCCGCTGACGTTCGAGTTCCTCCAGTTCGGCGAGTACCTGCAGGGCCGGGTGCGCTGGACCAGCGTGGACGTGCCCTCGGTGGTCGACCCCCAGCGGTTCGCACGGATCGCGCAGGGTGAGGCGCACCGCGACGAGGGCGACGAGTGGGTCAACCGGTTCCTGCAGCTCGACCGCGAGACGGCCGCCCTGGTGGACGTCCAACCGCTGACCGACGTCGACGACACCTACCGCCGGTACGTCGCGTGGCTGCCGTTCGCGTACCGGGCGCACCAGGTCACGCTGGCCGTCAGTCGCGACCTGGACTACCAGCCCATCATCGTGACGGACCAGCCCGTGTCGATGCTGCACCCGCAGGGTGCGGTCGCCCTGCGTGACGTCGAGGAGTTCTTCCTGCCAGGGCCGACGCAGCCGCCGGACGCCGCCGCGACAGGCCACGGCCGGCTCTCGCGCTGGCGGACGTTCGTCGACGCTCACGTCGCCCAGGTCGACCCGGGGTTCGCGCGCCTGCGGGCGGCGGCCCGCGCGCTGCTGGCCGTGGTTGCCGCGGGGGTGACCGGGTACGTCCTGCTGCACGCACTGGGCCGGGACGAGCTGCGGCCGGCACTCTTCGGCGCCTTCGTGGCCATGCTCAGCACGGGCCTCTCGGCCGACAAGACGGCGCGCGGGCGCAAGCTCACGAGCGTCCTGCTGATCGTGCCGGTCTGCGTGGTCGTCGTGCTGGGCGCACTGGTGTCCGGGTCGCCCGTGTGGACGGGCGTGCTCGTCGTCGCCGTCGCGGCGGGTGGCGCCTGGGTCGGGCGCTTCGGCCCGCGCTGGGCAGCGCTCGGTGGCGTGACGTTCATGGTCTACTACTTCGCGCTCATCCTTCAGCTGGAGCTGTCCGAGGTGACGCTGTACGTCGCGACCGGCGCCGTGGGCATCGCCTGGGGCTTCCTGCTCAACTACGTCGTGCTGCCGGAGCGCCCGGCGCGGGTCCTGCGCGCGGGGCTCGCCGGCTACGGCCGCGAGCTCGTGGCCTCGATGGACGCGCTCGTCGACGCCGTGTCGTGGGCGCGCTGGGACCCGGACGTCCGCCACCGCGTCGAGGTGGACCAGCGACGCCTCGAGCGCGGCGGCACCTTCCTCGCGGGGCAGCTGGCGGGCGAGGCCGACGCGACCGGTGTCGACCCGGTCCGGGCCGTGGAGCTGCGCCTGCGGCTGTTCGACACCACGCTCGCGACCGCGCACCTGGTCGGGACCGTGGAGGACGCCACGGGTACCACCCTGTCGCTCGAGCTGCGCGGCCGGCTCGCGGGGCGGCTCGAGCTCCTGCAGGCGCACCTGGAGCGGTTCGCCGCCGCGGGTCCCGGGGCCGTGCCGGGCTCGGATGCGGCGCCGGGCCCGGCCGACGCGACACCCGCCACCCTCGAGCCGTGGGACGCGGACCCACCGCCTGCGGACTGGCCGCGTGCCGCCCGCGCTCTGCAGGTGGCGACCAACGAGCTGTACCGCGCGGCGGCCGCGCTCGCCGAGGCGCGGACGGCGGCCCTGGACCCGTCGGCGCCGCCCGCGCCGTCGGACGACGGCGACGAGGACGCCCAGGCGCTCGACGAGCTCACCTGGAGCGCCGACGGCTCTCCGGCTGGCTCGCAGCACCGGCTCTCACCGACGAGCCGCCGGGCGGTCCAGGCCGGCGTCGCGGTGGGCGCGGCGCTGGGCGTCGGCGAGTCCGTGTCGTCGACCGACCAGTACTGGGCGACGCTCGCGGCGTACCAGGTGCTCGGCGGCACCGACGCCGAGACGTTCATGAAGGGCGCGCAACGGGTCGCCGGCACGGTCGCGGGCGCCACGGTCGGCTTCGCGATCGCGATCGGCACCGGGCACGAGCCGTGGGTCCTGGTGCCGTTGCTCGCCCTCACGGTGTTCGCCTCGACCTACTTCCGCCCCGTGTCCCCGGCGGTGTCGACGCTGTGGACGACGATGCTGTTCGCCGTCATCTACGAGTTCCTCGGCCGGTTGACGCCGGTCGCGCTGGAGCTGCGCGTCGTGGAGACCCTGCTGGGGGCGGCGGCCGCGCTGCTGGTCGCCTGGCTCGTGCTGCCGACGCGGATCCGCACCGTGCTCAACAAGGACACCGCGACCCTCGTGCGCGACGTCGCGACGGTCGTGACGACCACCGTGGGACGCCTCGAGGGCAGCACCTCGGTCTCGACGGCGTCGGTGCGCGACCGGCTGCTCGTCGTGGAGCGCGAGGCTCGGGCGGTCAACTCCACCGCGGCGCCCCTGCGGCGGGCCGCGGGCGCCTCGGGCGCCGACGGCGTCGAGGGCAGGCTGACGGCGCTGTGGTCGCTCACCTACGACACCCGGCACCTGGTGCGGGCCGCCCAGCAGGCGGTCGACGCCGGTGCCGATCCGAGCGCGCAGGACTGGTCCGCCGTGCGCACCACGCTGCGCACCAACTTCACGGCGCTGCTCGACGTCCTCGCCGACCGGCTGCCGACGTCGGTCGAGCCGGACCTGCCGCTGGTCCTCGACGACGGCGTCCGCGGCGCATCGGACAGTCCGCAGGCCGCCGTGCTGCGCCACCTCGACCGGATCAACGACACGCTCGTGCTGCTCGTCGGCGAGGTCTCTCCCGGTGCGGCCGAGCAGCAGCAGCGTCAGGAGGCGTCGCCCGCGGGCGTCTGACGCACCGCCCGACACGGTGGAGACGTCCATCTAGGACATGCCGGTTCATCGGCGCCAACCGAGACAGTCCGCTGCGTGAGCGTCGATCGTTCCGCTTCCCTGCCCGATCGGTGATGACTATGATTCGGGTCATGACGACGACATCGCTCGCGAATGTGAAGGCGCACCTGTCGCGGTACGTCGACTCCGTCCACGGCACCCACGAGCGGGTCACCATCACGCGTCACGGCGAGCCGGCCGCAGTCCTGGTCTCGCCCGACGACCTGGCCTCGCTGGAGGAGACCATCGCCGTGCTGTCGGACCCGCGGCTGATGGCCGAGATCCGCGAGGGTGACGCCGCCGTGGCCGCAGGTGACGTGACGCCGCTCAGCGAGGTGCTGGAGCAGCTGCGCCGCGACGTCTGATGTACGAGATCTCCCTGGCCCCCGCTGCGAAGCGTGCGCTCGCCTCGCAGCTGCCCGCGGCGGTTGCCGTTGCCGTCATCGAGTTCCTCTCCGGGCCGCTGGCCGAGGACCCCTTCAAGGTCGGCAAGCCGCTGCGCAACGAGCTCGAGGGAAAGTGGTCTGCCCGGCGTGGGGAGTATCGCGTCATCTACGCGATCAACGCTCGGGTGGTCACGGTCTACGTCCTGTCGATCGCCCATCGGCGAGACGTGTATCGGCCGCACTGACCGGCCGCAGTCGACGGTTCGCCCGGTCGACGATGCCCTCATTCGACGACGCGGCGGAGCTCCCTGCGGCAGTGCCGGTAGACCTCCACCGGGTCCGTCATGTGGCCCTCCAGCGCGAGCTCGCCCCAGCGTTCCCAGCTGGTGCGCCACAGCGCCACAACGAGCTCGGCGATGAGCCGCACGGTGGTCGGGTCGCTGCTCTCGAGCTGGGCGCTCAGCCGGGCGTGCAGGTGCATGGTCAAGGTCCGCTCCTGTGCGGCGGCGAGCGCCTGGAGCTCCGGCTCGCCGAGGAGGCGCGCGATGCGCCGGTGCTCCGCGAGGCCGGGGTCGTTCTCTCCGGACATGGCCGACTCGGCGGCTTTCTCGGCCTTCTGCAGGACGGTCGCCGGCGAGTCGCCGGGGGAGAGCTCGAGCGTGTCGATCACCTGCAGCAGCCGCTGCTGACCTGGAAGGGCGGCCTGCTCCTTCGAGGCGAAGTACCGGAAGAAGGTGCGCGACGAGATGCCAGCGCGGTCGGCGATCTGCTGGACCGTGGTCTCTCGGACGCCCTGCTTCTCGAAGAGCTCGAGGGCCACCTGGTGGATCTGCTCGGCCGTGTCGAGGCGGCGTCGGGCGCGGAGGTCGGTGGGGACGTCGTCCATGGGGCCTTCCTAGCACGAGCACACGTGTGACCAGAGACACCACTCTGGCGGTGGCTGCCATCTTGTCACAGTGTGACAGAATTGCCTTCGCTTGTGTCTAGGAAGAAGGTCCCATGTCTGATGTCCAGCTCCGCGAGGAGACCCCGGCGGGCGCGTTCTCGCCGGCGATCGAGACGGAGAAGGCCACCGGCCGTGTCGGCCCGGTCATCGCCGTCCTGATGTTCTCCGCGCTGATCATGATCCTCAACGAGACCGTGCTCAGCGTCGCGCTGCCCAGCATCATGGGCGACTTCGAGGTCACGGCCGGCACGGCCCAGTGGCTCACCACCGGGTTCATGCTCATGATGGCCGTGGTCATCCCGACCACGGGCTACCTGCTGCAGCGCTTCACCACCCGGACGCTGTTCAGCGCCGCGCTCCTGCTCTTCATCGTGGGCACCGCGCTCTGCGGCATCGCGCCCACCTTCGCCCTGATCCTGCTGGGCCGCATCGTCCAGGCCTGCGGCACGGCGATCATCCTGCCGCTGCTGATGACCACCACCCTGACGACCGTGCCCGCGTGGAAGCGCGGCGCGGTCATGGGCCTCAACTCCGTCGTGATCTCCGTCGCGCCGGCCATCGGCCCCACCATCTCGGGCATCGTCGTCGAGGCGCTCAGCTGGCGCTGGGTCTTCGGGCTCATGCTCCCGCTCGGGGCGATCGTGTTCGTCTGCGGCCTGTTCATGATCAAGGCCACCCACGAGGTGACGCGCCCGCGCCTGGACGTCGGGTCGGTCGTGCTCTCGGTGTTCGGCTTCGGCGGCATCGTGTACGGGCTGTCCTCGATCGAGGCGCTGCTCGACGGGGCCGCGGCGCCCGTCGTGGCGCTGGTGATCGGCGTCCTCGGGCTGGTGGCATTCGTGCGTCGTCAGACGCGTCTGCAGCGCACCGGATCGTCGCTGCTGGACCTGCGGCCGTTCGCCGTCCCCGCGTTCCGGAACTCCGTCATCATCCTGATGGTCGTCATGGCCACGTTGCTCGGCACCGTCGTGGTGCTGCCCATCTACCTGCAGATGGGGATGGGCGTGAGCGTCCTCACCACCGGGCTGCTCATGCTTCCGGGCGGCCTCGCCCAGGGGGTGCTGGCGCCGTTCGTCGGCCGCATCTACGACAAGGTTGGCCCGCGCCCGATCGTCATCCCCGGCGCGATCCTGCTCTGCGGTGGGCAGTTGCTGCTGAGCACGATCGGGGCCGACACCTCGCTGGGCGTCGTCGTGGCCTGGCACGTGGTCTTCTGCCTCGGTCTGTCCCTGCTGATGACCCCGCTGATGACGATCTCGCTGAGCGCCCTGCCGCGTGAGCTCTACGCGCACGGCTCAGCGATCCTGAACACGCTGCAGCAGCTCGCCGGTGCAGCGGGCACCGCACTGCTCGTCGCGGCCCTGACCATCGGGGCCGCGGCCGCGAGCGGCAGCGACGCCGAGATGCAGACGGTCGGCACGCGGCACGCCTTCATCCTGGGTAGCTGCATCGGCCTCATCGCCGTGATCACCGCCCCGTTCGTCAAGCGGCTGCGCACGGACGCCTGACCCGTCGGGAACAGCGTCCCCCGGTCACCGCCCGCGACGGCGGTCGGCCGGTTCGGGCGCTGTCGCGGCACGGGCCTGCCGGCGACGTCCCGCGGGGATGCCCGGGGTCGTCGCCCGGGCGTGCAGGACGTCGCCGAGCGCTGCCTCGAGGCCGGCCAGGCCGGGCGACGCTGTGATCTCGGAGCCCAGGCGGGCGGCGGCGCGGCGGTACCTGTGGTCGGCCAGGACCGTGCGGACGGCCGTGCGGACGGCTGCGGGCGTCGGCTGGTGGGTGCGGAGGTTGAGGCCCGCGCCCGACCATGCGACGCGGGCCGTGACCTCGACCTTGTCCTCGGTGGCTCCGGCGACGACGAGCGGCACCCCGTGCTCGAGCGCGAAGTGCACGCCGCCGTACCCGCCGTTGCTGACGTAGACGTCGGTCAGGGGCAGCAGCGCGTCGTAGGGGAGGTACTCCGCGGCCCGCACGTTGGCCGGCAGGGGCGGCAGCGTGGTGACGTCGCGGCCTCCCGTGCTGACGACCACGAGCACGTCCTCCTCGGCAAGGGCCGTGATCGTCGGGGTGATGAGCTGGTCGTAGTCCCGGTTGGCGACGGTGCCCTGGGTCACGTGGACCACCGGGCGTGTGCCGTCGAGGTCGCCCCACCAGGAGGGGACGGGCGTGTCGGACGGCGTGGTGCGGGACACGGGCCCGACGAACCGGACCGAGGAGGGCAGGTCCGGGCGCGGGTACTCGAAGCCGGGCACGGTGAACTGCACGAGCGCGTCGGCGAGCCTGCCGTAGTCCATGAAGAAGCCGGGCAGCTCGCAGCCGGTCGCCTCACGGACCGCCTGCTCGGCGTCGCGCTGGACGGGGCCGAAGACGATCTTCTCGGCGACGACCCGCAGGGCGGCGTTGCGCACGCGTCCCGCGAGCCCGGGCACCGGGGGGATCCCGAGCCCGAACGGTGCGGTGTCGGTGCTCGCCAGCCCGAGGGGGATGATCCCGAGCGTGATGACGGGCGGGCGGGCGGTGCGGGACCGGGAGAGCAGCGCGGCCGCGCCGAAGAACATGCTCTCCACGAGCACGGCGTCGGTCGGCTCGGCGGCGAGCGCCTGGTCGACGGCGCGAACCTGTGCGGGCACCGGCGCGATGAAGATCGTGCTCATGTCGTACCGGATGCCGGAGGCGCCGCTGCGGCCCACCCGCCCGGGGAACGCGGCGTCCATGTCGCGGTCGTCGTAGTCGGCCTCGAGGGGGAGCGGCAGGTAGGTGGCTCCCGTCGCCTCGACGGCGCCCCGGTAGCGGGCGCCGGTCAGGAACCGGACGTGGTGCCCCTGGCCGACGAGGAACCTCGAGACGGCGAGCAGCGGGGTGACGTGCCCGTGGACGGGGGTGGCGCAGATCAGCAGGGATGACATCGGGTTCCTCACCAGTGGCTAGTATTGGTTACTGGTCCCGAGTATTCATCACACTGCCATGGTGGTCAATATGTCTGCTTCGTCGTCTTCCCCGTCGGCCTCTGCGCCGTCCCGCCCGTACCGCTCGACGTTGCGGGCCGAGCAGGCCGCCCACACCCGACGACGGATCCTCGAGGCCGCCGCCGACTGCTTCGCCGAATGTGGCTATGCCGGCACCTCGCTGGGCGACATCGCGACCCGGGCCTCGGTGTCGGTCGAGACGGTCAAGCTCAACGGACCCAAGCGCAACCTGCTGCTCGGAGCCTTCGAGCAGGCGTTCACCGGCACGGAGGGACCCGAGAGCGTCACAGCGCGCGAGTCCGCCGCCGAGATCTTGACCCTCACCGACGGCGAGCGGTTCCTCGACGGACTGGTCCACTGGGTCGCGCAGGCGAACGCGCGCACCAGCGCGCTGTGGGTCGGCTTCGTGAGCGCCGGGGCGTCCGACCCGCACGTCGGGGCGGCGCTCAGCGAGCTGCTCGAGCGGCGGCGGGCCGACTACCGGGGCGCCGTCGAGGCGCTCGTCGAACGCGACATGGTCCCGGTCGACGTCGATCGCGACGACCTCGCGGACGCGCTGTCCTTCTTGATGTCCCCGGAGGGCCACGACCAGCTCGTCCGGCGGTCGGGCTGGACCATGGAGCACTACGAGGACTGGCTGGGGAGCACGGTCCGGCGGCTGGCCGTCCGGGCCTGAGGCAGCGGCGCCGCCCAGCGCGAGGACTCGCGTGACACGACGCAGACTGGACCCGTGATCGCTCGCCAGGTCGTCGTGCGCGGCGTCGTCCAGGGGGTCGGGTTCCGTGCGGCGCTCGTCGCCGAGGCCCGGCGGCTCGGTGTGACCGGATGGGTGCGCAACCGGGCCGACGGCGCTGTCGAGGCGCTCGTGGTCGGAGGCCGGGAGCCCGTCGATGCCCTGGTCGGGTGGGCGCACCGCGGCCCACGGTTCGCCTCGGTGAGCAGCGTCGAGGTGCGGGACGCGACGCCGGACGGCAGCCCGGCGTTCACCAGCTCGGTGTTCACGGTCGAGCGCTGATCCGGGTCGACCTGCTGCCGGTCTGCGTCCCGCGCGCGCGTCCCCGACGTTCCCGGGCGACGCTGCCGCGGGTGCCGGTGAACCACACGGCTCAGTCGTCCGTGGACTGAGCCTCGATGCGGTGACGCTCGTCGTGGATGGTCGCGCCGGACGCGACGAGACCGTGCTCGAAGGTGCGGAAGTGGTGGCCGCAGAAGAGGAGCTCCAGGCCGTCGCCGGCCGCGAGCGTCGCCCGGACGTAGGCCTGCGCCCCGCAGCGGTCGCAGCGGTCGTGGCGGGACAGCTCTGTGGTGGGGGCGGAACCCTCGAGGGTGGATGCAGTCATGGGGACCTCGTTTCGCTGCGGTGATCGGTGCTCGTCCGACCCCGGGAGGCTCCCGGGGCGGGCGATGCCATCGAGAACGGTGGACCCACCACCCGCATTCCTCAGGTGCGCACCTGTTCGCCCAGCGGGAAACACCGGGCCGCCGCGTGCTGCGGGCCCGGCGTCTTCCCGGCGGGGCTCAGTCCCGGACGAGCCCGCGCAGCGCCTCGTCCGTACCGGCCGCGAGAGCGGTCGGGTCGGCGACGACGTCCGGGTCGGTGACCACGGTCACGACCAGACGCCCTCCCGAGGAGAGCACCGCGAACGTGACCGCCACGTTCCCCGGTGCCGACGTCAGGGGGACGATCTCCCGGACGTGCGCCCCGGCCACGGAGACGGCCTCCGCGGGTCCGCGCACGTTCGTGAGGAACGTGCTGATCAGCCGCTGGTGGTCGATGAACCACCGGAACGCGCCGACCGCCACCAGCAGCCGGAACACCGGCCCCACGAGCCCCGCCGACGCACCACGGTCGTCGTGCCGGCGGGCGCTGGTGGTGGCCGCGACCCGCGCGAGCCGCTCGGGCAGGGGGCCGCGCACGGGGACCCGGACCTGCATGACGCCGACCTGGTTGCCGAGCTCGCCGCCTCTCGTGCGGCCCGCCGTCCCCGCCGTCCCCGCCGTCCCCGCCCTCCCCGTCGGCCGCCGCGCCGACACGGGCACGGACACGACGAGCGTGGACACGTCCTCGCCGCGTGCGCGCAGCACGGTGCCCATCGCCGCGGTGACCGCGACGAGCAGCACGTCGTTGACCGTGGCGCCATGCCGCCGCGCGGCCGCCCGCACCTCGGCCAGGTCGACGTCGACCGTCGCGAGCCGTCGACGGGCACCGGTCGGCACGTTGAGCGAGCACCGCGGCGCTCCCCGCCCCTGGTCGTGCCCGTGCCCGTGGTCGCGCCCGCGGTCGCGGCCGCGCAGCTCGACGCGCCCACGCCCCACCCGTGCCAGGCCCGCGGGCAGCGCGGCGGCGGCGCGGACGAGCCGCACGACGTGGTCGGCGAGCAGCGCCGTCACCGTCGGCCCGGCCGCGGGGACGGCAACCGCGGGGACGGGGGCCCCGGGGACGGCGGCCGCGGCGACGGTGGAAGCAGCGATGGCGGATGCCGGCCCGAGGGGTCGGGGTGCGGGCGTCCCCGGATCACCCAGCGCGGCGAGGACCGCGAGGCCGCCGACGCCGTCAGCGAGCACGTGGTGCATCACGAGGACGACGCCCACCGCACCACCCGGCAGCCCGTCGACCAGCACGGCCCGCCACAGCGGCCGGTCGCGGCGGAGCGGCTGCGTGAGCGCGTCCGCGGCGACGTCGAGCAGGGCGTCGTGGTCGGCGGGTGCGGGGCAGCGCACGTGCGTCACGTGGGCCGCGACGTCGAACGCCGGATCCTCGAGCCAGTACGGCCGGCCCAGCCCCCACGGCGGCGCGACCAGCCGTTGACGTAGCCGGTCGATCCCCGCGAGCCGGCGGCTGAGCACCCGCTCGACGGTGGCGAGGTCCGCGTCGTCGAGCACCAGGAGCGCGCCGACGTTCTTCGGCGCGGGGCCGACGTCCGAGCGGAGCTCGACCAGGTCGCCTCCGCTCAGCCGTTCGATCGTGCGCCGCGTGCTCACCATCCCGCTCCTCTCCTCGTCGGTGACGACCCCCGACGTCGAGGGCTGGTGCCCCTAGCATGCAGTGATGGAGGCCGGGGCCGTCACCAGCACGTCTGCTCCCGCGCGCCAGCTGTCGGTCGGCCTGCTCGTCGTCGCGGTCGCACTCGCCATCGTGGCCGTGCCGCTCCGTCTGTCCGGGGTGCTCGAGGTCATGGACGAGCCGCTCACGCCGGGCGACCTGCTCGAGCGCGGACGGCTGGCGGGCGCTCGCGCCGCGGTGCTGGCGGGTCTGTCGATCGGGCTGGGCTGGATCGGCGCCCTCGGTGCATCGGGGAGGACGCGGGGATGGGTGCTGGGCCGTGTCGTGGCCCTGGTCGGCGCCGGCGCGGTGGTGTCGCTCGTCAGCGGGCTCTGGCTGACCGGCTTGGTGCTGGCGCTCGCGGGGGCGTCCTGTGCGGTGCTGCGTCGGCGTTCTTCGCGACGACGGTGAGCGCGTTCGCCGGCGAGCGGATTTGGGCCGTTGTGCCCAGACATGGTCGTGGCTGGGCGGCCAGAGTGGGTCTGCCGGAAACCCCGGCCGCATCGCGTCTCACCCACGAGGAGAGCCCATGACCACCCTCACGCCCTCGCCGCTGTTCGCCTCCCGCGACCGGCGCCGACCGACCGCGTTCGACAGGCTCCGGTACACGCCGGCTCCGGCGTGGGAGCGCGGAAACCGGGCGCGGCACGTCCGCTACGTCGCGGCGAGCATGGTGGGCTGGATGGTCGTCGGGCTGGCGTGCAACGCCCTCGTGGCTGCGCTGCTCTCACTGGCGGGGTGACACCCGGGCGCGACCCCGGGCAGCGTGCTCGACGACTCGATGGGCCCGCGGGAGCCTGACCCCCGGTCAGGGTGAGCTGCAGCTCGCGACGGTCCGCCCGTCTCGGGTCTGGCCCGCCTCGAGGGTCCAGTCGCCGACGTCGAGCCCGTCGACCGCTTCGACCGCTTCCCACGGGACCGTCGCGGTCACCGCGCCCCCGGTGTACGTGGCGCCGGCCAGGCCCTCGACCGCCTGTGCGGAGCTGACCCTGACCGTCTGGAGCAGGGTGCCGTCCGCGTCGCGCACGGTGGCCCACCAGGAGCCGTGGTCCGCGGCGAACGACTCGTCGTCGGCGGCGTAGTCCGTGAGCTGCCACGTCACATCCAGTCGGGGGGCCACGTGGTCGACGCGGGTCACCCCGAGCCGCGTCCACTCGGCCGGGAGGGACGCCGTGACCTGCGCCTCCGTCAGCGTGGGGTCGGTGGTGCTGCCGGTGACGTCCGAGGAGACCGGCCGGCAGGTCAGGGTGCCGGTGCCGCTCATCGTCTGAGTGGGCGGTGCGCAGCCGTAGGCGACGCCGAGGACGCCTGCCGAGGTGACGACCGCGCCCACGACGCGGCGCCAGCGGGGCTCGAACGGCTCCTCCCACGGCGGCGGGGGACCGGTCGGCTCGAGCGGGGCTCCACGCGGGTCCGCGAGCCAGGCCACCCACGGGAGGGTCAGCGGGCGTCGCGTGCCGAGCACGTACGTCCCCGCGATGCTGTCGGCGAAGGTGCGGCGCTCGCGGTTCACCAGGGGGCGCAGGTACCCGATCAGCAGGATCGAGTCGAGCAGGTGCGCCGCCGTGCGGAGGGCGGTGCGCAGCGCGCCGGCCGGTCGGCCGGTCGACGTCCTCACCACGACGATGCCCACGAGCCACTTGCCCGGTGTCGCACCGAGGTAGGCCTGCAGCAGGGCCATCAGCACCAGCGTCCCGAGGACCCAGCCCGACGCGTTGACGGTCTCCGGCGCGGGCGTGGTGAACGTCGGCAGCCCGGGGTGCAGCGTCGGGCCGTCGAACCCGGGGCCGCCGTCCGCGAGGAAGGCCACACCCGCGAGCAGCCCTCCGTCGAGCAGCAGCGCGAGCGCCCGCATCGGCCAGGTCGCGAACGGCACGGGGATCGGGGCGTCGTCCGTCGCCGGGTCCCACTGCTGGGTGGGGGTGGGGGCGGGCGGCGGTGCGCTCATCCGGACATCTTGGCGCGGCGTGCGCGTTCCCCGCAGCGGTTCAGGCGATCGTGACCACTCCGCTCGGGCCGCGGGGTGCGGTCGGCCGCGGGTGGACCTACCGTGCGAAGGATGCCTCGGTCGCACCGGTGGCCGGGCCTTCGGGAGGAGCGGTCATGGCGCACGGTGACATCACGCACATCGACATCCCCGTCGGGGACTTCGGGCGGTCGACGTCGTTCTACAACGGCCTGTTCGGGTGGGACATTCAGCAGGTCGTCGGCTTCGAGGGCTACCCGATGTGGCAGGCCCCCAACAAGATCAGCGGCGGTGGCCTGGCCCCGCGGTCCGACGACTTCACGGCGCCGCGCAGCTACGTCGAGGTGGACTCGATCGACGACGTGCTGGGGCAGGTCCTCGCGCTCGGCGGCCAGATCCGGGCCCCGAAGCTGCAGATCGACTCGACGAGCTGGTGGGCGGTGGTCGTGGACCCCGACGGCAACGAGATCGGGCTGTACGAGGGCTCCACGGCGACGCCCGACGCCACGACCTGAGCGGCTGCCGCACCGCGGGCTGACCGTTCGGGGTCAGTCCGCCGCGTCCACGTCCTGCGGTGTGGCGAGCCGCAGCTCGGGGGCGGGGACGGGCTCCGCGGCGCGGTCGGGGCTGCGCAGGGCCCGGAGCACGAGCTCGAGCGCCCTCGCGACGGGGTCGGCACCGGGCGTGCGCGGCAGCATCGAGATCACGCCGTCGACCATCGCGACGGCCAGGTGGACGTCGGTGAGCGTCACGTCGGGACGGACGGTCCCGGCGCGGTGCGCCACGTGCACGGCCGCCGACAGCAGCGAGGACGTGCGGCGCGTGAGCTCGTCGAGGTGCAGCCGGGGGTCGGGGGAGCTGCGCACCACCGTCATGAGACCCGGGGTGTCGAGCTGGAGCGCGCAGATCTCCACGAGCAGGTGCTCGAGCAGGTCGTCGCCCGGGTAGGTGGCGGCGTACCGCTCGAGGGCCGCCATGCGCAGGTCCAGCACCGCGGCGACGAGCGAGCCACGGTCGGGGAAGTGGCGGTAGAGGGTTCCGCGCCCGACCGCCGCTCGCCGGGCGACGAGGTCGAGGGGTGCCGCCGCGCCGTCCTCCCGGAAGACCTCGGCGGCAGCAGCCACGAGCTTGGCCCGGTTGCGCTGCGCGTCGAGCCGCTGGTTCACGTCGGCGAGCGTAGCCGAGCGCATCGTCAGGTCGGCCTGCTCTTGGCGTCCTCGGGGCTCTCAGTCGAGGAACAGCGCGCGCAGCCGCCGGGTCACCAGGACGACGCCCACGGCGATCATCACCACGAAGTAGCCGACGTGCACCAGCATCCCGGCGCCGAGCGCGCCGGTGGTCAGCCCGCGCACGAGCTCGACGGCGTGCCACAGCGGCATGGCCTGGACCAGCCACTGGAGCGGTTCGGGGTACACGGTGATCGGGAAGAACGTCGCCGAGAACAGGAACATCGGCAGCATGACGAAGTTGATCCAGTCCATCTGCTGGAAGGTCGACAGGTAGCTCGTGACGGCCATCCCCAGGCTCGCGAAGCCGAACGCGATCAGCACGACGGCAGGCAGCGCGAGCACGGCCGTCCAGCCGAGGTTGAGGCCGAGCACCTGCATCACTGTGAGGAACCCCGCCGCGTACAGCACGCCGCGCAGCAGCGCGTACAGGATCTCCCCGAGCGCCACGTCGAGCGGGCCCAGCGACGTCGCGAGCATGCCCTCGTAGAGCTTGCCGAAGTTCATCTTGAAGAAGACGTTCCACGTCGAGTCGTAGACCGCGCCGTTCATCGCCGAGACCGCGAGCAGCGCGGGGGCGATGTAGGCGGCGTAGGCCACCGTCTGCCCCGACGGGGTCGTGATGTCCCCGATGTACGAGCCGAGGCCCATGCCCATCGCGAGCAGGTAGAACACCGGCTCGAAGAACCCCGAGACGACCACGACCCAGGTGCTGGACCGGGCCGCGCGCAGCCCGCGGGCGAGCACGGACCGGGCGTTCCCGGCGTACAGCGCGCTGACCCCGCCCCGACCCGGGGTCCCAGGCTCGGTGGCGTGGCTGCCGGTGGTGGTCGGCGCCGACATGTTCGCGCTCATCCGCGCAGCCTTCCCACGAAGACGCGACGGCCCACGAACCAGCCGCCGACCGCGAGCGCCACGAGCACCAGGACGTGCACGCACAGCAGCCAGCCGGGCGTCGCCTGGCCGAAGGACGCGGCCCGCCCGAGCTCGCTCGCGTGCCAGATCGGCGAGATCCACCCGATCCAGTGCAGCCAGGTCGGCAGGGTGTCGAGCGGGTAGAACGTGCCCGAGAACAGGAACATCGGCGTGAACACGAACCGCTGGACGGCCGCGAACTGCCCGGAGTCCTGCGTCAGGCTCGCCGAGTAGGCGAGCAGCGGCAGACCGAACGCCAGGCCGCCCAGCACGCCGATCAGCGGCAGCAGGAGCAGTGCACGCAGGTCGCCCACCGCGCCGAACAGCGCCACGACCAGTGTGTACGCCACCGAGACGAAGATCATCCGCGCCGCCACCGCGAGCACGAGACCACCGACGACCTGGCCCGGGGCCACGGGCGAGGAGTTCATCGCCCAGAACACCCGCCGCCACCGGAACCCGCCCATGACGGTGTAGGTGAACTCCTCGGTGCCCACCGTCACCACGGCCGTGGCCAGCAGCGCGGGCGCGACGAACCACACGTACGGCACGGGCCCGTCGGGACCGAACCCGACCGGCACGTCGAGGAAGCTCGCGAGCCCGAGGCCGATGCCGAGCAGGTACATGACGGGGTTGCCGATCCCGGTCATCACGATGGTCCACCCGTAGCTCCGCATGGAGCGCAGGTTGTGCTCGGCGACGTAGAGCGTGCCGAGACGGCGCGGCCGGACGCCCCCGGCGAGGGCCGCAGCCGTGGCGTCGTCGGGCCCGGGGGTCGTGAGATCGGCCGACGGGGTGGCGCCCGCGGGCGCAGGGGAGGCGGTCACTCGATCAGGCTCCGGCCCGTCAGACGCAGGAACACGTCTTCGAGGCTCGAGCGGCGCACCAGGCTCGTGGTCGGCTGCAGCCCGCGGTGCGCGACCTGCTCGAGCGCGGCCTCGCCGTCGCCGACGTACACCAGCACGCGGTCGGGCAGGACCTCGACCCGCTCGCCCAGGTCACCCAGCTCCCGCGCGGCCGAGGCGTTGCGGTCCGAGCCGAAGCGCAGCTCGAGCACCTCGCGCGTCGAGTAGCGCCGGATGAGCTCGGACGGGCTGCCCTCGGCCATGATCGCGCCCTTGTCGACCACGATGATCCGGTCGCACAGCTGCTCGGCCTCGTCCATGTAGTGCGTGGTGAGCACCAGGGTGGTGCCGCGCTCCTTGAGCCGGAACAGCCGGTCCCACAGCACGTGGCGGGCCTGCGGGTCGAGCCCGGTGGTCGGCTCGTCGAGCATCAGCATGCGCGGCTCGTTGACCAGCGCCCGGGCGATCGTCAGCCGTCGCTTCATGCCGCCCGACAGGTCGTCGACCTTGGACCGCGCCTTGTCCTCGAGCTGCGCGAACGCCAGCAGCTCGTCGGCCCGCTGCCCGCATACCGCGCGGGAGATGCCGAAGTAGCGGCCGTAGACGATGAGGTTGTCGCGCACCTTCAGCTCGGTGTCGAGGTTGTCCTCCTGCGGCACGACCCCCAGCTGGCTGCGGATCTCGGGCCCGTGGGTCTCGGGGTCCAGCCCGAGCACCCGCAGCGTGCCGTCGGTGCGGGAGGACACAGCGCCGACCATGCGCATGGTGGTCGACTTGCCGGCACCGTTGGGGCCCAGCAGCCCGAAGGACTCGCCGGGCGCCACCTCGAAGTCGATGCCGGCGACCGCGGTGAGGTCGCCGTAGCGTTTGGTCAGGGCTTTCGCGGTGATCACGGGCTCGGGCACGAGTCCAGAGGCTAGTGGTCGCCGGCGACATCGGCCCACGGAAATTGTCGTGCGGACGTCCTGGGCGTCGAGTCCGTGCGCGTCGTCAGTGGTCGCCGCGCCGTTCGAGGGTCTCGAGGTACGCGCCGAGCTCGCGGTCGGCGTCCGCCTTGGCCCGATGGCTCATCGGCGGCCCCGACCGGTCGATGGGCGGGACAAGAGGTCCGACCGAGGGAGTGTCTCGATGTCAGCTGTCCAGGCCGGCGCACCGCGCATGGCTCGCCGCTCCCTGTCCGCGGGGATCTCGATCCGCGCGAAGATCTTCACGCTGCTCGGCTTCCTCACCGTCGCCGCCGCAGCGGTGGGTGTGCTCGCGGCGCTCGCGATCCACGCCTTCGCCGCCGCGGAGGACGCGTCCGACGCGGACGCAGCGACCGTGCTGATCGTCGGGGTGCTGGTCGTCGGCGTCGCCGTCGTGTGGGGCATCGGCCTCACCGTGACGCGGAGCATCGGGCGATCGGTCACGGCGCTCGGTGTGGCGCTCGACGCCATGGCGGCGGGCGACCTGACCCGTGCGCCCGAGGTCCGGGGCAACGACGAGATGGCCCGGCTCGCCGGGTCGCTCACGACGGTGCAGACGTCGCTGCGGTCGATGCTGTCCGAGGTGTCCGTCGCGGCCGAGACGATGGCCGATGCGAGCCAGGGGCTGGCCGTCTCGGCCGACCAGGTCGTGGCCGGGACCCACGAGACGTCCGTGCAGGCCGGCGCAGTGGCCGTCGCGGCCGAGCAGGTCTCGCTCAACGTGCAGGCGGTCGCCGCGGGCGCCGAGCAGATGGGTGCGTCGATCCGCGAGATCGCGCAGAACGCCACCGACGGCGCGAGGGTCGCCGCGCAGGCCACGACCGTTGCGCAGCAGACGAACGCGCAGGTCGCGAAGCTCGGGACGTCGAGCCAGGAGATCGGCAACGTGGTCAAGGTCATCACCTCGATCGCGGAGCAGACGAACCTCCTCGCGCTCAACGCGACGATCGAGGCCGCGCGGGCCGGTGAGGCCGGCAAGGGCTTCGCCGTCGTCGCGGGCGAGGTCAAGGAGCTCGCGCAGGAGACCGCCAAGGCCACCGAGGACATCGCCCGCCGGGTCGAGGCGATCCAGGCGGACACGTCCGGGGCGGTGGCCGCGATCGAGCAGATCTCGACGATCATCACCTCGATCAACGACTACCAGCTCACGATCGCCTCGGCGGTCGAGGAGCAGACCGCGACCACCAACGAGATGTCGCGGGGAGTGGCCGAGGCCGCGACCGGGTCGGGCGAGATCGCGTCGAACATCACCGGGGTGGCGTCCGCCGCGAGCGTGTCGTCGGAGGTCATCGGGCGGATGGGTGCCAGCGTGGACGATCTCGCCGCGATGGCCGCCGGGCTGCGCGAGCGCGTCGCCGGCTTCACCTTCTGAGCGCTCGACCGCAGCAGCTCGACGCTGGAGCGGCTCGACGCTGGAGCGGCTCGACCCCTGGAGCACGGGCGGGGGGGGGGGGGGGGGGGGGGGGAACGCCCGACACATTGTTTTTTGGTGGTTTTT
>NZ_JBISBW010000010.1:0-38463 GCF_044392165.1 Cellulomonas sp. P22
GGCGGCGCCACATGTGGAGGGCGGGGGCTGCCTCTCCCTCCCCCCCCCCCCCCCCCCCGCCCGTCTGCGTGTCGGGCTGCTCTCGCGTGGTCAGGCTGCTCTGTCCCATCCCCGGACGCCGAGGTCGTGGCCCTTGCCCGGCTTGCCCGGCTTCCCGTGCTTGCCGGGCTTCCCCGGCTTGCCCGGCTGGTCGCCGAGCCCCGAGACGCCGTTGACGGCCGAGGTGTCCTGGGCGAACGAGTAGGTCGCGAACGCGACGGCCTTGCTCATGATGCCCAGCGCCTTCGTGCTGATGTTCGTCAGGTCGTCACCCGGCGAGTGGTAGTTCGGGTCGTGGGTGATCCCCGCCGTGCCGCCGAACAGGGCGACCTCGGCATCCGTCTTGACGTCGTCCGCCCCGGTGAACAGACCGGAGGCGGGGATGCCGTTGAGGATGAACGCCTGGTAGTCGGACCGGCCGGAGAACTCGGTGTCCACCCACGGCTGGCCGATGCTGTCGAAGTAGTCGGTGAAGACCTTCTCGGTCGCGACCGAACCCTCGGGGACCGCCACCGGTGCCTCGTACGTGGACTCGTCCGCGTCGTACACCCCGATGATGTAGTTCGGCGACCCGATCATGTCGAAGTTGAGGTAGGTGGCGATGCGGTCGAGCTCGCCCGGCTGGGTGGCGAGCTCGGTGACGTACCGGGTGGAGCCGATCAGGCCGAGCTCCTCGGCACCCCACCAGGCGAAGCGGACCGTGTTGTTCAGCCTCTTGCTGTCGGCCAGCTGGACGGCGACCTCGAGCAGGGCGGCCGAGCCGGAGCCGTTGTCGTTGATGCCGGGACCGTCCTCCACGCCGTCGAGGTGGGCGCCGAGCATCACCACGTTGTCGTCGCGACCCTGCCTCGTCTCGGCGATGACGTTGAAGCTCTCGGACGCCTCGACGTGTGACCGGACGTCCAGCGTCAGGTTCAGGGGGCCGGACGCCGCCGCGGCGACGAGCGTCTGACCGTCGGCCTGCGAGATGCCCGCGACCGCGATGCCGACGCCGTTCTCTTCGCCGAGGGTGCCGTTGAGCAGCCCGTCGGTGTTGTTGTAGACCACGACGGCCGCCGCACCCGCGGCCTCCGCCGTGGCGCCCTTGAGGGCGAACGCGCAGCCGCCGCGGCTGACCAGGGCGATCTTGCCCGCGACGTCGACGCCGCTCCATGTCTCCGCGGCGCAGCCGAACGTGTCCGTCGGGCTCGCGACGTCGGCGGTGGTGCCCCCCACCGGCGTGCTCGGTGAGTAGGCCATCTGGTCGACCTCGAAGCCGACGGGGTCGCCCACGGCCGGGGTCAGGGTCAGGGTCTGCGCGTCGAGGATCTCGCGGTCGAACGTGAAGTAGTCCCGCTCGGTGGTGTACCCGGCCTTCCTGAGCGTCTTCTCCACGTACGCGGCGCTGGCCTCGTAGCCCGGGGTCGACGCTGCGCGGTTGCCGCCGTTCTGCTCGGCGATCTTCTGGAGCTGCTGGAGGTGACGCAAGACGTTCTTGGTGGTGATCTTCTGGGCGAAGGCCGCGGGGCCCTTGTCCTGGGGGTGGGCCGCCGCCGGCGACGCGACCCCTGCCCCCACGGTCATCGCCCCGGCTATGACGAGCCCGGCGACGGTTCGACGCATTCTCACGATGAGGACCTCCTGGTCGGGGAGTGACGCCACGACCGAGGCGGCCGCGGCGGTCCTGCAGTGGAGCCGATGCCGACAACGTAGGGCCCCGCCGTGACGAACCGGGCGAAACGCGACATCTACCCACCGGCGTGTCCCGTTCTGCTCTCAAGATGTTCGCCGGGCCGTTCGGCCGTAGCGTCGGCGTGACGCGCGCCCGCGTGCCTGACACCGGCTCAGGAGGACACATGCACATCCATCTCATCCCGCTGCGGCTCGCCGCAGGGGCCTACATCCTCAACTCAGGGCTGAGCAAGAGGGGGGCCGACGAGGACACGGCCCGAGGGCTGCAGGACATGGCCGCCGCGGCGTACCCCGTCGTCAAGGACATGGAGCCGAAGAAGTTCGCCCGTCTGCTGTCGACCTCCGAGATCGCGCTCGGGTCGGCGCTGCTCGTGCCGGTCCTGCCGCGCACCGTGGTGGCAGCAGGTTTCACGGCGTTCTCCGGGCTGCTCGTCGGGGTGTACCTCAAGACACCGGCGCTGCACGTGGGGCCTGGCGACCCCCGGCCCAACGATCAGGGTGTGGGCGTCGCCAAGGACGTGATCCTGTTCGGCGCCGCACTGACCTTCCTGCTCGACGCCCTGCGGCTGGACGCCCGGGCGGCGGCACGCAAGACCACCAAGAAGGTGGCCAAGGAGACCGCGAAGGTCAGCCGCAAGACCGTCGAGGCCGGGGCCAAGGCGGCAGCCGTCGGGGTCGCCGCGAAGAAGCTGCGGCACCACCACCACTGACCGGGGTCAGGCGTTCGCGGGGGCCTTGCTCTTCACGTCCACGCCACCCATGAGCGTGATCACGCGCACCACGAGGACGGGGGCCTCCGGGTCGGACGGCACCGTGGTGCGGTTCTCCCACCCGCCGAGCAGCGGCAGGCCGACGATCTCGACGCGCCACGAGTGGGGCACCTTCACGTCGATCCCGCCCCACATCGCGAACGCGCGGATCTCGGCGCGCTCGACGATCTGCGCGTTCCGCAGGTCGAGGTCGACGCCGCCCATCAGGACGCTGAGCTGCGCGCCGCGGAAGTCCTGCGTGAGCGGGCGGCGCTGGGCGCCCCACCAGATCGCGGTCGCCGTCACGTACCGCTCGTCCGTGCGTGACGACGCCGCCCGGGTGAGGAACGACAGGCCGACGAGGATGATCGCGACCGGCCAGATCAGCGGCCACACCCCGCCGTCGACTACCCCGAGGTTCCCGGCCAGCAGCACGCCCCCGGCCGCTGCCACGGCGAGCGGGGCGGGCCAGGCGCGGGGTGCGGCCGCGAGCCCGGCGACCCCCAGCACGATGATCACGGCGGGCCACCACGTGGCCAGCAGTCGACCGATGCTCACGTCGACCACGTCGAGCTGGTTCAGCAGGGCGATGGCCCCGATCACCATGATGGCGGTGCCGATCAGTGCCTGCGTGGCGGGGCGACGTTCCATGCGGCCAACCTAGGGGTCGGACCACCTGCCTGGAGGTCCTTCTGCAGGTCAGCCCTGGCGTCGGTCGGGCGACGCTTCTGCGGGTACGGGGTCTCGCCCCGGCCGAGCCGCTCGACGGTCTCGGCGATCTTGCGGGTGCGGGTCTCGGGCCGCTTGACCGCGCCGATCCGGTTCAGCACCGCGAACCGGTTGGTCGAGGTCAGTGCGTCGAACCACGCCTTCGCGGCGGGCTCGGCGGCGAGCGCGACCGCGAGGTCGTCGGGCACCTGCACCGTGGCGCTGCCGTGGTACGCCGCTTCCCAGCGCCCGTCGGCCTGCGCGGCCCGCACCTGCGCCCGCCCGGCCTCGCGCATCCGGCCCTGCTCCTCGAGCCGCCCGACGTGCTCCACGTTGCGCGCCGACCAGCGGCTGCGCGGGCGCCGGGGCGTCATCCGCTGGAACGAGCTCTCCCCGTCGCGCGACCGTGCCTGGCCGTCGATCCAGCCGTAGCACAGCGCCTCGTCGAGCGCCGCGGCGTAGGTCAGCTCGGTGACGGTGCCGCCCTTCTTGTGCAGCACGAGCCAGACGCCGGCCGAGTCGGCGTGGTGCTCGTCGAGCCAGGCCCGCCACGCGTCGGCGTGCGGCACCAGCAGCTCGGGAAGGTCGTCGGCGGGCATGCGGCCATCCTGTCGCGCAGCACCCGCACGCGCCTCGCGAGCGGGACCACGCGCGGGAAGGGCAGGCGTCAGACGCGGATGTCGAACTGCCGGAGCCGCTTCAGGTCGCGGGTGGTGGCCGAGGCCTGGAGCGCGAGCAGCTCGGCGTAGATGCCGCCCGAGGCGGCGAGCTCGTCGGGGGTCCCGATCTCGTCGACGCGACCGTCTCGCAGCGTGATGATGCGGTCGACCGAGGAGATGGTCGACAGGCGGTGCGCGATGATCAGCGTCGTCCGTCCGGCCATCAGCCGGTCGAGACCTGCCTGCACCAGGCGCTCGGACCGCGAGTCGAGGGCGCTCGTCGCCTCGTCGAGCACGAGCACGGGAGCGCCCTTGAGCATCGCGCGCGCGACGGCGATGCGCTGCTTCTGCCCGCCCGAGAGCTTGAGGCCGCGCTCGCCGATCTCGGCGTCGTAGCCCGCGGGGATGCGGGAGACGAACTCGTGGGCGCCCGCCGAGCGCGCGGCCTCGACCACCGCCTCGGGCGTCGCGTCGGGCGCGCCGTAGGCGATGTTCTCCCGGATCGTCCCCGAGAACAGCGCCGCCTCCTGGAAGACGACACCGATGCCCCCGCGCAGCTCCTCGAGCGGGAGGCTCGCCACGTCGGTGCCGTCGATGCGGATCTGCCCCTGGTCGGGCGAGTACAGCCGCAGCAGCAGGCTCACGAGCGTCGACTTGCCGCCGCCGCTCTCACCCACCAGCGCGACCCGCTCACCCGGGCGGATCGTGAAGCTCACGTCACGCAGCACAGCGTCGTCGTCCCCGTAGCCGAAGGACACGTGGTCGAACGCGACCTCGACCGGGGCGCTGGTCGCGCGGCCGGTGGGGGGCACGGGGGCGGGCAGCTCGTCGCGCTCGCCGAGCTCGGCCATGACCGCGAACCAGTCCCGGCTGCCCGCGATGGCGCGCTGTCCCGAGTCGACCACCATGCTCATCATGAACACCGGCTGGCGGGCCATCGTGACGAGCTGGATGAGCAGCACCATGACGCCGATGGTGAAGACCCCGCGAGCGGTCTGCACGAAGATGATCGCGAAGATCCCGAAGAAGATGACGTTGAGCGCCCCCCGCCGGGTCGCGTCCATGGTGTGCCAGTACCGCGACTGGGTGCGGGTGGTGCGCACCGTGCGCCGGTAGCGGTCGTCGAAGACCTCGAGCTCGCGGCGCTCCTGCACGAAGCTCTTGACGACCCGGATCTGCCCGATGACCTCGGCGAACCGGCCGCCCGCCACGTCGAGGTCCTGGTTCTTCTCGGCCTCGAGCACCTGCCAGCGGGCGCTCGTGATCGTCGTGAGCCACAGGAACACGGGGTAGATCACGGCGAGCAGCACGGCCAGCGGCCACGAGTAGTACGCCGTGATCGCGAGCACGGCGACGACCGTGAGGATCATCTGGAAGAACGAGTTCGCGAACATGTTCACGAATCCCGTGACCGACGTGATCGAGCGGGACAGCCGGTTGATCACGGTGCCGGTGAGCTCGTGGTCGTAGTACCGCTGCGGCAGCGCGAGCAGCTTGGCGTAGTACCGGCTCGACAGCGTGGCGCGCAGCCGGGCGGCCATGGTGTCCCCCAGGTACCCGCTGACGTTGGTCAGGACCGTGTTCGCCAGGTCGGCCGCGAGCAGCGCGGCGGCGAGCCAGACGACGGTCGCGATGCCCGACGCGTTCCCCTGCGTCAGGTCGACGACGTGGTCGGTCGCGGCCTTGACGATGAACGGTGTCAGCAGCCCCGTGCCGGCGACGGCGAGCGACGCGACGACGATCGCGGCATACGTGGGCCACAGATCCCGGGCGACCCCGAGGATCCGGATGATGCTTCGCACTGCTCTCGAGCTCCTTGCACGCGGGCACCCTTGCCGCCGACGACCTCGCGCTGGTCGGCGCTGCCCTGGACGGGGGTCACCCTACCCGCGCCCACCCGCGCCGCCTGCCGCGTCAGGTGGCGCGGTGCTTGCGGCCCGGTCGCCCGGTCTCGTGGCCCGTCATCACCCCGCGCCGCGCGCGCCAGGACATGACCGACCGCCACGACAGCGCCGAGAGCAGCGACGCGACGCTGAGGGCCGATCCGATCGACAGCACCGACGCCGCCGACCCGACCGAGCCGATCGAGAGCACCGACCCGACCGAGCCGATCGAGAGCACCGACCCTTTCGACCCGATGCTGAGCAGCGAGTCCTCGGAGCCGATCGACAGGCGGGACCTGGTGGGCGTCATGCTCCGATGATCCCTGCGGGACGCCCGGTCCACCAGTGCGGCGTCGGGAGACCGGGGTCCCTGCTCATGCGGGCTCCGTCTCCGGCTCGGCGGCGGGTGGCGCCGCCTTCGGGCGTGCGGGTTGGCCCGGGGCGGTGCGCGGCAGCCGTCCGGTGAAGAACAGCGCCGCGATCGAGATGAGCGCGGCGACGGCCAGCGCGGAGCGCAGCGCGTCGATCCGGGCGTCGTCGTTCACGTCGATGATCTGGGTGGCGGTGGCCTGGTCCACCCCGGCCTCGTCGAGGGCCGTCGTGAGCTGGTCCGTCGAGATGAACGGGACCCCGCTCGCCCACTCGGTGGTGGCCTGGCTCTTCACGGAGTCAGGGATGTCGGGGTTGTTCTGCACGCCGGAGATCGCAGCCGAGGTGAGCGTCGCGATGAGCACCGAGCCCACCAACGCGGTGCCGAGCGACGCCCCGAGGTTGGTCGCCGTGTTCTGCAGCCCGCCGACCTCGGCGCTCTGCGAGTCGGGGACCGCCGAGACCGTCACGGCGCCGAGCTGCGAGGACAGGGACCCGAGGCCCAGGCCCATCAGCACCATGGGGATCGCGACGACGCTTGCGTCGGCCGCCGGGCTGAGGCCGGCCACGAGCACGAGGATGCCTGCCGTCATGGTGAGCAGCCCGAACCGCACCACGCGGCGCGGGTTCGCGTGCGGCCAGATCCGGGGGATGCCTCCGGCCGCCACGAGCAGGGCGATGGACAGCGGGAACACCCGCAGCCCGGTCTCGACCGCCGAGAGGCCGAGGGCGACCGACAGGAAGAGCGGGACGCAGAAGAACACCCCGGCCTGCACCGTGAACTGCGCGAAGAACATGCTCAGGCCGCCCACGAGCTGCGAGTTGCGCAGCATCTTCGGGTCGAGCAGCGGTTCGCCGCCGGTGCGCTCGAGGTGGCTCTGCCAGCGGATGAACAGGTACGTCACCAGCGAGCCGACGACGATGAGCCAGATGACGGGCGACCCGCCGAACACGGTCGGTGTACCCGGGGTCGCGATCACCCACCCCCAGTCTCCCGAGCGCAGCACGCCGAAGACGACGAGCCCCAGGCCCACGACCGACAGCGCCGAGCCCACCAGGTCGAGCTTGAGCGGGTGCGGGGCGACGTCGGCGATGTGCCGCAGCAGCAGCAGGATGATCACCACGATCACGGCCTCGCCCGCGAAGACGTAGCGCCACGACGCGTAGGTCGTCACAGCCCCGCCGATCAGGGGCCCGGCGGCCACCGCCACCGCTCCGGCGGCCGCGATGAGCCCGTAGGCGGCGGCCCGACGCTCGGGCGGGAAGTTGGCGGCGACGAGCGCCACGATCGCGGGCATGATCAGCGCGGCGCCCATCCCCTCGAGCAGCGACCAGCCCAGCAGCAGCACGCCGAGGTTCGGGGCCAGCGACGTCACGGTCGAGCCGCACGCGTACACGATGAGGCCGATCGCGAACGCCCGCCGCCGCCCGAGGATGCTCCCGACCTTGCCGCCGGTGATCATGAGCGTGGCCATGACCAGCGTGTAGAGCGTGATCGCGGTCTGGATGCCGGTGATGGTGGTTCCGACGTCGGCCGCGACGGTGGCCATCGAGACGTTCATGACCGAGCTGTCGAGCGTCATGAGGAACTGGCTCGCGCCGAGCACGCCCAGGACGAGGCCCGTGTGCTGCTTCTTCGCCTCCGCCTGCGGTGGTGACCCCATGCGCCCGCCTTCGCCTACACCCCGCGCTGCACCGCGACGCGACCGTCGCGCTCGGCCTGGGCCAGCAGCGCGTGGTCACGCTCGGTCTGGTCTGCGTAGGCGACGGCGAAGTCGGCCATCGCGCGGTCGAGCACGTCGGACGGGCCGACGTACGCGCCGAGCGCGACCCGGTCGCCGGACCGCGCGTGGGCCCGCGCCAGGGTCCACCCGCACAGCTGCCCGAGGATCCCGAGGGTCGCGGGCGACTGCCGCTCGATGTCGGTCGAGAGCTTCCAGTCCCAGAGCTGACGCACGTAGAAGTCGCGGTCCGCGCCGTCGATGCCCTGGCTCGTGGTCCAGCCCAGGAAGATGTCCGAGCTCGCCTGCATGAGCCGTTGGCCCGCCACGACCCGCGCCCCGTGGTTGACGTACGCGCTGGCGCCCGCCGCCTCGGCGAGCACCGACTCGTTCGCCTCCTTGATCTGCAGCACGAGGGGGTCGGTCCCGTCGACGCCGAGCAGCAGCAGGACCCAGGCGCGCGTGCCCACGCTGCCGACGCCCACCACCTTGCGGGCCATGTCGACGTAGTGGAACTGCTCCAGCAGGTCCCGCCGGTCGGTGGGCAGCGTGCGCCGGTAGCGCCGGAACGCCGTGCCGATGACCTGCTCGAACGTGTCGCGGTCGGCGTCACCGAGCAGCTCGCCGATCGGCACCAGCAGCGGCGGGTCGGAGCGCAGCCGCGCCTCCCCGTGGTCGAGCCGGGTGAGCCGGCTCGACGCGAGGATGCTGTCCTTGCGCATGGCCTTGTCGACGCGCCGCTCGAGGCTGCGCACGACCTTGCGGCCGGCGTCCTGACCCCAGCGCGAGAGGATCGCCGCGAGGGTCATGCGCGTGTACCAGACCTCGAGGTTGCTGCGCTGCGCGAATCCCCGCACGGCCTGCCGGTACGCCCGGGACGTCCCCATGACCACCGCTCGCCGCTCGTCGTCGGTGAACCCGCGCTCGCGGCCCGCGAGCTCGAAGCTCACGACGAGCCGCTTCAGGTCCCACTCCCACGGGCCGGGGAGGGTCTCGTCGAAGTCGTTGAGGTCGAAGACCATGTCCCGCTCGGCCGAGGCGTACCCGCCGAAGTTCGACAGGTGCGCGTCACCGCAGAGCTGGACGCGCAGGCCCGAGATCGGGGTGTCGGCGAGATCGGCGGCCATGAGCGCGGCCGCGCCGCGGTAGAACGCGAACGGCGAGGCGAGCATGCGCCCGAAGTGGATGGGGACGAGCTCGGGCAGCCGGTCGTGCGTGCGCTCGACGAGCAGCTCGACCGGGTCGGGCCGGTCGGCTGCGGCCTGCCACCCGGCGTGGCTCGAGCGCGACGCCTGGGCCCGGGCCGCACGCCCACGCTCGACCCGTTCTGCGCGGCTCAGCCGGCCCACTCCCACGGGACCGAGCAGCGTGCTGCTGTCCCGGTCGTGACGAGCTGGTCTGCGTGCGGCATCGACATCGACCACGAGCCTCATGCTCCGCGCGGTCCCAGAGGTCCGCAACCGGGTGCGGGCGGGCCACGGCCCGCCGGGGTCGGCGACGGGAGAGCGAAGCGAGCAGCCCCCGGCCGCGGCGGACGCGCAGGGACGGACCTCGCACATCGGTACAGACGTGTCGGCGCCCGCCGCTACGCTGCCCCGGTGCTCAGCACCTGGTACCACTCCGCGGTCGCCCCGCGACTGGCCATCGCCCGCCTGCTGCCGACAGCCGGGGCCGGTCTCGTCGTCGGCGTGAGCCTCCTGAACCTGCTGCTCGGGCTGCTGCCCGTCGCGTTCGTCATCGCCACGAGCGTGGTCGTGGGCCAGGTGCCCGCGGCCGTCGCGGAGGGCCTCGGGTCGCCCGCGTGGGACTCGCTCGTGCGCGACTTCGTGCTCGCCGCCGCAGCGTTCTGCGGGCAGCAGGTCCTCGCCCCCGTCCAGACGGCGCTCGGGATGCGCGTCAAGCGCCGCGTCGACGGCAGGATGCGCGACCGGATGCTCGCGAGCACGCTGCGCTCGACGGGCATCGGCCCGATGGAGGACCAGACCACGCTCGACGCGCTGAGCGAGGCCACTCGGCAGCTCGACTCGGACTTCAACACGCCGGGCGACGCCTGCGCGGGGCTCCTCGCGCTGCTGGCCCGGTACGTGCGGCTCGTGGGCTTCGCCGTGGTCCTGGGGATCGTCTCGACGTGGTGGTCCGCGGCCGCGCTGCTCGTCGCGACGATGGTGTTCCGGTACGGGCAGCGCGGCGGCCTGCGCAAGTACTCGACGGCATGGCGCACCGTGGTCGGGGTCCGGCGGCGGGCGGAGTACCTGCGCGACGTGGCGATGGGCCCGGGCGCAGCCAAGGAGATGCGCGTCTTCGGGCTCAGCACCTGGTTCGCCGATCGGTACGCGGCGGCGACGGTGGAGATGCTCGCGCCCGTGACCGCCCGGCGCCGCGCGATCTACCTGCGTCCCTACCTGCTCTACACCGCGATCGGGCTCGGGCTCGGCGCAGCGGTGCTCGTCGATCTCGCCCGGGGGGCGGCGTCCGGTGACGTGACCCTCACGGGGCTCACGCTCGGGCTGCAGTCGGTCGTCGCCGCGCTGCTGCTGGGGGAGTACTACCCCGAGTCGGACGTCGCGACCCAGTACGGCATGCAGTCCGTCGCCGCGCTCGAGGAGTTCGAGGCTCGGATCGGGGCGGTCCAGGACCTCGGACGCACGGGCGGCGCCGCAGTGGCGCCCGAGAGCCCGCGCGTCGCGCTGCGGTTCGAGGGTGTCAGCTTCCGCTACCCGGGCAGCACCCGGGCGGTGCTCGACGGGCTGGACCTCGAGCTGCCGGCGGGGCGCAGCACGGCGATCGTGGGCGTCAACGGCGCGGGCAAGACGACGCTCGTCAAGCTCCTCACCCGCTTGCACGAGCCGACCGACGGCGTCATCACGTGCGACGGCACCGACATCGCCGACCTCGACGTGGCGGCGTGGCGTCGGCAGGTCAGCGTGATCTTCCAGGACTTCGTCCGGTACGAGCTGACCGCAGCGGAGAACATCGCCGTCGGCGCCGTGCACGTGCCCCGCACCGACGCCGCCGTGCGACGCGCCGCGCAGCAGGCCGGGATCCTCGACGCGCTCGAGCCGCTGCCCCACGGCCTCGACTCGCCGTTGTCGCGGGCCTACGAGGGCGGGGCCGACCTCTCCGGAGGGCAGTGGCAGCGCATCGCGATCGCACGGTCCCTGTACGCGCTGCAGGCCGGAGCGCGGGTCCTCGTGCTCGACGAGCCGACCTCGGCCCTCGACGTCCGCGCCGAGGCCGCGTTCTTCGACCGGTTCGTCGAGCTCACCCGCGGGGTCACCTCGGTCCTCATCTCGCACCGGTTCTCGAGCGTGCGTCGCGCCGACCACATCGTGGTGGTCGACCAGGGCCGGGTGGCCGAGCAGGGGTCGCACGAGCAGCTCCTGGCAGCAGACGGGCACTACGCGCGGCTGTTCCGGCTCCAGGCCGAACGGTTCGTGCCCGACGCCGAGGCCGACGCCACGGACACAGACGCAGCTCCGACCACAGACGCAGCTCCGACCACAGGGAGACGTCCATGAGGCAGACCGTCCGCGGCGCGAGCGAGCTCCTGCTGATCGCCTACCGGATCGACCCGGCCAAGCTCGTCCTCTCGCTCGCGCTCATGCTGCTGCAGTTCTCGGCGCTGCCGCTCGCTGCGCCCGCGCTCGCCGCCCTCACCGACGCCGCCGTCGCGGGGGACGCCCGGGGCGCGAGCATCGCGGGTGTGACGGTCGCGGCGCTCGTGATCGCGTCGCTCACCGCGGGGCACTTCGCGCACATCTACTACTTCGAGCTGGGCGACCTCGCGGTCATGCGTCTCGAACGCGAGCTCATCGAGCTGTCGAACGACTCTCCGGGGCTCGAGCACCATGAGCGCGCCGACTACGCCGACAAGCTCCAGGTGCTGCGCACCGAGCTGCACCGTTCGGGCTGGGGCTCGATGCAGGCGCTGCTGTCGAGCCTCGGCCTCGGCGTCGCGGCCGTCATCACGGCAGTGCTGCTCGCCGGGCTCAACCCGTGGCTCCTGACCCTGCCCGTCGCGGCCCTGCCCCCGCTGCTGCTCGGTCGCCGCGCGGAGTCCGTGGTCGCGCGGTCGCGTGACGATGCCGCGCTGGACAACCGCCGGGCGCGGCACCTGTTCACGCTCGCGGCCGACGCGGGCCCGGCCAAGGAGCTGCGGGTGTGCGGGCTCGAGGGCGACCTGCGGGCCCGGCACGCGGCTGCCTGGTCGCACGCCACCTCGACGCTGTGGCGCGGCGAGGTCCGGGCGAGCGTGCTCCGGGTCGCGGGCCAGCTCGTGTTCGCGGTCGCCTACGTCGCGGCCACCCTGCTCGTGGTGCGCGACGCGGTCGCGGGCCACCGCACGGTCGGCGACGTCATCCTGGTCATCACGTTGGCGGCGCAGGTGAACGCGCAGGTCACGTCCACGGTCACGATCCTGCAGCAGCTGCAGCGCACGGCCCGCACCATGGCCGACCTGGCGTGGGTGCGCGCGCTGGTGCGTCCACGGCCCGTGCCCGGCCTCGCGGCGCCGCTGCCCGCCCCGGACGCGATCCGCACCGGGATCACGTTCGAGGGGGTCGCGTTCACCTACCCGGGGACCGACCGCCCGGTGCTCACCGACGTCGACCTGACGCTGCCGCCGGGCACGACCGTCGCGATCGTCGGCGAGAACGGCGCGGGCAAGACGACCCTGGTCAAGCTGCTGTGCCGGTTCTACGACGCGACGGCCGGGACGGTCGCCGTCGACGGCACCGACCTGCGCCACCTCGACGCGGACGCGTGGCGGACGCGGGTCGCCGCCGGGTTCCAGGACTTCTCCCGCTTCGAGCTGCTCGCCCGGGAGAACGTGGGCGTGGGTCACCTGCCGGACCTCGGCTCGGACGACGCGGTCCGCGCCGCACTGGGGCGCGCGCACGCCGAGGGTGTGCTCGACCGGTTGGACCACGGGCTCGACTCGCAGCTCGGAACGACGCACAGCGACGGCGCGCAGCTCTCGGGCGGCCAGTGGCAGAAGCTGGCGCTGGGCCGCGCGATGATGCGTGAGGCGCCGCTGCTGCTCGTGCTCGACGAGCCGACGTCGGCTCTCGACGCTCAGGCCGAGCACGAGCTGTTCGAGCGCTACGCCGAGAACGCGCGCCGGGTCGGTGAGCTCACCGGGGCCATCACGCTGCTGGTCTCGCACAGGTTCTCGACCGTGCGGATGGCCGACCTCATCCTGGTGGTCGACGGCGGGCGCATCGCCGAGCAGGGCTCGCACGAGGAGCTGGTGGCCCGCGGCGGCCTGTACGCCGAGCTGTTCGACCTGCAGGCCGCCGCGTACCGCTGAGGTCGGTGGGTGATCGGGGGGTCTGTCGAATCCCAAAGGTCCCAGGTCTGGGTTCCCATGGAGTCGTAATCTGCGGGTAAAGAGTGCAGTGCGCGCGATCGCTGCCGATGTGGCCCCGACACAGCCTCTGCCGCCCGTCAGCATGTCCGACGAAGGAGTAGCCGTGAGCCGATCCCTGGACAGCGTGACCCTGCCCGCCGACGTGCGGGCTGCTCTCGACGCGTGCGCGAGCGTCGTCGTCCCGAGCACGCGCGCAGAGCTCTACCAGCTGGCCCTCGGCCCGGAGGGCGGTCCCCGCTTCTCGGTCGACTACGACGTGAACGGCACACCCGTCACCGAGGCCACCGTCGTCCGCGGCAAGAACGGCATCGCCGTCAACTACCCCGAGGACTACATGCGCCGTCGGGACCCCGACTGCATGCGCGTCGCGGACGACCTGCCGACCGACAAACCGCGCTACCGCGACGTCTTCGGCTCCGAGTTCGCCCCCGTCAAGGCCGAGACGCTCGAGTGGCTCTCGCAGCAGGAGCTCGCTGTCGTGCCGTTCAAGGCCGGCGGCCTCACGCACGGCTACCCGTCGCTCGCGATCTGCCCGGTCAACTCGGCGTTCTTCGCGCTGACGCTCGTGGACCTGCAGGGGTGGGTCACGCTCGACGAGATCGGGCCGTTCACGCCCCGCTCGATCGTGTACGTCGCACCGCCGTTCCGGCACACCCACTTCGACGGCCGCCAGGTCGTGGTGCACGACCGCACGGACACGCTGCACGAGGTGTTCGCGTACAACCTCTACCCGGGACCCAGCGCCAAGAAGGGCGTGTTCTCGGTGCTGCTCGACATCGGCGAGCACGAGGGCTGGGTCACGGCCCACGCGTCGTCGGTGCGCGTCACGACGCCGTACGAGAACGAGACCGTGATCATGCACGAGGGCGCCTCGGGCGGCGGCAAGTCCGAGATGTACCAGGAGATGCGCCGCCGCGAGGACGGCCGCATCCTGCTCGGCACCAACGTGGTGAGCAACGAGCCCTACGTCATCACGCTCAGCGAGACGAGCGCGCTCGCGCCGGTCACCGACGACATGACGCTGTGCCACAAGGACCTGCAGCGCGGTGACGGCAAGCTCGTCGTGGCCGACGCCGAGGACGGCTGGTTCGTGCGCGTCGACAACATGCTGGAGTACGGGCAGGACGTCGCGTTCGAGCGCGCCTGCATCCACCCCGACGAGCCGCTCGTCTTCTTCAACATCCAGGGCGTGCCCGACGCGACGGTGCTGCCGTGGGAGCACACGCTCGACTCGAACGGCAAGCGGTGCCCGAACCCCCGCGTGGTGATCCCGCGCAGCCAGATCCGCAACGTGGTGAACGAGCCCTCGGCCGTGGACGTGCGCACGTTCGGCGTCCGGATGCCCGCGTGCACCCGGGAGACGCCGTCCTACGGGATCATGGGCATGACCCACGTCGTGCCGCCGTCGCTCGCGTGGCTGTGGCGTCTGATCGCCCCGCGCGGCGACAAGAACCCGTCGATCGGCGAGAGCAAGGCCGCGACCGACAAGCTCGCGCACGGCGGCATGGTCGCCGAGGGGGTGGGCTCGTACTGGCCGTTCTCGACGGGCACCAAGGTCGCTGCCGCGAACCTGCTGCTCACGCAGCTGGTCGAGGCCTACCGCACGCGCTACGTGCTGACCCCGAACCAGCACATCGGCGCGTACAAGGTGGGCTTCGCCGCCGAGTGGATGACGCGTGAGTACCTCGCGCGTCGCGGTGGTGGCCGGATCCGTGAGAACGAGCTCGTCGCGGCGCGCTGCCCGCTGTTCGGCTACACGCTCAAGGAGATGAAGATCGACGGGCAGCTCGTGCGGCCCACGTTCCTGCGTCCCGAGCAGCAGTCGCAGGTGGGCGAGGAGGCGTACGACGCGGGCGCCAAGATCCTCACGGACTTCTTCAAGAGCGAGCTCGCCCAGTTCCTCACCGACGACCTCGACCCGCTGGGCCGCAAGATCATCGAGGTCTGCATGCGTGACGGTTCGATCGAGGAGTACGCGGAGCTCACGCCGCTGTACATCTGAGCCGGTACATCTGAGCCCCTCGTCCCGCCGCACGGTGCGTGTGCGGAACGAGGTCCCGGTGGTGCGGGAACGGCGGTCTGGTGCGGTGGCGCCAGGCCGCCGACGCACGTCCGGGTCGCGGCTCGGCCCGGAACTTGCTGCACTGGGGAGGGCGGGCCACCCGGCACCGGGCGTGCCGCCCTGCTGACCAGCGGGAGGGCTCATGTGTCGTCTGTTCGGGATGCACGCCGGCGCGACCCCGGCACGGGCGACGTTCTGGCTGCTCAGCGCCCCTGACAGCCTGGCGCAGCAGAGCCGCAAGGAGGCCGATGGCACCGGGGTGGGGGTGTTCGGGCCGGACGGTCATCCTGTCGTCGACAAGCAGGCGCTCGCCGCGTACGAGGACCGGCAGTTCGCCGCCGAGGCGCGCGACCTGGAGAGCCGGACGTTCCTGGCGCACGTGCGCTACGCGAGCACCGGGGCCGACGCGCCCGTCAACACCCACCCGTTCGAGCAGGACGACCGGCTCCTGGCCCACAACGGTGTGCTCGAGGGCCTCGACGTGCTCGACGCGCGGCTGCGCGAGCTCGACGTCATGGACCTGGTGCACGGGGACACCGACAGCGAGCGGATGTTCGCGCTGATCACCGCCATGGCGCGTCGCAACGGCGGCGACGTGGGCGCGGCCGTCGTCACGGCGGTCACCTGGATCGCGGAGAACATCCCGGTGTACGCCGCGAACCTCCTGCTCGCGACCGCGACCGACGTGTGGGCCCTGCGCTACCCCGAGACCCACCCGTTGTACGTGCTGCAGCGCGGGTTCAGCGGGTCCCGCGAGGTCGCCGGGCAGGCCGCGTTCGAGGCGAGGACCGAGCGCATCAGCGTGCACAGCGAGACCCTCGGGGGCAGACCCTCCGTGGTGATCGCGACCGAGCCGATGGACGACGACCCGGGGTGGCGTCTCATGGGCGCGGGCGAGCTGCTGCACGTGACCGAGGCGCTCGAGGTGCACAGCAGCGCGCCGCTGCCCGCGCAGCCGACGCACCCGCTCACGCTCAAGGACCTGGCCCCGCAGGCCGCCGCGTCCCAGCGGCCGAAGAAGGAGCCGGTCTGACGCCGTCCGGGTCTCAGTCCACCCGGGTCTCAGTCGACCTCGGTGGCCGACTCCCTCAGGGTCTGCGCGCTCGTCCGGGGCGCCAAGGGGTACAGGTCCTCGGACCAGTCGGTCAGCACGATGCTCCCGTCGTCGGGGAAGCCGGGCAGCAGGGTGAGCCGCGCGACGAGCTCGGCGATGCGCGGCGCGCCCCCGTCGAGGGTGATCGCCTCGCCGCCCGCGAGCAGGTCGACGAGCAGCGGCGGCTCGCCGTCGTCGCCGCCGATCGCGAGCTGCCCCATGGAGGGGTCGATGCTGTCGGGCGGCGTGGGCCTCCACGTCGCCTCGGGCCACGCCTCGTAGAGCAGCGCGAGCACGGTGTCGGCGTCGAACGTGTACGGGCCGTCGACGACGGCCACCATCACCTCGGCCATGAGCGTCACCTCGTCCTCGCGGTCGACCGGACCTCGCTGATCCCAGTGTCCGTCACACCCGCCCGACCGGCACGCGAGCGCCGCGTGGTCCGTCGCGAGCCTCGGCGTGGGGGAGGCGGCTCGGGGTCGCGCGGGTAATCCACCCACGGAAACTCTTCGCAGAGCCCCCTGGGGCTGCCACACTGCTGGGACCAGTCGGGGGGCAAAGGGGGCCTATCGTGACAGACCTTCCAGGGAGGTATCGACCTTCGTTGCGCTGGGACGTGCCGGCTCCGCTCAACCTGAGCACCCGCGAGATCCTCGCGGAGAGCCTGGACGCCGTCTTCAGCGACGAGGACAGCCCGCGCCCGCGCCCCGTGATCCGGACCGACGTGCAGATCGTCGTGGTCGACCTCGCGACATCGTTCGCCCTGGTCGCCCACTTCAGCGCGGCGCCCCCCCACGAGCGCACCCGGGTCGCCGACGTGATCTTCGACGTGAACGACGCGCTCGCGGTCTCGGGGCTGCCCGCGGCCACGGGGCCCTGGGAGATCGTCGTCGGGTCGGCCGAGGTCCGGCAGGGATACAAGGCCCTCGACCTCGACGACCCGTGCTGGTCCGCGGTCGACTGAGCGACTGAGCGAGCGAACGAGTCGCCGGCGCCGCCGCCGGCGACTCCCTGCTGCGACTAGGCCTGGGGCTCGTCGACCGACGGTCCGCCGAGGGGGTTCGTGGTGGTCCCGGTCTCCGCCGCGTTGCCGTCGGCAGCCAGCGGGAAGGCGTCGTAGTAGGTGCGTACCCGTCGGGCGTCGGCGGGGGTCTCGCCACGCTCCGCCCGGGCCCGGCTGAGGCTGACGTAGCGGTCGATGGTCGAGGAGACCTCGGCGTTGAGGGCGGTGGTCTCCTCGGGCGTGAGGTCGGCCGTGCTCTGCCTGTGCACCGACGAGGTGAGCCACTCGCCCGGGAGCTGGAGCGCGCGGGAGAACCAGTCGTCGAGAGCCTCGGCGCGGGTGCGCGCGACCGAGTGCAGCATGCGCGTCACGGCGGGGGTCATGGTCGGGTCCTCGGTGCTGAGCCTCGCGCCGTCGACGGCGAACGGCCTGGACCGCCACCACCTCTCGCGGCCCTTGCCCCGGGCGGGGTCGTCCTCGATCAGGCCGTGCTTGGCGAGCTGACGCAGGTGGTAGCTGGTCTGGCCCGTGCTCTCGCCCAGGTGCTGCGCGAGCTCGGTGGCGGTCGCGCTGCCGTGGTCGTTGAGGTACTGGATCATCCGCAGCCGCAGCGGGTGCGCGTACGCCTTGAAGGCGGATGCGTCGATCGACTCGCTCTGGCGAGATGCGTCCTCAGGGTTGCCAACAGACATCTGCATACCTATCTTTGCAAAGAAACCTCTGCATAGGTTCCTCTTCTCAGGGTATCGGAGACCGTAGATGTCCACCTCGACCGCAGCCCGCGAACCGCTCGGCCCGCGATTCGCCCACCTCGTCACCTTCAGCGGCCTGTCCAACCTGGCCGACGGCCTGATCCTGGTCGGCCTGCCGCTGCTCGCGCTGACGCTGACTCGTTCGCCGGTGCTCATCTCGCTGATCAGCGCGTTCTTCACGCTCCCGTGGCTGCTCCTGTCGCTGCACGTCGGGGTGCTCGTCGACCGTACGGACAGGGTCCGGCTGGTGCTGCTGGCCACGCTCGCGCGCGTCGTCGCGCTCGTGGTCGCGGCCGTGCTCGCCACGACCGGTCGGCTCACGATGCCCGCGCTGCTCGCCCTCGTGCTCGTCTTCGGCATCGCCGAGGTGGTCGCGGACTCGGCCTCGAGCGTGCTGGTGCCCGCCGTGGTCCCGCGTTCGCGGCTCGGCGCCGCGAACAGCAGGATGCTGGGCGTCCAGCAGCTCGCCAACTCGTTCCTCGGCGCGCCCCTCGCGGGTGCAACCCTCGCGCTCGGCGCCGGCTGGTTGTTCGGGGTGCCTGCAGCGTTGTGCGGCCTCGCCGCGCTGGTCGTCGTGCGCGGTCTGCACGGGCGCGTCCACGTCGTGCGGCCCGTGCGGCCGGGCGCCTCGATCGGCGGCGACCTGCGCGAAGGGCTGCGGTTCCTGTGGTGGCACCCGGTGATCCGCCCGTTCCTGGTGACGAGCACGGTGCTGAACTTCTGCTCCTCGGCGTACTTCGCCGTGCTCGTCCTGTGGGTCGTGGGCCCGGGCTCGTTCCTCGGTCTCACGTCGCGGTCGTACGGGCTCCTCGCGGCCGTGCTCGCCGTCGGGGCGCTGGTGGGCGCGGTGCTGGCCGAGCCGCTGCTGCGACGGGTCGGCGAGGCTCGCCTCATCACGACCTCGTGGTTCTTCAACTCGGGGCTGCTGCTGGTCCCCGCGCTCGTCCGCGACCTGCGACTGGTCGTCGCGGCGCTCGCGCTCGTCGGGTTCAGCAACATGGTCGGCAACGTGGTCTCGCAGACCATGCGCCAGCGTCTGGTCCCCGAGCGACTGCTCGGACGCGTGGGTGGTGCCTCGCGGGTGCTGGGCTACGGGTGCATGCCCATCGGTGCGGCGCTCGGCGGTGTCGTGGGCCAGGTGTTCGGGCTGCCCGCGGTGCTGGTCACGGGCCCGGTCGTCTCCGTGCTCTTCGTGGCCTGGGCCGCCTGGAAGGTCCCGCAGCGCGTCGTCGACCAGGCGGACGCGGCCCTCGCGGCCGACATCGAGGTCGACTCTGAGGTCGAGCCTGAGGTCGACGCCGGCGTCGCGGGCGTCACCGGTTGATGCCGGCCGAGGTGGGCGTCGTCGGGCTGGGGGAGGGCCCGGGGCGAACTCCCTGCTCCGTGCCGGGTCGCGACGCGCTGCCCGACCCGGCGGTCGACGGGGTCCGGACGCCCGCCGTGCCCGCCGTGCCCGCCGTTCCTGCCGAGCCCGGGGAATCGGCGAGGTCGGGGGTGGCCGTCGCCGACGGCGCCGAGAAGTCGGGAGCGGTCGTGAACGACACCGTGGCGAGGTCGTCGTCGGTCAACAGGGCGGAGGTGGTGGCGGCGACCACCGGCCCGGCGAGCGCCGCGACGGCCAGCAGACCTGCCGCGACGAGCCGGGCGCGGCCGCGCCGGGAACGGTCAGCGTGCCGACGGTCCGTGCCGGTCGGCGCGAGGACGCTCGTCGTCAGGTCAGTCGAGGAGGAGCGCATCGTCCGCCGTCCTCGCGCCGGTGTGTCCTGCTGGTGCGGGGTCCGTAGCAGCGGTGCGCCGTGCCGACCGGTCGCGCAGCAGGGCCATGAGCTCCATGGCAGCGAGCGAGGCCAGCGGAGGTGCCAGCATGACGAGCCGGCCCGTCGCGGACCCGGTCCACTCGAGCACCCACCCCCAGCGCGGGTACACGCCCAGCACGACGCCACGCACGCGCGAGAGCGGGGTGGCGTCCGGGTCCGGCTCGGCGTTCGCGTCCCCCTTGGTCACCACGTACGGCCGGGTCGTCGCGGAGCCTGACCCGTCGACCGACTCGACCATGCGCCCGGTGACCTCGTCCTGGCGCATCACCGGCATGTAGTGCAGCGACACGATCCGGTGCGTCACGAGGTGGTCCGAGCCGGGTGGCCAGAACGAGACCACCTGACCGACCTTGAGCTGCGACGGGTCGGTGATGTGGCGCATGACCACGGCGTCGCCCGCGTCGAACCCGCCCGAGCGCGCCCCGGACATCGAGCCCGACGTGACGACCAGCACCCGCTGGTGGTGCAGCGAGAACCACAGCGGCACGCCGAGCGAGGTGGCGTAGGCGAGCGAGCAGACCGCGACCACCGTCCACAGCGCGGCCGTCACGGCGCGGAACCATCCGGGGGCACGCTCGGTGCGGGCTCCGCGTCCGGCGTCGGTGGTCTCGGACAGCCGTGGTCCGACGCCCACCTGGTGCCACCGTGCCGAGAGGTCGCGCTCGCCCCACGGCGTGGGCACGCCGTCGGTGCTCCAACGCTGCGTCGCCGGTGCCGCGGGGTACGTCGGCGCACCGACAGGCGTCGAGGACTGTCGGTGCGCGTCTCCCCGGAGGGCGCGGGCGATCCCCACCATGTGTCGTGGCCGCCCGGTCAGGGGTTGTTGGTCGTCTGCTCGGCGTCGAGGCGGAGCGTGAGGTCGGCGGACGTGGACTGGAGCGCGTCGGGCGTGTCGAGCGGCAGGTCGACGCGCACGCAGAGCTGCTCGGAGCCCTCGACCGCGAGGAGCACCCGGTCGCCGGTCTGCTGACCCGTGGCCATGTCTCCCACGAGCGTCGCGAGCCCGTTCGTCGAGAGCGGCCCGGTGCCGACCTTCGTGCCGGCCGAGCCGAGCAGCCGGTCCGCGGACGCGGTGTCGGTGGCCGCCTTGGTGCAGGTGTCCAGCGCGTACACGCGCAGCTGCAGCCACTCGGTGAGCAGGGCGTCCACGCCCGGCGTCGTGTCGGCCGCCTCGTAGCGGACCGAGTACCGGTAGGCGAGCGTGCCCGTGTTCTGCACCGTGAGCGGGGCCACGAGCGTGTCGCCGGGGGCGAGCCCCGAGGCCGGGACGGCGAACGTCAGGTCGCCCGCGGTCAGGTCGACCGAGCCCGTGCTGATCTCGGCCGCGTCGACCGTCTTGTTGTCGGTGAAGACTGCGGCGGTCGCGAGCGTCGCGACGCCCGTGCCGGCCAGGACGAGGATCGCCACCGAGCTGATCAGGCGTCGACGTCGGGCGACGTCGTGGCGCGGGGGAGCGGGGTCGATCATCTCCTGGAGGAGCTCGTCCATCAGGGGCCCTTCTGGTGGTGGGACGGGGTGCTCTGCCTGGATCGGCAGGTGTTTGAGGGGACTTGAGGTCTCATGTCAGATTCGTCCGGAACTGGCGGCCATGCCGGCGAGCTCGTCGGGTGGGACCGCCGGGGAGTACCGGAAGCCCTGCGCCTGGTCGACCTGCAGCCCGCGCAGCAGGTCCGCGGTCACCTCGTCCTCGACGCCCTCGGCCACGACCGTCAGGCCGAACGAGTGCGCGAGGTCGACCATCGCCTTGACCACGAGCGCCGAACCGCCGCCGTCGGCGAGGTCCGTGACGAACAGCCGGTCGATCTTGAGCACCGCGACGGGCAGGTCCAGGAGCTGGGAGATCGAGGTGTTGCCGATGCCGAAGTCGTCGATCGCGACCCGCACGCCGCCCTCGGCGAGCCGGTGCAGCACCGGCACCACGCGCGACGGGTCGGTGACGAGGGCCGTCTCGGTGATCTCGACCTCGAGCAGCTCAGGGGGGACGTCGTGCTCCGCGAGCAGCCGCTCGATGAGCTCGACGACCTTCAGGGACGTCACGTCGTGCGCGGAGAGGTTGACAGCGACGGGCAGCGGCTCGCGCCCCTCGGCGCGCCAGCGGGCGAGCTGGGACACCGCGGTCTCGAGCGCGCACCGGGTCAGGTCGTGGATCAGGCCCGACTGCTCGGCGAGCGGGACGAACAGGTCGGGGGGCAGCAGGCCGCGCGTGGGGTGCCGCCAGCGCATGAGCGCCTCGAGGCCCACGACCTTCCCGCCGTCGAGGTCGATCTTCGGCTGGTAGTGCAGCTCGAGCTCGACGCCCGCCGCCAGCGCGGCGTGCAGGTCGCCCAGGAGCACGAGCCGTGCGGGGGACGAGTCGTCCTCGTCGGGCGAGTACACGGCCACGCCGAGGCGGTGCGCCTTGGCGGTGTACATCGCGACGTCGGCCATGCGCATGAGCGTCGTGGCGTCCTGCGCGTGGTCGGGCAGGCACGCGACGCCGATCGACGTGTCGACGTGCAACGGCAGGTCGCCGAGCACGAACGGCGCGGCGAACACGCCACGCACCCGGTGCGCGAGCCGCTCGGCGTCCTCGGTCGAACGCACGTCGGGCAGCAGGACCGCGAACTCGTCTCCACCCAGGCGCGCGACCAGGTCGTCGTCGCGCAGGATCCCGCACAGCCGCACCGCGACCTGCTCGAGCAGCTCGTCGCCGCGGTCGTGGCCGAGCGAGTCGTTGATGTCCTTGAAGCGGTCCACGTCGAGCAGCACGAGCCCCACGTGCGTGCCGTCCGACTGGGCGGTGGCGATCGCCCGGCCCAGGTGGTGCGCGAGCATGCGCCGGTTGGGCAGGCCCGTGAGCGAGTCGAGCAGCGCGAGCCGCGCGTTGTCGAGGGCCGACGACTGCAGGCGTCGGGACGTGGTGCGCACGGTGCGGAACAGCAGGAGCCAGAGCAGGGCGAGCCCACCGACGATCACGCCGGCCACGAGCCGGCTGGCCCGGGTCAGCGCGTCGGTGGTCTCGGCGTAGTCGAGGCGGACCTCGGACGCGCCGACGACCGTGCCGTCGACCTCCAGGGGGACGTACACGTCGAGCACGGCGTGCTCGACCCCGCCGACCGCGTCGCCCCGCACCTCGGTGATGACCCGGGCGTCCGAGGTCCCCGCGAGCGCGGCGTCGAGCCGCTCCCAGTCGGGGAACCCCGTGTCGGCCGCGTCGGAGTCGTAGAGCACCCCGCCGTCGCTCGTCCACACCCGTAGCCCGACCAGGCGGTCCGAGAACCCGGCGACGGCCTCGCCCACCAGGGTGCGCTGCTCGGGGGTGAGCAGGCCCAGGGTGTAGGCGTCGTGCGGCACGACCCGCTCCACGTACCGCGCGACCGACTGGGCCGCGACGGCGCCCTCGCGCAGCGCCTGCTTGCGCATGACGTTCGAGGTGGTCAGGGCCAGGGCGACACCGAGAACGAGCATGGCGACGACGCTGACCACGGCGAAGTAGCGGGTCAGCGGCCACCGGCGGCGGGGGGTCGGCACCTGGACCTCTGAGACAGAAGCGGACGGATCCCTCAGACGAGGGTCGGGGTGAGAGTAGGCGTAGTCGGGCCGCCTGGGCGAGTTCTCCGGTTCCTCCGGCGCGTCGCATTCATCCGATCCCTGCCGCTTCGCCGTGGCGCGGGCGTGGTTCACCCGGGCCGGATGCCCTCCGTCACGCCGTGCGGCCGGTAACCTCCCACCAACCACCACGCCTGTGGGCCCCGGATGAGCGATCGGACGGACGACGGCACTGATGCACGATCTGGCACCCTGCAAGGTCTACGACGACGGTGGGACCGTCGTCGTGGGCTACGTCCGCCTGTTCGACAGGGACATGCTGACGATCGGCACCGAGGACATCGTGCGGGGCCTCGAGCCCGGCACCGACGTCAACGTCGAGGTGCTCGACGAGGTGCGCGGCGAGTGCCTGTACGCGGGCTACGTCTCGCGGGTGGCCCCCGACGGCCTCGAGGTCGCCGACGTGGCGCTCGTCTCGACCCTGCAGAAGCGCGAGGTCGTGCGGGTGGGCACGCACGTGGCCTGCACCGGCACCGTCCTCGCCCGCTGGCGGGACCCGCACGCCGACGCCGTGGTCGAGCCCGCCGCGAACCATCCCGCCGCGGACGACGGCGCCGACGACGGCGCCGACGACGCGCCGCAGCCCGGTGCCACCCCGGAGCCCGAGCACGGCAACGACGACGAGGGCCGCCTGGTCGGCTCGACGATCGCGTTCACCATCCTGGATATCAGCGCGCACGGCATGCGTGTGCTGGCACAGACGCGCCTCGAGCACGGGCAGCGCATCCGCTTCCTGTACGAGGAGCTCCCCGAGCCGATCCTCCTCGACGCGGTCGTGGTGCGCATGCAGGAGTCGCGCACCGGCACGCACTACGGCTGCCGGTTCCTGGGGCTGACGATGCGCGAGACCGATGCGCTGTTCCGGCACGTGCTGCACACCCAGGGCGTGCAGCGCCGGGAGCGCATGCGGCTCTGACCGCGGCGCGCTACCCGACGACCACCGGGTGGTCCGCAAGGGCGAGCGCCGCGAACGAATGACCCAGCAGCTCGGCTGCGCGGTCCCCGCGCACGGCCTGGTCGAACAGGAACCCCTGCCCGATGTCGCAGCCGACCTCGCGCAGCACCGCGAGCTGTTCGGGCGTCTCGATGCCCTCGGCGATGACCTCGAGCCCGAGCGCGCCACCCATCGCGACGATGGCCCGCACGAGCTCGCGGCTCTGCTTGCCCTCGACGAGCTCGTGCACGAACGACCTGTCGATCTTGAGGGCCTCGACCGGGTAGCGGTGCAGCGTCTGGAGCGACGAGTGGCCCGCGCCGAAGTCGTCGATGTGCAGCCGCAGCCCCGCCTCGCGCATGCGTGACATGAGCTGCTGCGCGAGCTCGGGGCGGCGCATGATCACGCCCTCGGTCACCTCCATCGTGAGGCACGAGGGCTCGAGGCCGTGCCGAGCCAGGCACGCGCGGACGTGGTCCACGAGCCCCGCGTGCCAGAACTCGCGGTCGGAGACGTTGATGCTCACGTTGACCGGGCCGTCGTAGGTGGCGCGCCACGCGGCGATCTGCGCGCACACGTCAGCGATGACCTGCAGGCCGAGGCGCACCACGAGGCCCGTCTCCTCCATCAGGGGCAGGAACTCGCCGGGCAGCAGCACGCCGCGGTCGGGGTGGTTCCAGCGCACCAGCGCCTCGAACCGCCCGACCGGAGCCTGCGTGAGCTGCACGATCGGCTGGTAGAACACCTCGAACTCGCCGCGGTCCAGGCCGTCCTGGACGGCGGCCTGCAGGTGCACGTGGTGCAGCGCCTCGGCGTGCATCGCCGCGTCGAAGTAGGAGAGCGTGCCGGGCTCGTGGGACTTCGCGTGGTACATCGCGGTGTCCGCGTCGCGCAGCACGTCGTCGGCCGAGCGGTAGTCGACCGACGACGACGTGATGCCGAGGCTCGCGGTCACCCACAGCGCGTGGCCCTCGACCTCGACGGGCCGCGAGAGGCTGTCCTGGATGCGGCGCGCGATGGCCGGGATGGCGTCGGGGACGACACCGTCGATCAGGATCGCGAACTCGTCGCCCCCGAAGCGGGCCGCGGTGTCCTGGCTGCGCAGCACGCCCCGCAGCCGGTCGCTGACGCCCCTGAGCAGCAGGTCGCCCGCCTGGTGGCCCAGCGAGTCGTTGACCACCTTGAAGCGGTCGAGGTCGAGGAAGACGACGGCGAACGGTGTCCGCGTCTCCTGCCAGCGTTCGATGCTGCGCTCGAGCCGTTCGAGGAACATGCGACGGTTGGGGAGCCCTGTCGCCGCGTCGTACATCGCGTTGTGCCGCAGCCGCTCCTCGAGCCGCTTGCGGTCGTCGATGTCGCTCAGCGACCCGAGCACCCGCCGCATCCCGCGGCCCTGACCGGGGACGGGCATCGCGCGGAGCAGCAGCCAGCGGGGCTCGGCGTCGCGCGGGCCCCGGTAGCGGACCTCGATCTCGGCGAGGTGCTTGTCGCCGTCGAGCACGGACTGGACCTCACGACGCAACGCCGCGAAGTCGTCGGGGTCGATGTGCTCGTGCCACGTCAGCACCTCGTCGCTGCCGTCCTCGCCCAAGCCGAGCAGCGCGCGGCAGCGGGAGGACATGACGCTCGCGCCGTCGTTGGACCACTCCCACAGGCCCTCGTTCATCGCCCGGGCGAGGAGCCCGTGGCGCTCCTCGCTCGAGCGCAAGGTCTCGAGCAGCGCCTCCTGGTCGAACGCCTCGCACAGCAGCGCGGCCCAGTGGTTGTACGTCTCGCGGCCCGAGGTCGTGTCGACGGGCCCGGTCACGGCGAGCAGGCCCCAGTCGCGGCCGCCCCGCCGGCGCAGGGGCAGGACGTAGACGACCTCGCCCTGGGCGGGGTCGGACGCGGCGACCATCGCAGCCGGCGGGAAGACCGGGGTGGTGGTCACGGTCCCGCGGAGGTCCCCGAGGCGCCCCTCGGGGTCGTGCACGCCCTCGATCACGAGGTCCTCGCCGTTCCACAGCGCGAGCACACCGGCCCGCACGTGCGAGCCGGCGAGCCAGTCGAGCCGCCGCGGGTCCGCGGTGTGCGACCCGAGCAGGCGCACCCCGATGTTGTACTGCTCGTGCAGCGACGCCTCGAGCACGGCCACCCGCCCCAGGTACAGGCCGGTCTGCAGGTGCCAGAGCACGATCGACGTCCGGGCCGTCATGTTGAGCAGCGCCGCGTGCGTGGGGGCGTCCTCCGGGTCGGTGGTGGCCGTGAGCTCGCGCAGGTACAGCGTGATGGCGCGCTCGACGTGCTGGAGCACGATCGGCACCTCGATGTGCGCCGAGAGCGGCGTGAGGATCGCCTTGAGGACGTCGTGCGAGGGCTCCGCCCGCGCGCCCTCGCGCACAACGCCGTCGGCGACGGCGACGATCGCCTGGTGCGCCTCGGCGACCGCGGACGTCACGAGGGCCGAGCTCGCGGAGTTGACCAGCGCCTGCGTGAGCCGGGCCATCAGCCGCTGGGCGGGCTCGGCTGCGGCGATCCCGTCCGGCTCCTCGTGGTGGCCGTTCCCCGCGCACCCGCACGACGCGCGGGTCACGACCCGCGCGGAGGCCGGGTGCTCGACGGCGTCGATGTGCTCGCCCTCCAGCTGCTGGTGCAGCAGGCGTGAGGCGAGCGACCCGATGCGGTCGAAGCGCTGGTCGACGGTCGACAGCGGAGGGGACGAGAAGGCCCCGGCCTCGACGTTGTCGTAGCCCACGACCGCCACGTCCCGGGGGACGTCGAGGTCGGCCGCGAGCACGGCCTGCATGAACGTCAGGGCGTTGCGGTCGGTCGCCACGACCACGGCAGTGGGGCGCGACTCCTGGCGCAGGAACGCCTCGGCGATGCTCACGCCTCCGGTCTCCACGTTGTCGACCGCAGGGTAGAAGTCGTTGGGGTCGGGCTCGAGACCGTGCTCGACGAGCGTCTCGTGGTACGCCGTGTAGCGCTCGCGGATGTCGGAGTTCGAGAGGTTGCCGCCGAAGCCGATGCGGGTGTGGCCGTGCTCGATCAGGTGCTGCACGGCCGCCCGGGTCCCGCCCTCGTTGTCGGGCATCGCGACGGGTGCGTCGAAGCCGCCGACGCGGTTGCTCGCGAGGGTCACGCGCTTGCCCGCAGCCCGCAGCTCCTCGAGGTACTCGTTACGGGTCGCCCCGGCGACCGCGATCGCGCCGTCCGCGTGGTCCCACGCGACGTGGCTCGTGTAGAGCGGGGCTTCGATGCCCGAGTCGTCCACCCGGTCCGCGTCGGTGGTCTGGGACACGACGACACGTCCGCCGCGGCCGGCGACGTCGCGGGTGATGCCGGACAGGATCGCGCCGAAGTAGAAGCCGGCCGTCCACGGTGACAGCACGAGGACGGTGCTCGGGAGAGCCACGACGGTGTCCTTTCTCGGCGCGACGGCGCAGGTCGGGCACCGGCGCTCGATGTCCTATCGGTCCCGGTCGGTCGGGCATGACTGTTCTGGAGACGCTCGTTCGGGTGCATTTCGGTGCGCTCCACAGGGGTCCGCGACAGGCCCCGGGGCGGCCGATGGTCGGTGCCGGCAGATCCATAGGGCACAATGGGGGTGTAGATGCGCCCTTTCTCGCGCGTCCGACGTCGTGGAGCACCGGCGGGAGACATCCCCGCATGCCGCCGCGAGCCCCGACCGTTCCCAACCGCCGGAAAGGCGCCCTTCTTCATGTCGTTCTCTGCTCTTGGCGTGCCCGAGACCCTCGTCGCCGCCCTCACCGCTCAGGGCATCACCGCCCCGTTCCCCATCCAGACCGCCACGCTGCCCGACACGCTCGCGGGTCGCGACGTGCTCGGCCGCGGCCGTACCGGCTCGGGCAAGACGCTCGCGTTCTCGCTGCCGATGGTCGCCCGGCTCGCCGCGTCGACCGGCGCGCGCCGCCCGGCCCGCCCCCGCGGCCTGGTGCTCGCACCGACCCGTGAGCTCGCGACGCAGATCGCCGCGACGCTCGAGCCGCTGGCCCGTGCCGAGCGCCTGAGCCTGACCACCGTCTTCGGCGGCGTGTCCCAGAACCGCCAGGTCAGCGCCCTCAACGGTGGCGTCGACATCCTCGTCGCGTGCCCCGGCCGCCTCGAGGACCTCATCAAGCAGCGCCTCCTGACGCTCGAGGGCGTCGAGATCACCGTGCTCGACGAGGCCGACCACATGGCCGACCTCGGCTTCCTGCCCGGCGTCAAGCGCCTCATGGACCAGACCCCCACGAAGGGCCAGCGGCTGCTGTTCTCCGCGACGCTCGACAACGGGGTGGACCAGCTCGTCAAGCGCTACCTGCACGAGCCGCTGACCCACTCGGTCGACTCGGCCGAGTCGCCCGTCGCGAAGATGACGCACCACGTGCTGGCCGTCTCCGACGCCGAGGCCAAGCGCCTCGTCATCAACGAGCTCGCCTCGGGCACCGGTCGCCGCCTGCTCTTCACGCGCACCAAGCACCAGGCCAAGAAGCTCGCGAAGACGCTCACCGCGACGGGCATCCCCGCGGTGGACCTCCACGGCAACCTCAGCCAGCCGGCGCGTGAGCGCAACCTCGAGGCGTTCTCCTCGGGCGCGGTCCGGGTGCTCGTCGCGACGGACATCGCAGCGCGCGGCATCCACGTCGACGACATCGAGCTCGTGGTGCACGTGGACCCGCCGGCAGAGCACAAGGCGTACCTGCACCGCTCGGGCCGTACCGCCCGCGCCGGTTCGGGCGGCGACGTCGTCACGGTCATGCTCCCCGAGCAGGCCGGTGACGTCCGTGTCCTGACCCGTCAGGCGAAGATCGACGTGCAGCCGCAGAAGGTGTTCCCGGGCTCGTCCCTGGTGGCCCGGCTCGTCGGCGAGGTCGCCGAGTACGTCAAGCCCGCCGCCGTCGCGCCCGTCGCCGAGGGTCGCCGTGGTGGCGCCCCGTCGCGCGAGGCCGGTGCGGCCGACGGCACGCGTCGCCGCCGCGGTGGCCGTGGTCGCGGTGCGGGCACCGGTCAGGGCTCCGGCTCGGTCCAGGGCTCGGGTTCCGCGGGCGGTGGCCAGGGTGGTGGCCGTGGCCGTGGCCGCAGCGCGTCGTCCGCGGCGCCCCGTACCGCGACCGGCGGTTCGCGTCCGGTGCACTCGACCGCGACCCCCGGCAGCGGCTCGTCGGGCCGCAGCGGCGCGGTGGGCATGTCGATGGGCTCGTCGGCCGGTAGCCGTCGCGGCCGCTGATCTGGCAGGACCCCGCAGCACCCGCTCTACCTGACGAGAGGGCCCGCACGCAGCGGCCCGGACCCCACGGTCCGGCCCTGCGTGCGGGCCCTCTCGCCGTCCGCACCCTGTCCGCTGCCGTGGTGCAGCGCGGGAATTCCGGCCCGGCAGGCACGGTTGCACCGGGCATGACGAGCAGCGGCGAGAGCACGTACGAGGTCAGCAAGGACGACGCGCAGTGGCGGGCAGAGCTCGACCCGGCCGCGTTCCGGGTGCTGCGCCTCGCGGACACCGAGCGTCCGTGGACGGGCGAGCTGCTCGACGAGCAGCGTGAGGGCGTGTACCGGTGCCGCGCGTGCGGCCAGGAGCTGTTCCGCTCCGACACCAAGTTCGACTCGCACTGCGGGTGGCCCAGCTTCTTCTCCCCGCTCGCGGGCGACAAGGTCGAGCTGATCGAGGACCGGACGCTGGGCATGGTGCGCACCGAGGTGCGCTGCGCCCGCTGCGGCTCGCACCTGGGTCACGTGTTCGACGACGCTCCGCAGACCCCGACGGGCGACCGCTACTGCATGAACTCCGTGAGCCTCACCTTCGAGCCCGCCGCGGACTGAGCGGCGTGCCGTGCCCGACACGCCGGTGGACGCCGCGTCCACGGCGGTCGGGCGTCCGAGCGGGTTCAGTCCCGCGCCGGACGTGCCGATAATGGTCACGTGAACGAGGCCCTGATCGTCCGGCGATGGCGCCGCTACGGTGCCGACCGCCTGTACGTCACGGCCGAGTCGGGCGCCCGCGTCGGGTGCGTGGACCTCCAGTCGGGCGAGGTCATCGTCGACGAGCCGGTCCTCGAGGACGGCGTGCGCCAGGCCGCGCAGGCCTACCTGCGCTCGGACGTGGCCGAGCTGGTGCTCCCGTTCCACCGTGACATCGCGATCGACGACCTGGACGACCTGGCACGCCTCGACGGGGCCGACTACGAGCCGGGCGTCCGCGCGCGGGTGGGCTCGGTGCGGCTGCGGCTCGACGGGCTCACGTCCCACGGCTGGCACGTGGTGCACGGGGTGCCGCTGGGCCGTCAGGGCACCGTCGTCGACCACCTGCTGATCGGCCCGGGCGGCATCTTCACGGTGACCGAGCGATCCCACCCGGGCGAGCGCATCCGGGTGTCACGCCGCACCATGTCGATCAGCGACAAGCCCGTCCCGTACCTGCGCGACGCCCACCTCGAGGCCACGCGGGTGCAGTCGCTGCTGCGCTCGGCGGTCGGCTCGCAGCTCACGGTGCGCGCTGTGATCGTGCTGCAGGGAGTCATCGAGATGCGGCCGGGCGAGCGGCCCGACGATGCGCTCGTGGTGGCCCGCAGCGACGTGCCCGGCGTGTTCCACAACCTGCTCGAACGGCTCGAGGCGCCGCGCGTCGACGCGATCGCGGCCGTGGCCCGGCAGCGCACCACCTGGTCGCGCTGACCCCGGGGTCGCCGGCGGGTCAGCCGACCCTGCGCCGGGCCTCGTCGAGGTCGGTGTTGAGCCGCGTGAGCTGAGCCGCGAGGGCGTCCAGCTCGTCGTGCGACCACGCGTCGAGCGCGGTGCGCAAGAACCGTCCCCGGGCGCCACGGGCGTCGGCCACCCGCGTCTCGCCGCCCTCGGTCAGGTGGATCAGCTGGCCCCGCGAGTCGTCGGGGTCGGTCGTGCGCGTGATGAGCCCGAGATCCTCGAGCCGCGCGAGCTGTCGGGACATCGTGCCGCGCCCCACACCGATGTGCTCGGCGATCTCGCTCGCGCGGATGCCGGGCACCTGGGCGATCCGCGCCAGGATCGGGTACGCGCCCGGGTCGAGGTCGGGGTGCACGCGATGGGCCATGGTGGCGGCCGAGGAGTGCGCCCGGCGCAGCAGCAGCCCGAGCTCGCGCTCGACGCGCTGGAGGGGTTCGGTGTCCACGAGGGACATCATGGCGCGCGGCGAACGCCGACGGGGCCGGGAGCTCGTGCTCCCGGCCCCGTCAGGACCTGCGTCGTGCGGGGACGTGGTCGTCAGTCGTCCTGACCGCGGCCCGTGCCGGACGGGGCGGTGCCGGACGTGCTGCCGACCTCGTCGGCCTCCGCAGCGGTCGCGGCGGTCGCGACAGCGACCTCGACGGCCGGTGCGGCGGCGGCCGCGGCGGCCTCCTCGGCGAGCCGCAGCTCGACGCCCGAGCGCTCACCCAGCGGCACCTCGCGCAGGAAGAGCACAGCGATCAGCGCGACCAGCGCGAGCGGCACGGAGATGAGGAACAGGTGCGCGACGGCCTCGCCGTACGCGGACTCGACCACCGTGCGCACCGGCTCGGGGATCGTCGCGACGTTGGGGATGGACGTGCTCCCGCCCAGCACCGACGTGTCGATGCCCAGGGCAGCGAGCCCGCTGGCGAGCAGCGAGGTGACCTTGGTGCCGAGCACGGCGCCCAGCACCGAGACGCCCATCGCGCCGCCGAGGGTGCGGAAGAACGCGACGGTCGAGGTGCCCGAGCCGACGTCCTTGGTCTCGAGCGTGTTCTGCGTGGCCAGGACCAGGTTCTGCATGAGCATGCCGACACCCGAACCGAGCACGAACATGTACAGGCACACGAGCGCGAAGTTCGTGTCGTAGCGGATCGTTCCCATGAGTGCGAGACCCACGGTCAGGGTCGCCGCACCGGCGATCATGTACCGCTTGTAGCGGCCCGTGACGCTGATGATGCGGCCGCTGATGGTCGAGGACAGGAACACGCCGAGCATCATCGGGATGGTGATCAGGCCGGACGCCGTGGCGGACTTGCCGCGGGCGATCTGCATGTACTGGCTCAGGAACACCGAGGTGCCGAACATCGCGATGCCCACGGCGATCGAGGCGATCACGGCCAGCACGAGGGTGCGGTTGCGGAACAGGTTCAGCGGGATGATCGGCTGGGTGGCCCGGGACTCGACCCAGACCGCGACCGCGAGGACGAGGACCGCGCCGACCACCATCGCGGCGGACTGCCACGACACCCAGTCGAAGTGGGTGCCGGCGAACGTGACCCACAGCAGCAGCGTGGCGATGCCCACGGACAGCAGCGCGGCGCCCGCGTAGTCGATGTTCAGCTTGCGCTTGGCCATCGGGGGCAGGTGGAGCGTCATCTGCAGCACGATGATCGCGGCGACCGCGAACGGCAGCCCGATGAAGAAGTTCCAGCGCCAGCCGGGGCCGTCGGTGATGAGGCCGCCGATGAGCGGGCCACCCACCGAGGCGAGGCCCATGATGCCGCCCATCAGGCCCATGTACCGGCCGCGCTCGCGCGGGGAGATGATGTCGGCGATCAGGACGGTGCCGAGCGCGGTGAGGCCACCGGCGCCGATGCCCTGGAAGGCGCGCATCGTGATGAGCATCTCGGTGCTCTGCGAGAAGCCCGCCACGGCGGACGAGATCACCGAGATGGCGAGCGCCAGCTGGATGAGCACCTTGCGGTCGAGGAGGTCGGCGAGCTTGCCCCAGATGGGCGTCGAGATCGTCGTGGTGAGCAGGGTCGCGGTGACGACCCACGTGAACGCGGACTGCGTGCCCTTGAGGTCGCTGATGACGCGCGGCAGCGAGCTCGAGACCACGCTCGTCGCGAGCACGGAGACGAACATGCCGAGGAGGATCCCGGACAGGGCCTCCAGCACCTCGCGGTGGTTCATGGCGGGGCTGTCGGGCGTGGTCTCTGCTCGACTGGTCAGGGTCTGGGCCATAGGGTGCTCGGTCCTTCGGTGCTGGTGGGGTGGAGCCCGGCGTCGGCGGCAGGCGGGGTGCGTGCGGCGGGGCCGACGCTGCTGTGCGGTGGTGCTGTGCGGCGGTGCGGGTGGTGCTGATGGTGCTGTGCGGTCAGGTGGTGCTGGGCGCGGCGGCGGGGTCCGTCGTCGTGTCCTGGGTCGGTGCTGCGAGCCGCCGGCACGAGGCGTGCGGGTGCGGAGTGCTCCCGACCGCGGCCGCGATCCGGTCCACGGCCTCGGTCGCGGCGACGATCTCGTCGGCGGTCCACCCGGCAAACGCCTCGGCGGCCTGCCGGTCGAGCGTGCGGACGCTCGTCCGCGCGAGCTCGTGCCCGGCGGCGGTCAGGCGCACGGTGCGTACCCGCCGGTCGCAGCCCGGCTGGTCGGAGGGCGCGCGGTCGACCAGGCCGGCGTCCACGAGGGCGCTGACCTGCCGGCTCGCGACCGACAGGTCGACACGCAGATGGGTGGCGATCTCGCTGATGGGCAGCTCGCCGCACCGTTCGAGGATGCGCACCATGCCCAGTGCCGCCCGGGTGAGTCCCGCCTCTCGCGCGATGTGCGAGCCGACCTCTCGCTGGACCCTGGCGAGCCGCTCGATCGCGGCCAGGAGCGTGCGGTAGGTCAGGTCGGTGGACTCGTCGGTAGACACAGGTCGGGGGCACGCCTCTCAATAGTTGCTAGAGGCAATTTATCAGAGATGCTTGCATCAGGCAATGGTCCCCTCGGGCAACTTGGTGACGTCGAGAGGCTCGACGTCGTCACACCCCTGCCGCCGGTGACGGCGGCGTCGGACGTCACCTTCCGGACGTCACTCGCCGCCGTCGAAGCCGCGCTGCCGCCACACCTCGTACGCCGCGATGGCCGCCGCGTTCGACAGGTTGAGCGACCGGCGCCCCGCGAGCATCGGGATGCGCACCTGGCCGGTGACCCGCGGGTGGGCGAGCACCTCCGGGGGGAGCCCGGTCGGCTCGGGCCCGAACAGCAGCACGTCGTCGTCGCTGTACTCCACGTCCGTGTGCCGGGTGGTCGTGTGGGTCGTGAACGCCAGCACCCGGGACTGCGGCAGCGACGCCAGCAGGTCCTCGAGATCGGGGTGCACCACCACGTGCGCGAGGTCGTGGTAGTCCAGACCGGCGCGCCGCAGCTTGGGCTCGGACAGGTCGAAACCGAGCGGCTCGACCAGGTGGAGCGTCGCCCCGGTCGCAGCTGCCAGACGGATCGCGCTGCCGGTGTTGCCCGGGATCCGGGGCTCGAAGAAGGCGAGGTGCATCACCGGGTGATCCTCCCACCGCCGTAAAGTGATCGAGATGCGCCCGCGGCGGAGCCGGGCCCTGCGAGAGGAAGCTGATGTCTGCACCGTCCCTGTACCGGGCCGCCGACGACCGGTACGACGCGATGGCCTACCGTCGTGCGGGCCGCAGCGGGCTCGACCTGCCCGCGCTGTCGCTGGGGCTGTGGCACAACTTCGGCGACACGACGCCGTTCGACACCCAGCGCGACATCCTGCGCCGGGCGTTCGACCTGGGCATCACGCACTTCGACCTGGCGAACAACTACGGCCCGCCCTACGGCTCGGCCGAGGAGAACTTCGGTCGGCACCTGGCCCGTGACCTGCGCCCCTACCGCGACGAGATCGTCATCTCGTCCAAGGCCGGCTACGACATGTGGCCCGGCCCCTACGGCGACGGCGGCTCGCGCAAGTACCTGCTGGCGTCGCTCGACCAGTCGCTCGGGCGCCTGGGCGTCGACTACGTCGACATCTTCTACTCCCACCGGCCCGATCCGAGCGTGCCGCTCGAGGAGACCATGGGGGCGCTGCACACCGCCGTGACGAGCGGCAAGGCGCTGTACGCGGGCATCTCCAACTACAGCCCGTCGCAGACCCGTGAGGCGAAGCGCGTGCTCGCGGAGCTCGGCACCCCGCTGCTCATCCACCAGCCCTCCTACTCGATGTTCAACCGGCACGTCGAGCAGCCCGAGGGCGATGACGGCGAGGCCCTGCTCGACGTGGTCGGCGACCTCGGCATCGGCATGATCGTGTTCTCCCCGCTCGCCCAGGGTCTGCTCACGAGCCGCTACCTCTCGGGTGAGGTGCCGAGCGGGTCGCGCGCCGCCGTCGGCCACTTCCTGACGCCCGAGCGCATCGACGCGACGTACCTCGCGCGGGCCCGGGCGCTCGACGACATCGCGCGCGGACGTGGGCAGTCGCTCGCGCAGCTCGCCCTGTCGTGGGTGCTCCGCGACGCGCGCGTCACGTCCGCCGTGATCGGTGCGAGCTCGGTCAGCCAGCTCGAGGACAACGTCGCCGCGCTCAGCGCCCCGCCGCTCACGGCGGCCGAGCTCGACGCGATCGAGCCGCACGCCGTCGACGGGACGGCCCGGTGAACCGCGGGCCGACGACGGCCTACGGGCGCCTCGGCGACATCTCGTGGTCGTCGTACGGCTCGCACAGCCTGCCCAAGACCCCCGCGCTGCTGCTGCACAGCGTCACCGACTCGAGCGAGGTCTTCGCGCCGCTGCTCGAGCCGCTCGCGGCCGACCGGCTCGTGGTCACGCTCGACGCTCGCGGCCACGGGAACACCCCGCTGTCACCCGAGCCGTTCACGGTGGGCGCGCTCGCGTCCGACGTCGTGTCGGTGCTGCGCGAGGTCGTCCGGCGCCCCGTGGTGGTCGTCGGGCACGGGCTCGGGGCGCTCATCGCCGAGGAGGTCGCGCTCACCGAGCCCGCCCTCGTCGCGGCCCTCGTGCTCGAGGACCCCGCGTGGCGCACGGAGGCCACGGGAGCCGACGGCGTGCCCGAGTTCCTGCCGCCGTACCTGGAGTCCTTCGCGGGCGCCGACGCGGGCACGCTGCTCGAGCGGGCCCGCGCCGAGCACCCGACGTGGCCCGAGGACGAGCTGCTGCCCTGGGTGCACGCGAAGCAGAGCGTGGACCAGCGGCTCGCGGAGCGCGTCCAGGAGTGGCGCGGCCGCGACTGGGTCGGCGAGCTCGACGCCCTGCACATGCCCGTCACCGTGCTCGTGGGCGAGCCCGAGCACGGGTCGCTCGTGGCACCCGAGGACCTCGAACGGGTCCGTTCGCTGCTCGGACCGCAGGTCAGCACCGTGCAGGTCTCCGGCGTGGGGCGCAGCGTGCGCCGCGAGGCGAGAGAGACGTTCCTCACGGTGCTGCGTGAGGTGTTCGCTGCGGCCGACGCTGCCGCGCGGAGCTGACGCGCAGGTCAGGCGCCTGGTGGAGGGGCGGGGCGCGGTCGGGCGACCGCGTCGGGGTGCGCCCCGGCGCTGCGCCGCGCGCCGCCGGTAGGCCCTTGGTCCCAGAACTCCGGCGTAGCGTCGCAGGGCCCGGCACGTGCCGGGTCTGGACCAAGGAGTCAGCATGCGCACAATCGTCGTCACGGGCGCGGCCTCGGGGATAGGCCGGGCCACCAAGGAGCTCCTCGAGTCACGCGGTGACCGCGTGGTCGGGGTCGACCTGCACGACGCCGACGTCACCGTCGACCTGAGCACCACCGACGGCCGCACCGCGCTCGTCGAGGGCGTCGGGGACCTCACCGGCGGCAAGATCGACGGAATCGTGGCCAACGCGGGCCTCTCGCACGAGATCCCGCTGACCATGGCTGTCAACTACTTCGGCGCCGTCGCGACGCTCGAGGGCCTGCGCCCGTTCCTGGCCGGCTCGGACGCCCCGCGCGCCGTGACCACGAGCTCGATGGCGAGCCTGCGCCAGCCCGACGACCTGCTCGTCGAGGCCGCGCTCGCCGGTGACGAGGCCAAGGCCATGGCCCGCGCGGTCGAGCTCACCGAGAACGGCCCGAAGGGCTTCATCTACCCGAGCAGCAAGGGCGCGCTCAGCCGCTGGCTGCGGCGCAACGCCCCGACGCCCGAGTGGGCCGGTGCGGGCATCCCGCTCAACGCGATCGCCCCCGGAGTCGTGCTGACGGCGATGACGGCCGACATGCTCGGCACCGACAAGGGTCGCGACATGGTCTCGTCGAACGTGCCCATGCCGCTCAACGGCTACATGCCTGCCGAGTCGGCCGCTGCGCTGTTCGCCTGGCTCGTCAGCCCCGAGAACACGCACCTGTGCGGTCAGGTCATCTTCATCGACGGCGGCACCGACGTCGTGATGCGCGGCGACAGCACCTGGTGAACCCAGGCGGCGACCTCCGGTGAGGTCGGCCCGCGGCACCCTGCGTGGTGCCGCGGGCATTCCCCGGAGATCCCCGGGACAAAGGTCCGATGCCGCCTGCGGGCGCGCTCCGTAGCGTCGGGAGCAACGGCCTGGCAACGGCGCTGGGCCCCCCGTCGAGGGAGTTCTGATGCGCACCGTCGTCATCACCGGTTCGGCCTCCGGAATCGGCCAGGCCACCCGACAGATCCTCGAAGCGCGCGGTGAGCGCGTGATCGGGGTCGACCTGCACGACGCCGACGTCGAGGTCGACCTCACCACCGTCGCGGGACGCGCCGGCCTCGTGGAGCAGGTCCGTACGCTCAGCGGCGGGCAGATCGACGCGATCGTCGCGAACGCCGGGCTGGCCCTCCCGCTCCCGGCCACGGTCGCCGTCAACTACTTCGGGGCGCTCGCGACCCTCGAGGGCCTGCGTCCGCTGCTCACCGGATCCACCGCGCCGCGGGCCGTCGCCACGAGCTCGATGGCGAGCCTGCACCCGTGCGACACGGTGCTCGTCGACGCGATGCTCGCGGGCGACGAGGCGAAGTCGCTCGCCCGCGCCGCGGAGCTCGTGAGCGGCGACCAGGGGCACCTCGTGTACTCGAGCTCCAAGGTCGCGCTCAGCCGCTGGCTGCGGCGCAACGCCTCCGAGCCCGGGTGGGCCGGTGCGGGGATCCCGCTCAACGCGATCGGCCCGGGGGTCGTGGTGACCCCCATGACCCAGGGGATGCTCACCACCGAGGAGGACCGTGCGGCGATCGCCGCGACGGTGCCGATGCCGCTCGGCGGGTTCATGACCCCCGACGTCCCGGCGAGGCTGCTCGCCTGGCTCGTGAGCGAGGAGAACACGCACCTGTGCGGGCAGGTCGTCTTCGTCGACGGCGGCTCGGACGTGGTCATCCGCTCGGACAGCACCTGGTGACGCGCTGAGCGAGGGCCCCGG